>QHRS01000180.1 GCA_003221435.1 Candidatus Rokuibacteriota bacterium
GTGAGCGCGACACGGGCGGCCTCGATCTGCCGGTTGGACACCCAGCCCGGCTCCAGGGCCTTGAGGCCGTAGTCGCCGAAGGCCAGGGTCGAGCCGCGGTGCGCCTTGCCCTTCATGCGGCCCCGCTGGGCCTTGCGGTACTTGACCCGCTTCGGCATCAGCATGGCGGGCTCAGGCCTCCGCCGGCTGCGGGCCGCGCAACACTTCACCCTTGAAGATCCACACCTTCACGCCGATCGTCCCGTACGTCGTGTGCGAGGTCGCCAAGCCGTAGTCGATGTCCGCGCGGATCGTATGCAGCGGCACCCGCCCGTCCCGGTACCACTCCCGCCGCGCGATCTCCGCGCCGCCGAGCCGGCCTGCGCACGCGATGCGGATCCCGTCGGCGCCCAGCCGGAGCGCGGACGTGACCGCCTTCTTCATCGCCCGGCGGAACGCCACGCGCTTCTGGAGCTGGAGCGCCACGTTCTCGGCGACGAGCTGCGCGTCCAGCTCCGGATGCATCACCTCTTCGATGTTGAGGTAGATCTCCTTGCCCGTCCGGCTCTGCAGCTCGTTCTTCAGCTTCTCCACCTCGGCCCCCTTCCGGCCGATGATGATGCCCGGTCGCGCCGTATGGATCGTGATCCGCGCGCGATTGGCCGACCGCTCGATGTCGATCCGAGAGATACCCGCGTGGTAGAGGGCGTCCTTGATGTGCCGGCGGATCTTCACGTCCTCGTGCAGCAGGGCGGCGTAGCCCTTGGTGGCGAACCACCGGGACGTCCACGTGCGCGTCGACCCGAGGCGGAAGCCGATCGGATGCGTTTTCTGACCCATACGCTATCTCTTCTCCTTCGGCGGTCCGGCCTTCCCGGCGCGTGCCTTCCGCGTCGCCTTCGCCGGGGGCCTCGTCGGCGCGCGCCGCGTCTTCCGCGCCGGCGGCGCCGCAGTCGTGCGCGCCTCCGGCGTGCGGGCCGGCGGGGGCGGCGCCTTTCGTACTCCGTTGACCTCGTCACTGACGCTGATCCGCAGGTGGCTGGTCCGGTGTTTGATGAAGAACGCGCGCCCCATCGCGCGGGGCTGGACGCGCTTCATCGAGGGGCCGCCGTCCGCCACCGCCTCGACGATCCGCAGATCGTCGAGATTCCGGACCTGGTGGTTGTGCTCGGCGTTCGCGATCGCCGACCGCAGCACCTTCGCGATCAGTCGCGCCGCGGCGCGCGGGGTGTACTCGAGTGTCACGAGCGCTTCGCCGACCGCTTTGCCGCGGATCCGGTCGAGCACGAGCCGCGCCTTGCGGGGCGGCACGCGAACGAACCGTGCGACGGCGTAGGTCCGCATTTACGTCTTCCCCGTCGGGGACGCCGCCGCCTTTTCAGCGGAGCCGTGCGCCCTGAATGCCCGGCTGAGCGCGAACTCGCCCAGCCGATGGCCGACCATGTTCTCGGTCATGTACACGGGGATGAACTTCTTGCCGTTGTGGACCGCGACCGTGTGCCCCACGAACTCGGGTACGATCGTCGAGCGCCGCGACCAGGTCTTCAGTACCTTCTTCTGTCGGCCGCGGTTCAACTCGTCGATCCGCGCGAGCAGCTTCGCGTCGACGTACGGCCCCTTCTTGAGCGATCGTCCCATCTTCAGCTCCTCCCCACGGGGGCTCCTACTTCGTCCGTCGCGTGACGATGTACCGGTCGGACGGCCTCGAGCCGCGCCGGGTCTTGTAGCCCTTCGTCGGCTGCCCCCACGGGCTCATCGGGTGGTTGCCCTTGCCTTTGCCCTCCCCGCCGCCCATCGGATGATCGACCGGGTTCATCACCACGCCCCGGACGGTCGGGCGAAAGCCCCGCCAGCGCACCCGCCCCGCCTTGCCGATCGAGACGTTCTCGTGGTCGAGATTGCCGACCTGCCCGACCGTCGCCATGCAGTCGAGGTTGACCATGCGCACTTCGCTCGAGGGCAGCTTCAGCGTCGCGTAGTCGCCTTCCTTGGCGAGGAGCTGTGCGAGCGAGCCCGCGCTCCGGCAGAGCTGGGCGCCCTTGCCGACCTGCAGCTCGACGGCGTGCACGAGCGTGCCGACCGGGATGTTGCGGATCGGCAGGGCATTGCCGGGAAGAATGTCCGCCTGCGGCCCGGACATCACCGAATCACCGGGCTTCAACCCGAGCGGCGCGATGATATACCGCTTCTCCCCGTCCTTGTAGTAGAGCAGCGCCAGGTGGGCCGAGCGGTTTGGATCGTACTCGATCGCGGCGACCCGCGCGGGGATCCCGGTCTTCTCGCGCCGGAAATCGACCTCGCGCCGCATACGCTTGGCGCCGCCACCGCGGTGCCGCACGGTGATCCGCCCGTACACGTTCCGGCCGTTCGTCCGCCGCTTGGGCGTCAGCAGTCTCTTCTCAGGCTCCTTCTTCGTGAGCTCTTCGTACGTCACGTACGTGAGATAGCGCCGCGCGGGCGACGTCGGCTTGACCGTGCGAATGCCCATCGGCTACGTCCCCTCCACGAGATCGATCTTATGCCCGGGCTGGAGCGTCACGATCGCCCGCTTCCAGTCGACCCGCCGCCCCTGATGTCGCCCCATGCGCTTCAGCTTGCCCTCGTACGAGGCGGTCCGGACGTCCGCGACCTTCACGTTGAAGACGGTCTCGACCGCCTGCCGGATCTCGACCTTGTTGGCGTCGGTCCGCACCTGGAACGTGACCTTGTTCTGATCATCCTTCAGCCGCATGCTCTTCTCGGTCATGAGCGGACGGATGATGACCTCGCGCGGATCCCGGCTCACCGCGCCAGCCCCTCCTGGAGCGAGAGCAACGCCGCCCGCTCGAACACCACCTGCGGGTGGCGGAGGAACTGGTAGACCGACACGTGCGACGGAGTCTCGACGGTTACCCACCGCACGTTCCGCGCGGCGCGCAGGAGCCCATCGGCCAGCTCGCTGACGATCACCAGCGTGGGAGACTCGGAGAGCCCGAGGCCGGTGAGGCCCTTGACGAGCGCCTTCGTCTTTGCGTCCGGCAGCCCGAGCCGCTCGATCACCGTCAGCTCGCCCGCCGCGATCTTCGCCGCGACGGCCGCGCGGAGTGCCTCACGGCGCGCGCGGCGGGGCATGCGCTGCTCGTAACTCCTCGGCGTCGGACCGAACGGCTTGCCGCCGCCCTTCCATTGTGGCGCGCGGATCGAGCCCTGCCGGGCGCGTCCGGTCCCCTTCTGGCGCCATGGCTTCTTGCCGCCGCCCGAGACCTCGCTCCGGCCCCGTGTGTCGTGCGTCCCCGCGCGCCGCGCGGCGAGCTCCCGTGTGACGGCCTGATGCAGCAACGGCACACGGATCTCGACGCCGAAGACGTCGGGGTTGAGTTCCAGCATCTCCTTCTGCTTGCCGGTCTCGTCGATCACGCGCACCTCGGGCATCGCTATTTGCTCGACGTGGCTTTCTGCTGTTGGGCCTTCGTCGTCTTGACGCTCTTGCGAACCAGCACGAGCCCTCCCGTCGCGCCTGGCACCGCGCCGCCGACGAGCACGAGGTTTTGTTCCGGGAATATACGGACGACTGTCATGTTCAGCACCGTGCGCCGGTCGCCGCCCATCCGGCCCGGCAGGTGGTGCCCCGGCCACACCCGCGACGGGTCCGACGAGGCTCCGATGGAGCCGGGCGCCCGGTGGAACATCGAGCCGTGGGTGGCATCACCGCCGTACCACCCGTGCCGCTTCACGCCTCCCTGGAAGCCCTTGCCCTTCGTCATCCCGACGACGTCGACCAGCTCGCCCGGCTCGAAGATGCTCACGCTCAGCGTCTGACCGACCTGGTACGCCTGGGCCTTCTCGGTCTTCTCGAGACGGATCTCCCGCACGACGCCCAGGACTGGAACACCGACCTTCTTGAAGAACCCGGCCGACGGCTTCGACACGTTCTTCTTCTTCGGCGAAAACCCGAGCTGGATCGCGTCGTACCCGTGCGCGCCCTTCGTGCGCACGCCGAGCACCGTGCACGGTCCGGCCTCGATCACCGTCACGGGGACGCGATTGCCGTCGTCGGCGAAGACCTGGGTCATGCCGATCTTCCTGCCGATCAGTCCTTCCTTGCGGGCCACCCTACCCGCTCCCCGTGTAGGACCATCCCGAGTGCATCGCACGCCCGGCAGGCCGATCAAAAACGTCCAGTTGCGAGGCAGCAACGGAGCGACGACTGAAGTCAACGTCGTACCGGAGTATGCTTCGGAGCGCGTGAAGGAATCGTCGCGACCGGTGGCCGGTGGGGGGTGTCGGGGGGAGCGGCGCTCGCTCCCCCCGACGCTGAAGGGAGGAGCGACCGAGCGAACGAAGCAGATGGGCGTGTTTCATCGGCCTCATTAGAGCTTGATCTCGACGTCGACGCCGGACGGGAGGTCGAGCTTCATGAGCGCATCCACCGTCTGGGGCGTCGGATCAAGGATGTCGAGTAATCGCTTGTGGGTGCGCATCTCGAACTGCTCGCGCGAGGTCTTGTCGACGTGCGGCGAGCGGAGCACCGTCCAGCGGTTGATGACCGTCGGCAGCAGCACCGGCCCGGCGACCCGCGCGCCGGTCCGCCGAACGGTCTCGACGATCTCCCGCACCGACCGGTCGAGTAACTGGTGATCGTAGGCCTTCAGGCGGATCCGGATCTTCTGGTCGGCGGTCAGCGTGGCCATATGCTAGCCCGCGATCTCCGCGAC
>QHRS01000181.1 GCA_003221435.1 Candidatus Rokuibacteriota bacterium
GACGTCCGACGACGAGCCCATCGTCTCTTCGACGCTGCAGCAGATCAACGCCAAGCTCGACAATCTCGGCGCTTCGTACCGAGTCACCAAGGCCGAGCTGGTCACGATGATAGGAAGCAACCAACCCGGGATCACCCTCATCGACGACGACCGGCAGAGGGTGAGTACCTCCGACTGGGTTCCCGCCGATGCGCGCCGCCACGCGGACGGCACCAAGATTCGGTATCTGGTCGACCCGACAAGGCCGCCCAATGGCGTGTCCGCGGCCGATGGGGAGGCCGCGATCGACCGCGCGATGGCGACCTGGAATTCGGCTGCGGGCGTCAACATCCCGATCGAGAAGACGGCGTACAACGGAACGGATCCGAGCGTCGCCGATGGCCTGTTTGGCTTCGGAACGATCGGAACTCCGTTCCAGGCGGATATCGTGCACGCCGGCTGGATGCCCCCCGAGTTCTTCGACGCCATATTCTTTGGCGGGAGTCAATTCATCCTCGGCGTCACCTTTACGTTCACGTTGCAGGATCTGGCCACGGGCAACGATATCAACGGCGACCACAGGATCGATGTGGGGTTCAGGGAAACCTACTACAACAATCATTTCGCCTGGGGCATCAACGCCGATCCGCCCACTGCGGACGTGGAGACCGTGGCGCTCCACGAATCCGGGCACGGGCTCAGCTTGGCCCACTTCGGCAAGATCTTCATCAAGAACGATCCCGGATCCACACAGAAGGTCGACGAAGACGCGCCGACCATCCAGTTCGCTCCGTTCGCCGTCATGAACGCGACGATCTTTGGTCAGAATCACGACCTTCAAGGAACGGATGTTTCCGGTATGTCCACGATGTGGGCCAACTGGCCGAACCGCTGACGGCTGGCGAGCGTTTCCAGCAAAAGGCGAAGGGAGGGCGGAGTGCTCCGCCCTCCCTTCGCCGGCTTCGACGCTGGCCTACCAGCCTCCCTTGCCGGGATCGACGGGGCTCAGCTGATACCGGCCGAACACGGAGACCTTGCCCGTGAAGACCTGGCGCGTCAGATCGTTGGTGCCAGCGGCCTGCTCCCACAACCCGGTGGCCTCGTTGTACCGGTAGAGCTTGAGCTGATCTGCGTTGAGGACGAGATTCGTCCCGCCGTAAGAGATGGCGAGCGAGCAGGTCTTGCTCATCGCCATGCCACTCGGGCCGATGTTCACGTCACAGAACAGGGGATCGTGCTCGCCGAGGGTGACCTGCGCACCCGACGGCATCGCACCGCGCACGAGCTGGAGCTGATACCGGCTGCCCGCAACGGTCGCGGCCTGACCCTTGTCCACCCACGCACTCGCCACCGTGTACCAGGTGATCGTCGTGCTCGAGAGAGTGGTGGCTTGATTCGACTTCGTGATCCCCGCCTGCGGCGCCGTTGGCGGAGCCACCGAGCACCCACTCGCGAGTACCGCCAGTAGTCCCAGGCCCCCGGCCATCCACACACGCATCCTGCTGTTGAGCTGTCCCACGGTATTTCTCCTTTCCGATTCCGATTCGCACACTGGACAACCCAAAGCAGGGCATGAGCCATGCCATTGGACCCGATTGCAGCATGCCCGCCGGCCGGCG
The DNA here is from genome assembly GCA_003221435.1 of Candidatus Rokuibacteriota bacterium. GTDB lineage: Bacteria > Methylomirabilota > Methylomirabilia > Rokubacteriales > CSP1-6 > AR9. The sequence goes on from QHRS01000181.1 coordinate 1,599, forward strand.
TTGATGCGTCGTGGCTTGCGGAATTTGCGTGGACCGATCCTGCGCGAAGCAATGTTTCGGCGCCCACGTTTGCGTGAAAGCTGCATCGGTCGAAGCTGCAGAATCCGCGGCAGTGCGGGGGAGGGCGTGCTCGCCCGCACCCCGGCGTTCGTCCGTCTCGGCAAAGCTCCGTGGCCTGGCCCCGAGAGGCCGAGTCGTCGAAGAACGCGCTCCCGGCTCCTCGCGCTCGGAGCGCCGCCCGCTTACAGCGACACGCGCACGCCGCTCGACTTCTCCCAGTTCACGAACAGAAATCCGCCGGGAGCGTCGAACGGAGGCGTGTTGGGCGCTGCGGTCACCTGGAGTTGAAGTTCTTCGATCGGCCGCTCGGAGCAGTCCCAGCAATCCAGCGCCCAGTCGCTCGTGCGCCGCGTACGCGAGAGCAGCATCACGTGAACCATGGCATTGTCGGTGACGAGCTGGTCGTTCTTGTACAGGTGCGCGAACGCCCACAGAGCGAGTGAGCTCTGGATGGTGGGTACGAGCGGGGTGTGGACACCCGAGGCGCCGTGGTAGAACAGGCCCATGATCACGCCGCCGAAGCGCGGGTTGAAAGGAATGTCCTTGGTCTGCACGCGATCCATCACGACCTTCCAGCGCGCGCCGTCCTGCGTCGTGAACGCGGCCACACCCGAGACCGAATCGCCCGAGGCGCCACGGTCGATCGCGGCGAGCGAGATGTCGCCGGCGATCTTCGCGACGTTGTTCGAATAGGGCCCCAGGTGCGCCTTGTGGGTCAGATCCGCCTGCTGGTCGGGCGGGCGATTCTGAATGACGGTCATAGCGCTGTCCGCGAACGGAAATGGTCCGGGCAGGATCTGGATCACGGGGCCGCCGCCCACGACCTTCATCATCTTGGCGCCGTCGTGCTCATCCTCGCCCGCGCGGCCGCCCGAGTACGCCTCGTCCGCGCGTCCGCCGGCGTACACTTCCTGGTGCTCGTGTTCGCCCTCCGTGCCGTTCGCCATACCGCTCATGACGGAGGAGTGTTTGGTGCGGCCGACCATCAGGTGATTCATCATCCCCAGCATCTTGTGGGAGCCTTTTCCCACCGGGCAATACGCTTCGTAGCTGCCCGCGTGCAGATCGAGCTTCAGCGTGGTGGTGGCCCCGGGTTGGATCTGCGGGGTGCTCCGCTCGAGGCGGCCACCCTCCACCTCGAACGCGTGCGGGATGTTTCCGGCGTTGGTCACCTCGAAGACCACCGGCCCCGCCGGAACCAGGGCGGGAGTAAGCTGGACCTTCCACTCGGAGAGGTCGACCTTGACCGTGTGGGCAATCGGCGTGCGGTGTGTCTGGTCGTGTGGCGAGGCGACGCGAGGCAACGCCTGTGCGACACAGACGAGGCACAGAGATCCAGTGAAGCGGGCGAGGCCGCGAATGGTGACTTGCGGGACAGCGTTCATGGAGTACCTCCGGGCTAGGGTCGAGAGACTTCGCTTCACCGGCCCTGACCCGGGAGCGGAGGAAGTTATTCCTGACCCCGGAAAATCGTGCGCACCGGGAATATTTCGCGCGGCCGGCGAGTCCTTACCGGGGGAGCACCATCCTTGAGCCACGAGAGGAGGCCGGAGACGGCGGACCCGGAGCAACGTCTCTCGCCGCTCGAGCTGGAGCGTTTCGATGCGTGCGTCATGCCCTACCTCGATGCCGCCCACAACCTGGCGCGATACCTCATGCGCGACGCGCACGAGGCGGAGGACGCCGTGCAGGAGGCATTTCTGAGGGCGATCCGGCATTTCAAGGGCTTCCGCGGTATGGATGGGCGCGCGTGGCTCCTGAGCATCGTGCGCAATACCTGTTTCACGCAGCTCCGCCGCAAGCGTTCCGGAGGGGAGAAGGAGGAGTTCGACGAAGAGATCCACTCCGCGGAGGACGAGACCTCGGGCCCCGAGTCCGACTTCGCGCGCTCGGTCGCAACCGGGTCCGTACGCGACGGGCTCAGCCGGCTCGCGGTCGAGTCCCGCGAGGCGCTGGTGCTGCGCGAGATGGAGGGTTTGTCCTACAAGGAGATCGCGCAGGTGGCCGGAGTTCCCGTAGGAACGGTGATGTCGCGGTTGGCGCGCGGGCGCAAGCAGCTGCTGGCCGCATTGCGCGCCGGGGCGAAGGAAAGAGCCTGACATATGGTGTGCGCAGACGTGCTCGATCGCCTGTCGCCGTTCCTGGACGACGAGCTGGATCCGGTTGCCAGCCGAGAGATGGCTCGGCACCTGGAATCCTGCTCGAGCTGCGCGGCCGCGGTCGGCCAACAGCGGGAGCTCAGGGAGACGCTGAGGCGCGATCTCGAATATCACCGCGCGCCGGACCTGCTGCGGGCGCGCATCATGCGTGACGCGCGCGCGGCGGTTCGGCGCGATGGCGGGCTTTCACGCGGCGCGCCTCGGCCGTGGCGCTGGCTGAGCGCCGCCGCGGCGGTTGTCGCCGTGGCCGGCGGCGCCTGGCTGTTCGCCACCCTGTCACGCGGCCGGGCGGACGACCTGACCGCGCGCGAGGCGGTGTCGGGCCATGTTCGCTCGCTGATGGCCAATCACTTGACGGACATCGCCTCGACCGATCAGCACACGGTCAAACCATGGTTCAGCGGCAAGCTCGACTTCTCTCCTCCAGTCACGGACTTCGCGAGCGCGGGCTATCCGCTTGTCGGCGGGCGGCTCGACTACATGCAGGGTCGCCCGGTCGCGGCCCTCGTCTACATGCATCGTGGGCACGTCATCAACGTGTTCGTTTGGCTGGCGCCCGGCGGGCACGATGGAATTGCGCCGGCCGTGACCCAGCAGGGCTTCCACGTGATCCATGGTACGCAGGCCGGGATGGCATACTGGGTCGTGTCGGACCTCAACGCGGAGGAACTGGCCACGTTTGCGCGGATGTTTGCTGCGCCATCTGGGAGACCGTAATCATTTCGTGAGGCGACCACTTGCTAGGTGCGA
>QHRS01000179.1:0-6665 GCA_003221435.1 Candidatus Rokuibacteriota bacterium
CGCCCTCGCGCGCCATCGCGAGCACGATGCCGCGGCCGATGCCGCTGCCGCCGCCGGTCACGATCGCAACCTTGCCACCGAGCCGCATAGAACCTCCCCCGCCTGGCTCGCGCTCGAGCGAATCTGGCTTCCCGCGTTTCGGTGACCGCCGCCGCGCCATCTCTCTCCGGCGCGGTCACGTCGGCCCCCCGGCTCGGATCGCCGCCGACGCCTGCGACCCCGGGGTTCGTGTTATGTTTTCCCCCTAACAAGGAGCCCCCAATGACAACACGAGAGCTTCGCAGCCGCAACTGGTTCGGCCGGAAAGACCTCGACGGCTTCGCCCATCGCTCGTGGACCAAGAGCGAAGGCTTCTCGGACGCCGTGTTCGATGGCCGCCCCGTCGTCGGAATCGCGAACTCGTTTTCCGAGCTGACGACCTGCAACGCCCACCTGCGCCAGGTCGCCGACGCCGTGAAGCGCGGCGTGTGGAGCGCGGGCGGCCTGCCGCTCGAGTTCCCGACCATCTCGCTCGGCGAGATCCTGATGAAGCCGACGGCCATGCTGTTCCGCAACCTCATGGCCATGGACGTGGAGGAGTGCATCCGCGCCTATCCCCTCGACGCGGTCGTGCTCCTCTCCGGCTGCGACAAGACGACGCCCGCGATGCTGATGGGCGCCGCCTCCGCCGACGTCCCCGCCATCATGGTCACCGGCGGGCCGATGCTGAAGGGCAAGTGGCGCGAGCAGGAGATCGGCTCCGGAACCGACCTCTGGCGGCTCTGGGCGGAGCGTCGGGCGGGCCGGCTCTCCGAGGAGGAGTTCTGCGAGGCCGAGGCGTGCATGTCCCGCTCGAACGGCCACTGCATGGTCATGGGCACCGCCTCCACGATGGCCTCCATGGCGGAAGCGCTCGGCATGACGCTCCCCGGCAACGCCGCGATTCCGGCCGTGGACTCGCGGCGGTACGCGCTCGCCGAGATGTCCGGCCGCCGCGCGGTGGAGATGGCGCTGGCGGGCGGGCCGAAGCCGTCGCAGATCCTGACCGCGCAGGCGTTCGACAACGCGATCCGGGTGGACATGGCGATCGCCGGCAGCACGAACGCGATCATCCATCTCGTGGCCCTCGCCGGGCGTGTGGGTGTCCCGCTGGCGCTCCCGCGGTTCGACGAGCTGTCGCGCACGACACCCTTCATTCTCAACGTGAGCCCCTCCGGCAAGTACCTGATGGAGGATTTCTTCTATGCGGGCGGGATCCCCGTCGTGATGAAGAACCTCCTGCCGCTCCTGCGCGGCGACGCCCTCACGGTGTCGGGGAAGACCGTCGCCGAGAACGTCAAGAGCGCCGCCTGCTACAACGAGGACGTGATTCGCTCGATCGACGTCCCGATCGCGAGCGAAGGCGGCACCGTCATCCTGACCGGGAACCTCTGCCCCGACGGCGCGGTCTTGAAGCAGTCGGCGGCGTCGCCGCACCTGCTCACCCACCGGGGCCGCGCGGTGGTCTTCGAGGACCACGCGGACCTCCACGCGCGCATCGACGACCCGAACTTGCCGGTCGACGAAACGAGCGTGCTCGTGCTGAAGCGGGCTGGCCCCAAGGGCGCGCCGGGGATGCCCGAGTGGGGCGCCGCCCCGATCCCGGCCAAGCTCCTGAAGAAGGGCGTCAAGGACCTGGTGCGCATCTCGGACGCTCGCATGAGCGGCACGTCGTACGGCACCGTCGTGCTGCACGTCGCGCCGGAGGCCGCCGTGGGCGGGCCGCTCGCCCTCGTCCAGAACGGCGACGAGATCGAGCTCGACGTGCCCAAGCGCCGGCTCATGCTCCGGGTGGGCGACGACGAGCTGGCCCGCCGCCGCGCCGCGTGGACGCCGCGGGAGCCGCACTTCACCCGAGGCTACGGGAGGCTCTTCCTCGATCACGTGCTCCAGGCCAACGAGGGCGTCGACTTCGACTTCCTGCGCGGCAGGACGCCCGTGCGCTTCGAAGACACCGCGGGACCGTCGCATACTTAATTAACGTCGGGGGGAGCGAGCGCCGCTCCTCCCCGACACCCCCCACCGGCCACCGGTCGAGACAAGTCGTTCGCGCTCTCTGAGTCAACGTCGGGGGGAGCGAGCGCCGCTCCTCCCCGACACCCCCCACCGGCCACCGGTCGCGCCGATTCAGATCGGCCTATGGGAGCGGCTTGCTAGTCCGACGAGGTCCGCAACGCGGCGCGGAGGTCACCTCCGCACCTCTGCAGGAGCCGGGCCGCGGCGCCGCGACCGACGCCGTGCCGCGCCATCACGATCGCAAGCCGCGCGCGGCCGTGCGCCTGCACCAGCGCGACCGTCGCACGCGCCCGCGGCACTCCGGCGATCTCGGCGACAAGCCGCGCCGCGCGCGCGCGCAGCTTCCGCGACCGGGGCTGCAGGTCGATCATGCGGTTGCCGTAGACCTTGCCGACCCGCGCCATGCTCGCGGTGGTGAGCGTGTTCAGGACGAGCTTGGTGGCGGTGCCCGCCTTGAGCCGCGTCGAGCCGGCCAGCACTTCCGGGCCCGTGGCCGGCGTGATGACAACGTCCGCGAGCCGTCGCAGCGCGCCTGACGGGTCGCAGGCCACGAGCACGGTGCGGCACCCGCGCGCCCGCGCCGCGCGCAGCGCCGCGCGCACGAGCAGCTTCCGCGACCGGGGCTGCAGGTCGATCATGCGGTTGCCGTAGACCTTGCCGACCCGCGCCATGCTCGCGGTGGTGAGCGTGTTCAGGACGAGCTTGGTGGCGGTGCCCGCCTTGAGCCGCGTCGAGCCGGCCAGCACTTCCGGGCCCGTGGCCGGCGTGATGACAACGTCCGCGAGCCGTCGCAGCGCGCCTGACGGGTCGCAGGCCACGAGCACGGTGCGGCACCCGCGCGCCCGCGCCGCGCGCAGCGCCGCGCGCACGAAGGGCGTGACGCCACTCGCAGAGACGCCGACGACGACGTCGCCGGCCCGCGCGCGCGCGCGCAGCCGCCGCACCGCGTCGCGCGTGTCATCCTCGGCGCCCTCGCGCGAGCGGAAGACGGAGGCGCGCCCGCCGGCCATCACGGCCTGCACGAGCCCCGGGCGCGTGTTGAACGTGGGCGGGCACTCGGCGGCTTCGAGCACGCCGAGCCGGCCGCTCGTCCCGGCCCCGACGAAGATGAGGCGCCCGCCGGCGCCGAGCGCGTCCACGATCAGGTCCACCGCCCGGGCGATCGACCGCGTCACCCGCCCGACCGCCGCGACCGCGCGGCGGTCCTCGCGGTTCATCAGCCTCGCGATCTCGAGCGATGAGAGGCGGTCGAGCGCGCGGCTCGCGCGGTTCGCGGCTTCGGTCGGCAGTCGCTCGTAGCGAATGCGCGGCGCCATGCCGCGGCCATATTACTATGCGGTCGGAATGCGAGTGGAATCGGGCCTGGAGGTCCTCGTGCGCCGGCAGGCGTCGTTTCTCCGCGGGCGCCGCATCGGCCTCCTCGCCCACCAGGCCTCGATCACCCACCGCTTCGAGCATGCCGCAGAGCTTCTGAAGGATCTCCCCGGCGCCACGCTCGTGCGGCTCTTCGCGCCCGAGCACGGCCTCTGGGGCACCGCCCAGGATCACGCCCCGATCGCCACCACCCACGATCCGGTCACGGGGCTTCCGGTGTGGAGCCTCTACGGCGAACAGCGCGCGCCGACGCCGGAGATGCTGGCCGGGCTCGACGGGCTCGTCGTCGATCTCCAGGACGTCGGAGCCCGGTACTACACGTTCGTCTGGACGCTGGCGCTCGCCATGCAACAGTGCGCGCGCGCGGGGGTCCGCGTGATCGTGCTCGACCGTCCGAATCCGCTCGGGGGCGAGCGCGTCGAGGGCAACGTGCCCGATCCGAAGTTCGCGTCGTTCGTCGGGCTCTACCCGCTGCCCGCCCGCCATGGCCTGACGATCGGCGAGCTCGCCCGCCGTTTCGTTCTCGAGCACGGCGTGCGCTGTGATCTCACCGTCGTCCGGATGAAGGGCTGGCGGCGCCGGATGCTCTGGGAGGACACGGGCCTCCCGTGGGTCGCGCCCTCGCCCAACATGGCCACCCCCGACACCGCGCGCGTCTACCCCGGGGGCTGCCTCATCGAGGGAACGACGCTGTCGGAGGGCCGCGGCACGACGCGGCCGTTCGAGTGGATCGGCGCACCCTATCTGGACGCGCACCGCTACGCCGATGCGCTCAATGCGCTCGGCCTGCCGGGCGTGCACTTCCGCCCGGCGCGATTCACCCCGACCTTCCACAAATGGGCGGGCCAACTCTGCGACGGCGCGCAGGTCCACATGACGGATCGAAGGCGGTTCAAACCCTTCCTCACCGGGGTCGCAGAGATCATGGTCGCGCGCGACCAGGCGCCTGGCGAGTTTCAATGGAAGGCGCCGCCGTACGAGTTCGAGCTCGAGCGGCTCCCGATCGACATCCTGTTCGGCACGGACGTGATCCGTCGTCAGATCGAACGCGGCGCGGCGCTCCCCGCCATCGAAGCGGCCTGGCGCAAGGGCCTGCCGCTCCACAATCGCCGCCGCCGCCCCTTCCTGATCTATGAGTGATCAACGTCGGGGGGAGCGAGCGCCGCTCCCCCCGACACCCCCCACCGGTTACCCGCGGCTCCATTCATTCACGCCCTCGGAGGGAGCGAGTTTCGCTCACCCGATACCCCCCACCGGCCACCGGCGGCGACGATTCTTTCGCGCGCTCTGACCGGCGATAGAATCGGAACATGACGCTGACGCTCGAAGAGCTCGTCGGCGAACGGCTCATGATCGGGATCCCGGGGACGGCGGTTCGAGACGAAGACATCCGGCTCTTTCAGGACACGCGCGCCGCCGGACTGATCCTCTACCGGCGCAACTTCGAGTCGCCCGCTCAGCTCGTCTCCCTGCTGATGGCGCTCGAGGAGGCGCTCGGCCGTCGCCTGCTCGTCGCCACGGACCACGAGGGCGGGCGCGTGATCATGCTCGGCGAGGGCGTCACCATCTTCCCGGACAACCTCGCCGTCGGCGCCGCGGGCGAGCCGCTGTTTGCGGGCCACCAGGGACGGATCGAAGCGCGTGAGCTGCGGCGGCTCGGGATCGACCTGAACCTCGGCCCTGTGCTCGACGTGCTGACCGACCTCTACAGCCCGAACATCGGCATCCGCGCCTACGGCAAGCAACCCGACATCGTCGCGCGCTACGGCGTCGCCCGCATCCGCAGCATGCAGGCCGGGGGGCTCTCCGCCTGCCCGAAGCACTTCCCCGGCAAGGGTCACTCACCCCTCGACGCGCACCTCCGGTTGCCGACGATCGACTCGACCTGGGCGGAGATGCACGCCACGCACCTGCCACCGTTTCTCGACGCGATCGCGGCGGGGGTCGACTGCGTGATGACCTCGCACCCCCGCTACCCGCGGCTTGATCCCTCGGGGGTGCCGGCGACGTTCTCGCGGCTGATCGTCGAGGACTATCTGCGCGGGGAGGTCGGCTTCCGCGGCGTGATCGTGTCGGACGATCTCGAGATGGGGGCGATCGGCGAGACCGCCGCGCTCGGCGAGGCGGCGGTGCGCGCCGCGCGGGCGGGTCACGACCTGCTCCTCGTCTGCCACACCGCGGCGGCCCAGCGGACCGCCCACGCCGCGCTGCTCGAGGCGTACCGGACGAACGCGCTCCCGCGGAAGGCGCTGGAGGAGAGCGCGGCACGCGTGCGGCGGCTCCGGGAGTCCCGCAGCGCGCGCTTTGAGGGCGGGCCCCCGCGGCCCGAGCGCGACGGCGAGCCGCTCGCGAAGGCCATGGCCACGCGTGCGGTGACGCTGGTGACGCCGCCGCGCCCGGAGCTGGTCCGGCGGCTCAACGGCTCGGTTGCAGTCATCGTGCCGCGCTTCTCGGACCTGGCGGTCCGCATCACGATCGAGCGGGCGCTCCGGGACGAAGCGGGCTACGTGAAGTCGACCTTCGCGCCGCTGGGAGTCGAGCCCGAGACTCTGGTCGTCGGCATCGAGCCGACGGAGGACGAGATCGCGCTCGCCGCAGAGGCCGCCGGTCGAGCGGACGCGACGATCCTCTTCCTCTTCGACGCGCACCTCTACCCGGCCGACCGGAAGCTGCTCGAGGCGGTCACCCGGCGGGCGCGCGAGTGCGCCGTCGTGCTCCTGCGGGATCCCTACGACGCGGCGCTGCTCCCCCCGGGCGTCCTCGGCATCACCGCCTACGGCTTCCGGCGCTGCCAGCTCGACGCCGTCATCACGCGGCTGCTCGTCGGACTCGCCGGCCGCTCCTGAGCCGGTTCAGGGACCGGCCGGACCCACCGGCGTGGCCCGCGCCGTTCCCGATCGCGAGAGGCCGGTGAACGCGATCGCGAGCAGGATCGTCCCGGCAGTGCCGAAGATCACGAGCCACGACCACGCCAGCGGCAGCACGTGCTTCTCCGACAGGGTCAGCAGCGCCAGATTCACGACGGCCATGACGATCATCGCGTAGACGTTGGCCCGGTCGGCGATCCGCCGCTGGGTCAGCAGGCCCAGCAGGAAGACGCCGAGCAGCGAGCCGAAGGTCACGCCCGCGATCTTGAACGCGAGCCACAGGATCTTGTCGAAGAAGGAAAACCCGTAGGCGATGACCGCCAGGACGAGGCCGAACACGACCACGCTCACCCGCGACACCCGGAGGTAGTGCCGCTCCGAGCGCCCGCG
>QHRS01000179.1:6783-14547 GCA_003221435.1 Candidatus Rokuibacteriota bacterium
TGGGCGTAAAACGTGTAGAGTCCGGCGCCCAGCCCGAGGTAGATCAGGAGCGTCGCGAGCGTGCCGAGCGGCGTCAGCGCGAGGGTCCGCTGGCTCTGGCGCCGCGTCTCGACCGTCAGCAGGCGCTGCATCAGGTCGTGGTCGGTGCCGAAGGCCGCCATCGAGCCCACGAGCCCGTTCAGGATCGCGACCCAGATGATGTTGGGCTCGGTGAACACCCGCCGCCAGAAGTCGGGCGCGCCCGGCACCGGTCCCCAGTCGATGACGTTGAGGCGGCCCGCGCCGCCCGCGAGGGCCCGCACCGCACCGACGCCCCCGTCGATCTGCCAGAGGAGAAAGCCAAGGGTAACCGCTCCCCCCAGCAGGAACATCAGCGCCTGGAAGACGTTGGTCCACACGACCGCCTTCACGCCACCGGTCGCGATGTAGACGATCGAGACCACCGTGAACAGGAGGATCGTCGGCACGATGTGCCAACCGATCAGGATCGAAACGGCGAGCGCCGCGGCCATCAGGCGGACGCCCGAGCCGGTCAGGCGCGTGATGAAGAAGAACAGCGACGCCGTGACCTGGCTTTGCCGGCCGAAGCGATGGAGGAGGAACTCGTAGATGGTCGTGCAGTTGAAGCGGTAGAAGGCCGGGATGAACAGGAACGCGACGGCGAGCTTCGCCAGGCTCGAGCCGATGAAAAACTGAAAGTACTCCCAATTCTCGCTGTAGGCGGTGGCCGGCACCGAGATGATCGTGACCGCGCTGACCTCGGTCGCGAGGAACGACAGGCACGCCGCCCACCAGGGCACACGCCGACGGGCGAGGAAGAAATCGACCGTGTCGTGCTGCTCACGCGACAGCGCAAGGCCGATGCTGACGAGGAGGGCGAGCGAGCCGACCAGCACCGCGTAGTCGGGCCAGGTCAGCGCGCTCGGGCGAGTGGCGAACCAGGAACTCAGCATGGATCCGGCCGGTCCCCATCATAGCCCAGGGACCGGCGCGCGCGAACGAACCGGGAGGGCGAGCTAGAACTTGCCGGAGCGCCGCTCGACCGCGACCTCGACTTCTTTGTCCCGCATCCTCTCCATGAGCGCCGTGAACGACGACGTCTGGATGATCCGGCTGAACTGGCTGCGGTACGTGGCGACGAAGCTTACGCCTTCGAAGAGCACGTCATAGGCCTGCCAGCGCTGGCCCACGCGGTAGAGGCGGTACTCGATCGGGACTTCCTGGTGCCGCGCCGTCACGATCTTGGACCGGACAGCGGCGTAATCGCCGTCCACGAATTCACCGAAAAAGACGACCTTCTCGCCCACCCAGTTCTCCATCTTCCCGAGGTACGATCGCTCGAGGAGATCGGTGAACAACCGGGTGAACTCTTCGCGTTCCTGGGTCGAGCGGTCCGCCCAGTGGCGAGCGAGCGCCCGCCGCGCCATTTCGTTGAAGTCGAACAGCTCTTCGGCCACCCTGCGAAGCTCCGCGCGGCGTCTGTCGGCGTTTGCGGGGCGGGCGAGCTCCGCGTCCTGGACAATCGTCACCGCACGCGAGACGGCCGATTGCACCGTTTCGGAGGGCGTCGCCGCCGAGCCGGCCGTGACCGCCGCCACCAGCAACCACGCTGCAAGCGCCTTTGCCATTTCGAGCCTCCACCCGTATTTCTGTTGTGCGGGGGCCCGTGAGCCCCTATGAAGTTAAGGCCGGGTCGGTTTTGTGCACGTGATATGCCAGAGAAAATCCCTTTCCAAGGCCACGAAATCACGGGCGGTGCCTCGGTGACACTCGTCGACATAGTTCCGTAAAATGCGCAGTGTCGGACACTCGCCGACAGTCGAACACCCGGCCGCCCCGACCCTGCTCGCCGTCGGGGTCGACGCCGGCGGGACGCGGGTTCGCGTCGAGGCGCGGCATGGCCCCCGGCGGGGACACTACACGGAGTTGCCCGCAGTGGACGTGTCGCGTCTGCCCGGGCTTCTGCGGGGCGTGTGGCGGACGTGGCGGCTCTCGCCCGCCAGAATTGGCGCCCTCGTCGTCGCGTCCCGTGGCGTCTGGACGGCGGCGGAACGCAAGCGCCTCGAGCGCAGTCTCGGACGCGTCGCCCGACGCGTACGGGTGATGTCGGACGCCCAGGCGGCATTTGAAGGGGCGCTGGGCGGCGGCGCGGGGCTCCTCGTGCTCGCGGGCACGGGGTCGATCGTGATCGGGCGGACTCCGTCAGGCGCGTGGGGTCGGGCCGGCGGCTTCGGCCCGCTGCTGGGCGACGAGGGGTCGGCGTTCTGGATCGGCCGCGAGTGGCTTCGCGCTACCACAGCGGGCGAGGATTTCGCGCCGGTGCGCGCGATCGTGCGCGGGACGGCGCCCGTCACCCGCATTGCCGCGCTCGCGCCGCGCGTGCTGGCGAACGCCCGGGCCGGCGATCGCGTCGCGGCGCGGATCGTCCGCGAGGCTCAACGCCACCTGGCCCGCCTGGCGCGGAGCGCCGCCCGCGAGCTCCGGCTCCGCGCGCCGATCCGCATGAGCTGGGCCGGGAGCCTCCTGGTCGAAGACGGGTGGTTTCGGGCGGGGCTCATGCGCGAAGTCGCGCGCGCCCGCGGTCAGGCGCAGTGGATCACGCCGGTCGAGCCGCCGGTCGCCGCCGCCGCGCGACTCGCCCAGGCGCTGCTCGCCCATGGCGCGAGCCGCAGAAGATCATCGACGAGAACCTGAAAACGCCACGTAGGCGATCGGGCCCGTGAGGGCCGCCGCGATGGCCACGGCCGCGTTCAGGACGCCCGCGGTCGCCATCGCCAGCAGTGCGCACGCGGCGGGGAGTGCTACGACGACGAGCGCGCCGGAGCGGCCGCCGGGCACGACGTACGGACGGCGCAGCTGCGGCTCGCGGCGCCGCAGCCGGAGGAACGCCGCCAGCTCGATCAGCAGGCTCAGCGAATAGAGCCACATGTTCAGGACGATCAGCTCCCTGAACGAGAAGACGGCGAAGGCGCTGTAGAACACGGCCGAAACGATCACCGCCACCCACGGGGTGCCGAAGCGGCGATGCACTCGCGCGAGCGCGCCGGCCATCTGGCCGTCGCGGGCGAGCACGTACGGCAGCCGCGAGTTCGTGAGCAGGAGCGACAGGAAGAGTCCCGCCGTGCTCATGACCGCCCCGGCCCCGACCAGATGGCCGAGCGCCGGGCCGCCGATGCTCGTCGCGATGGCCGGAAGCGCGCCCGACTTCCAGCTCTCCCAGTCGCCGCCCGCCGAGAGCGCCGCGCCGACCGGCAGCAAATAGGCCAGGGTGATCACGACCAATGCGACAAGCGTCGCGACGCGAAACGCGCGCTCCGGCGAACGGGTCTCGCCGAGCACGGTGGCCGGGGTGTCCCAGCCCGAGTAGTTCCACATCACGACCGCGAGCCCGAGGCCGATGCTGCGGGAGCCCTGGCCTTCCGCGGCCCACGGGCGCCACGGCGCCGCGGTCGCGCGCATGAGCGCCGCGACGGTCATCAGCGCGACCGGGGCCAGCGCAAGCCCCGCGCAGACGACGGCGGCGCTCCCCACGAGCTTCACGCCCGCCACATTGAGCAGCGTCAGGCCCCAGATGAACCCGAGCGCGAGCAGCCAGCGTTCGAGCGGGCTCATGGCGGGCCACCAGAGGCGCACGTACTCGACGAACAGTATCGGGTACGCGGCAATATCAACGAAGCTATCGAGCCAGCTCCACCAGCCGACCTGAAAGCTCCAGAAGGGGCCGTACGCGCGGCGGACCCACGTGACGTAGCCGCCCTCATCGGGAATCGCCGACGCGAGCTCCGACATCGCGAGCGAGACGGGGAGGCTCCAGACGAGCGGAGTGAGCGCGAGGAGGAGCAGCGCGAGCCCCGGACCGAACGACGAGACGCTGTCCTCGATGCCGTACGGCCCGCCGCTCACGTTGAAGAAGATGACCGCGGCGAGCGGCAGGACGCCGAGCTCCCGTCGGAGCCCGGCGGTCACGTGCCCCGAGCCCGCGGCGGGTCGTGACCCCCACGCCCTGACGTCGCGACCGCGGCCTCGACCAGCTCCGGCAGGCGCTTGAGCCAGGCCTCGAACGGCACCTCGGCGTCCACGGTGATCTCGATCTTGCCGGCGGGGGTCCGCCGGACGCGCCCGGGGCTCGCCGGCCCGAGCGGGATCACGAGGGACTCGCGATGGATTCCCATCGCGTCGGTGACGGCGAAGATCGCCTCGATCTCCTTCATGGTCACGACTTCGAGCATGCCCCGATTCTACTCGCAGGCCGCTCAATAAGGTCCATTTGCGTCGTTGGCTCGGTCGCTCCTCCCTGCCACGTACAACCCCGTACGTCTCAGTCGTCGCTCCTCGCCGCCTCGCATCTGGGCCTTTTTGAGCGGCCTGCGGGGTTTTTCAGCGTCCTAGTAGAAGCGTCCGGTCAGGCGCTGCTATCATCCGGCCATGCGTGCGCTATGGCTGTTCATCGCGATCGACCTCGTGACGGCGGAGCCGTGCGCCGCCGGAGAGCTGGCGATACAGCGCGCCCGACTGGACCGTGTATTCTCCCGAGGCGGTGCTGAAGATCCTCGACAGCGCGGGCGTCCGGCGCGCACTCGTGTCGAGCACGCCGGACGACGGGACGGTCCGCCTGTACGAGAAGGACCCCGGGCGAGTCGTGCCCGAGCTGCGCCCGTACCGCACGCGCGCGGACATGGTGTCCTGGTACCGCGACCCCGACGTGCTCGCCTACGTGGAGGAGCGACTCCGCCGCGGGATCTACAAAGGCCTCGGGGAGTTTCACTTGCGCGCCGAGGACGCGGCGACCCCGCTGATGAAGCGCTTCGTCGCGCTCGCCGTGGGGCACAACCTCGTGATGCACTCGCACTCGGACGCGGGCACGATTCAGGCGCTTTTTGTCCACGACGGGCGCCTGAGGGCGCTCTGGGCCCACGCCGGGATGTCGGCCGGGCCCGACGAAATCGCCGCGATGCTCGACCGCTACCCGAACCTCTGGGTCGAGCTGGCGCTCCGCACCGACGTCGCGCCCGGCGGCACGCTCGATCCCGACTGGCGCGCGCTCTTTCTCCGTTATCCCGACCGGTTCTGCGTCGGGACCGACACGTGGATCACCTCACGATGGGACGAGCTGCCGCGCTACCTGGCCGGCGTGCGCGCGTGGCTCGGAGAGCTTCCGGCCGACGTGGCCGAGCGGATCGCCTTCAAGAACGCCGAGCGCCTCTACGGCGCGCGGTGACGCGGCCGCGCCGCCTCCTACGTCTGAAACGGACTCGCTCTCGACGCGCCTCGCTCGGCGGCCTGGATCTGGGCCCAGGTCTCGTCTTCGACGAAGATCCCGTTGGCGCGGCGGTCGGCCTCGGTCCGCGCCTCGGGCTCGCCCGGGACCAGAATCCCCTTCGAGTTCTCCACGAGCGGCGCCGATTTCACCCACGCGACGAGGTCGGCGACCTGCTCGTGGAATGACGTGAGCGGCAGGAAGCGCCGGGGATCGATGACGAGCATCAGCGTGCCGTTCCGGACCGGGCCGATCCCGTCGCGCGCGGCGCCAGTGCCGGAGAGAATACCCGCCAGGATCTCGACCACGAGCGCGAGGCCGTACCCCTTGTGCTCGCCCATCGGGAGCAGCGACCCCTTGGGCGGGCCGTAGAACTTCTGCGGGTCCGTGGACGGGCGCCCCTCACTGTCGAGCATCCAGCCCGACGGCGCCTGCTCCTTACGGTTGAACTTGACGCGCATCTTTCCCTCGGCGACGACGCTCGTCGCGAAGTCGAGCAGCAGGGCCGGGCCGTCCGGTCCCGGGATGCCGACCGCGTGCGGGTTCGTCGCGAGCCGGCGGGCAGCGCCGCCCCACGGCGCGACGCCCGCCGACAACGGCGCGTTGACCCACATCAGGCCGATCGTCCCCTGCAACGCCGCCAGCTCGACGTAATCCGCCAGCCGGCCCACGTGGTTCGTGCGCTGAAGCGTGACCGCCGAGAGCCCACTGGCACGCGCCTTGTCGATCGCCAGCTCGATGCCGTAGTCGATCATGGCCGTCGTCGGCGTCTCGTTGAGGACGCGGATCTCAGGGGTCGGGTTCGTCTCGCCCTTGTCCATCGACGCGACGTACTGCGCGATGCGGATCACGCCGTGCGAGTCGTGGCCGCGCAGGTTCGCGCGCACGAGCAGCGCGGCGATCCACGCCGCGTCCGATTCGGGGACGCCGCGCGCGGTGAAGATGCGGCTGGCGAGAGTCTCGAGGTCCTCAGCTTTGACAATGGGCATGGTCGCGCTCCTCTATCCCGGGGTCGAAATCAGGTTGCTAGAGTACTGGAGCCTGTGGGAAAACGCGAGCGCTCGCTGGGCCTCGCCAACCCCACGCCGTCGACAGGTGCGGAGCCGGTCAGGGGGAGAGGAGGCGCTCGACGGCGCTCTCGCCGGACCTGATACAGTCGGCGATCCCAACTCCGCGGTAGGCGCTGCCCGCGAGCGCGAGGCCGGGATGCGCCGCGACCGCATGCTCGATCGCCTCGATGCGGCCGAGATGGCCGACCAGATACTGCGGCATCGCGGCAGGATGCCGCCGCACCCGGGTCAGCACTGGCGGCGCCGTCGCGCCGAGCGTCCGCGCGATCTCGGCGCGCGCCAGTGTCTCGAGCGCGGCGTCGTCACCCGTGAGGACGCCCTCGTCGAGCGCGCCGCCCATGAAGACACGGAGCAGCACGTGCCCCTCCGGAGCCCGACCGGGGTACTTCACGCTCGAGAACGTGCACGCGAGGATCGGCCGCCGCTCGATCCGCGGGACCACGTAGCCGAAGCCGTCGAGCGGATGCGGCACGTCAGCCCGCCGGTACCCGAGCGTGACTGTCGCCGACGACGCGTACGGGATCTCGCTCAGGAGCTGGGCCAGCGCCGGATCCACGTAGCGGAGGAGCCGCGCCGCCTCATGCGCTTCGCCGGCGATCACGACCGACTCGGCCTCCACAGGGCCGCCGTCCGCGAGCTCGATTCGCCAGCCGCCCGCCCGCCGCACGAGCCCGCTCACTCGTTCCTTGAGCCTCACGGACCCTGGCGGCAGGCGGTCGCCGAGGACGCGCACGAGGTCTTCCATGCCGTCGCGGAAGGTCACGAACAGGCTCCAGCGCGCGCCGCTCGTCCCCGCCGCGGCGTGCGACGCGCGCCGCGCGGCGCGCCAGAGCGCAAGCGTCACGCTCCGTTCGGTCTTCTCCAGTAGGAGAAAGCGCGGCATCGTCGCGGCGAGACTCAGCGCGTCCGGGTCGGCCGTGTAGATTCCCGCGACGAGTGGCTGGGCGATCCGCTCGAGCGCTTCCCGCCCGAAGCGCCGGCGCACGAAGCCGCCGAGGCTCTCGTCATCGCCGGCGCCGCGGGGCAGCACGAGATCGAGCGCCATCCGGAGCTTGCCGGGCCACGAGAGCAGCCCCGACCGGAGGAACGGCGCGATCCGCGTCGGCGCCAGGAGCTGGAAGCCGTCCGGCAGCGGATGGAGGCGGCCGCGGAACAGCACGAAGGCTTTGCGGAACCGGTCATCCGTGCGAACGAGCCGGTCCTCGATGCCGAGCCGCCGGCAGAGCGCGAGCGCCCATGGCTTCTCGGACAGGAAGGAATCCGGCCCGGCCTCCAGGAGGAAGCCGCCCGCCCGCTCCGTCGAGATCGTGCCGCCCAAGCGGGAACGCGCTTCGATCAGCGGGAGGTCGAGCGGCGTGCCCTGCAGGGCGGCCAGTTCGCCCGCGCGGTAGGCCGCGGCGAGCCCGCTGATCCCCCCGCCGATCACGCAGAGACGGC
>QHRS01000050.1:0-9701 GCA_003221435.1 Candidatus Rokuibacteriota bacterium
GACCGGCCACGTCTACGTTCACGACCGGAAGACCGGCCGGCTGATCCGTTTCTCCGAGGCGATGGTGCCTCAGGAGAACATGTGGGTCCTGCCGACACCGCAAGGCGCGCGGATGTTGCCGGGCGCGAACGGAGGTGTCGAGTGGTCCCCCATGGCGCTCGATCCTCGCTCGCGGCTGGCCTTCGCCGTCAACCTCCACCAGCCGATGACTTATCACGTCGAGGCGGCAAACTATCCGAACGGCAAGCTGTGGCTCGGTGGCGCCTTCAAGGTGATCTCGAGCGAGACCCAATCGGGCAACGTCACGGCCGTGAACATCGACACCGGGAAGATCGCCTGGCAGCAAAAGACCGAGCAGCCGATGATCGGGGGCGCGCTCGCGACCGCCGGCGGGTTGGTCTTCGCCGGCGAGGGCAACGGGCTCCTCAAGGCCTATGACTCCAAGACCGGGAGAGTGCTCTGGCAGTTCCAGTGCGGGGCCGGTGTCAACGCGCCCCCGGTCTCGTACACCGTGAGCGGCAAGCAGTACATCGCGGTACCGCGACAGGACGCGCGACTCACCGGGATCGGGCCACGCCTCGAGGTCGCGGGAGCGCGCCGCCGTCCGAAGGGGTCGGCGGCGTGCGCCCCGCCCGCGGGGAGCGCGGCCCGATCTCACCCCCCCGTCGACATCACGTCGGGAGATCGGACGTCCCCGAAATGATTCTCACGCTTCTCTTCGCGTGCGCGCTGTACGCGCTGTTTCCCAGCGTGGCCGGCGCCGACCCGGAAGCGGGAAGGCGCAAGGCGGAGTCCTGCGTCCCCTGCCACGGCGTCGCGGGGAATTCGGGATCAGCGCTCGTTCCGATCCTTGCCGGCCAGACTGCGCGGTACACCTACCTGCAGCTCAAGGACTTCAAGGAGGGCCGGCGCCAGCATCCCGTCATTCCTTCGATCGCGGCCAACCTCTCTCGAGAGGACATGCTCGATCTCGCCGAATACTTCGCCGCCCAGAAGCCGGGCGCGACGAGCTTCCGCGCCGATCCCGTCAAGGCGGCGGCGGGAAGCGCAAAAACGAAAGAAGTACTCTGCACGATGTGCCACCTGGGCGGGTTCGCGGGGCAGAACGAGATCCCACGCGTCGCGGGGCAGCACCCCGAGTACGTGATCAAGCAACTGAAGGCGTTCAAGGCGCGGAGCCGGACGAACGACGCGGGCACCATGACGAGTGTCGCGCAGACGCTGTCGGAACAGGACATCGAGAATCTCGCCCACTATCTCGCCAACCTCAACTAGATGATCGGAGGGGGCCTCGACGGCCCCCTCCGAACCTCTCCCAGGTCGAGCGCCGGCAAAGCCGGCGCTCGAAGCCGGTTACTGCGACAGGCTCCTGGGTGCGCGAAGATTCGTGTTGACACCTCGTTTCGACGCGGCGTAGAGTCACGACGCATCTTTCGGCTAGCCCATAGAGCGAGAGGCCGCGGCGATGCTCGGAACGCGCAAGCGGAACGCCAGGAGAACAGCCGGGAGGGACGCCTCGGCGTTCTGGTACAGCTGCGACACGGCTGCGCGCCCGCCACCCGAAGAATCCGACTGTAAAAACTCTGTCTGAGAGTCAACCAGCAATTCCTCATCGACGTCTCAACAGCTGCTGGCTGCGCCCGGTCGCACCTTCCGTGTTACCCGGCAAAGGAGCTCACGGGATGAGATCAGGCACGATTGACCGACGCGAGTTTTTAGCCTTCCTGGCCAGCGCCGCGGCCGTAGCCGGCACGCGCGATGCCGTCGCCGCTACGCCGGACGCGTACTCCCACCACGAGATCCGGCCCGCCGCCAATCTCGGCAGCCTCGAGAAGGTCTACACATTCTTCAGCCCGGCCGAGGCCGAATTCATCGAGGCCGCGGTTGCGCGACTGATCCCCAACGACGAACTCGGTCCGGGCGCGCTCGAGGCCGACGTCCCGTACTACATCGATCGGCTGCTCACGACGGAGTACGGGTCGGGCGCGCGCTTTTACAACCTGGGGCCGTTCGGCGCGACGACGGCGTTCCAGGGATACCAGTCACCCCTCACGCCGCCAGAGGTCTACCGGATCGGCATCGCGGCTACCAACAACTACTGTCAGCAGAAATATGAGAAGCGCTTTGCGCAGCTCGACGCCGCGGCGCAGGACGGCGTCCTCAATGGGCTCCAGGCTGTGAGCCTCGAGGACGTTCCGGGCGCCACGTTCTTCGGTCAGCTCCTGGGCGACGCGAAGGACGGGTTCTTCTCCGACCCCGCGTACGGCGGGAACAGAGACATGATCGGCTGGAGGCTGGTCGGCTATCCGGGCGTCCCCGCTAACTATTCAACGCGCATCGGCAAGAACGAGCCGTACAACGCGACGCCCGTCGGCATCCGCGCGCTGCAGCAGGCGCGGGTCCCGCTCGACGAGCACGGGCATCCGATCCATCGTCAGGCCGCGGCCGGCGAGATCCCACGGACGACCGCACCGCCGGCGCCGCCAAAGCCCGCAGACGTGGCTCATGATGCGCGACCGCAGGCCACGTTCTTCATGTAGCGGCGGGGCCATCGGGTTGAGCGGGTGGTCCACGGCGCACACGCAGGATGAACCGGACCTTCAGTGTCGCGGTCGCGCCCCCGAGCACGGCGTCGGCGCAACCGCGAGCCCGAGGAGAACAGAATGGCGATGAAGCTGAAGCCCGTTGATGTCGTCACCATTGGCGTCGGATGGGCGGGGAGCATCCTGGGGAAGGAGCTCGCCCAGGCCGGCCTCACGGTGGTCGGACTCGAGCGCGGCGGCGATCGCGCCCAGGCGGACTTCGCCCTGCCGCAGATGCACGACCAGCTCAAGTACGAGAAGCAGCTCGAGCTCTTCGAGCCGACCAGCAAGTTCACGCTCACGTTCCGTAACAACTCCCGCGAGGAGGCGCGTCCCATGCGCCGGCACGGCCCCTTTCCGTGGGGCGAGGGCGTCGGCGGTGCCGGCTTCCACTGGGCCGGATGGACCTGGCGCCACACACCGTGGGACTTCAAGATCAGGACGGCGACGATCGAGCGCTATGGCGCCACGGCCATTCCCGAGGAGTGCACGATTCAGGACTGGCCCATCACATACGCGGAGCTCGAGCCGAGCTACGACAAGTTCGAGTACACATGCGGCATCTCCGGCAGCGCCGGGAACGTCAGGGGCGCGATCAAAGCCGGCGGGAACCCGTTCGAGGGTCCGCGGCAGCGCGAGTTCCCGAACCCGCCGCTGACGCGAAGCTACGGCGAGACCCTCTACGCGAAGGCGTGCCAGGATCTCGGCTATCACACCTTCCCGACGCCGTCGGCCCAGATGAGCCGGCCGTACACGAATCCCGATGGCGTCACGATGGGCGCCTGCCTCTACTGCGGCTTCTGCATGAACTACGCGTGCGAGGTGTCGGCGAAGGCGACGCCGCAGACCGCGGTGCTGCCGGCCGCGTTCAAGACCGGGAAGTACGAGGTCCGGACCTTCGCGAACGTGACCCGGATCAATGTCAGAGACGGCCGGGCGGTCAGCGTCACGTACGTCGACCGGCAGGGACGCGAGATCGAGCAGCCGGCGGAGATCGTCTTGCTGACGGCGTTCACGTGGTCCAACGCGCAGCTCCTGCTGCTCTCAGGGATCGGCAAGCCCTACGACCCCGTGACTGGCACTGGCGTCGTCGGCAAGAACTACGCGTGGCACGCGGGCGTGCCGTACGTGCTCATGCACTTCGACACGGACGTGCACATGAACCCGTTCATGGGCGCCGGCGCGCTCTGCACGTCGATCGCTGACCTGGCGAGTGACAATTTCGACCACACGGACCTCGGTTTCATCGGTGGCGCCATCATTCAGGCGATGGCGATGGGCTGGGGACCGCTCGGGTTCCAGCCGACGCCGGCCGGGACGCCGGCGTGGGGCTCCGCGTGGAAGAAGGCCGTGGCCTATTACTACGGGCGGTCGGTGCAGCTCGTCGGGCTCCACGACCACCTGTCGTACCGCGGAAACTACCTCTCGCTCGATCCCGCGTACCGGGATTCCTGGGGCAACCCGCTGCTCAGGCTCACCTACGACTTCCACCCGAACGAGAAGAAGCTGAGCGAGTTCCTCGTCAAGGCCGGCGAGAAGATCGCAAGGGCGATGGGTGCGAGCAGCTTCGGCAGTTACGGCCTCGGAGACCATTTCGATGCCGGAGTGCCGTACGGCATCATCCACCAGGTGGGTGGCGCGATGACCGGGAGCAATCCCTCCAACAGCGTCGTCAACAAGTACCTGCAGAGTTGGGACGTCTCCAACCTGTTCGTCGTGGGCGCGAGCGCATTCCCGCAGATTCCGGTGTTCAACCCCACCGGGACCGTGGGCGCGCTCGCGTACTGGACGGCGGACGCGATCAAGAACCGGTACCTCAAGAAGCCCGGGCCGCTCGTCTAGGCCCGCACCAGGGGTGGGCCGCGGCGCATCCGCGGCCCACCCTGCTTCCTTGGCATCCCCGAGGGTGTCTCGCTCCAGCCCGTCGGCCGAGGCCGGATTACGGCCGGCGGCTCCTGCGGTAGGTGCGGAGCGCGAGCCACGCCGCGACGGCGGCGACGGCCAGGAGCGTGAGCCAGCGCTCGATCCGGTGGACGTCGCGCAAGACGCCGTACACCTGATCGGCGAAGAAGTAGGCGAGCCCGAAGCTCACCGGGATGCCGAGCATGGCGGCCGCCGCGTCGACTGCGAGGAACCTCCAGAACGGCACGCGGACGATCCCCGCCATGATGAAGGCGGCGGCGCGTAGCCCCATCACGTGGCGCGCAGTGAACACGATCTTCACGCCGTGCTCCCGGTAGGCCGCCTTGAGCCGCTCCTCGCGCGCCCGGCTCAGCACCCGCCGGACCACGCGCCAGTCCAGCAGGAGCTCGCCCCAGTGGTGGCTGGCCCAGTAGAGAACCGCGTCGCCCGCGAGCACGCCCGCGAGGATCACGCAGAGCGCGAGCCACCACCTGAAGACCTCCGCGTGCGAGAGGACGCCAGCGGCGACGATCGGGACTTCCTCGGGCACGGGCAGGCCCAGCCCGGCGGCGAACAGGACGAGGAACAGCCCGACGTAACGCAGGTGCTCGATGAGGGTCGCGACCAGACCGCACCTCGAGAAGCGCGCCCGCGCTAGTGCGAACCGAGAACGCGAAAGCCCTCGCGTTCCGCGGCGGCCGCCTGATGTCGATCGAAGGTCACGAAGTCGAGGGCGGCCGGATCATCCTCGGCGGCGACGAGCGCCGCGCCGATCTGCAGCGCGTCGGCCGCCGTGATGGCATGTGTCTCCACGATGCGTTCGGCATGGCGGCGCACGATCTCCACCGCGGTGATCTCGGACCACTGTGGCCAGGCGCCGAGGACTTCCCGGCGCGATGCCAGAAGCCGCCGAGACGCCCTGGGCTCTTCTCGCCGCCGGCGCGCGAGCGCGGACAGCAGTTCCACGCGTGTCAGCGCCCAGACCACGATCGCCGGGTCTTCACGCAACCAGCGCTCGGCGCGGGCGGTGCCAGGCTCCGCCACCAGGAGGGGAATAAGAGCGGATGTATCCCAGAACCTCACCAGCCGCGCTTGCGCTCGTCCAGAAGGTCCCGGAGGACGCTGCCACGCAGCCGCGGAGGCCGGCGCTTCCCGAGCCACTCGGGCAGACCACCCGTACCGCGGCGGACGAGCCCGCGCCGCTCAAGCCGTGCCAGTCGGTCCTCACCCCGCGACACGCCGGCCGCGGAGTGCCGCAGCGGAACGATCTGCGCGATGGGCTGGTCCCGGTCCAGCACCAGGACCGACCCGCCGCTCCTGACATGATCGAGGTAGCGGGACAGGCTGTTCTTGAGCTCGGCGATCCTGGCCTTCTTCATATAGCCATGTTAGCCACATCCGGCGTCCCGAGTCAACGCCGGCCGGCGATTCAGAGGACGCGACGGGGCCGCGGCGCGTGGGCCCAGGCCAGGAGCTGATCGGCGGTGCGGGTGTTCAGCACCTGCGCCGGGCGGACCCACCCCCGGCGCGCGGTCCCGATCCCTAGCTCGAGGTTGTCGAGGTTCGACAGGTAGTGGGTGTCGGTGTTGATCGCGATCGGGACACCGACCTCCGCCGCGCGCCGGGCGTGCGAGTCCTTCAGGTCGAGCCGGTCGGGCGAGCAGTTGATCTCGATGCCCTTGCCGTGGGCCTTTGCGGCGGCGAACACCGCCTCGAGATCGACGTCGTACGGCTGTCGCGAGCCGATGAGGCGCCCTGTGGGATGGACGAGGATGTTCACGTAGGGGTTCGCACCGCCGCCAGCACGATGTCGAGCTCGCCCAGGACCTCGGGCGGGAAGTCCATCGCGCCGTCGGCGAGGATGTCGCATTCGCTCCCCGCGAGGATCCGGATCTTGTACCGCGGCTGCAGCTCTCGGACCGCCCGGATCTGCTCCCTCAGCCGGTCGGCGCCGAGGCCGCCCGCCACCGTCGAGGACTTCGAGTGATCGGAGACGAGGATGTACTCGTAGCCGCGCGCCTCGGCCGCCTCGATCAGCTTCGCGAGGGAATGGTGGCCGTCCGACCAGTCGGTGTGGGCGTGGAGGTCTCCGCGGATCCGGTCCGCCGTGATCAGCGCGGGCAGCGCGCCCGTGAGCGCCGCCTCGATTTCTCCGCCGTTCTCGCGCAGCTCGGGCGGGATCCAGGGCAGGCCGACCGCGGCGTACACCTCCTCCTCGGTCGCGCCCGCGACCCGGTTGCCCGTCAGCTCGTCGAAGACGCCGTACTCACTGATCTTGAGCCGCCTCCGCGACGCCATCTCGCGCAGGCGGACGTTGTGGTCCTTGGCCCCGGTGAAATACTGGAGCGCGGCGCCAAAGGCGGCGGGGTCGACGACCCGCAGGTCGATCTGGATCCCGTCCGTGTGGTGCACCGACGCCTTCGTGTCGCCCGCTCCGATCACCTCGAGCACCGACGGCAGCGCGACGAATGTCTCGATCACGCGCGGCGGATCGGTCGACGTGACGAGGAGGTCGATGTCCTTGACGGTTTCACGCATGCGCCGCAACGATCCGGCGATCTCGATCCGCTCGACCGGCGCCTGCGCCTGCAAGACCGCGACGACCTGCCGGGCGATGTCGCGCGCCCGGGCGAGCAGCATGCGGGAGCGGCCGGCCCGCCAGATCGCGATGCCCTTCAGGATGTTCTCGCAGGTCTTCTCGCGGATCCCGGCGACGGTCAGGATCTCCCCCGACGTGCAGGCCTCCTCCAGCCGGTCGACCGAGTCGACGCCGAGCCGCTCGAGCAGGAGCTTCGCCGTCTTGGGACCGAGGCCGCGGACCTCGAGCAGCGTGAGGAAGTTGGGCGGGACTTCCGCGCGCAACGCCTCGAGCTGGCCGATCTTTCCCGTGGCGAGGTATTCCGTGATGCGGGTGGCCAGGTCCTTGCCGATGCCGGGGATCGTCTGCAGCTCCCCGCGCGCCGCAACGGCCGCCAGATCCTCCGCCAGCGACTCGATCTGCTGCGCCGCGCGCTGGTACGCGCGGACGCGGAACGCGCTCTCCCCACGGACCTCGAGGAGATGCGCCATCTCGTAGAACAACCGCGCCATGTCGAAGTTCGTCACGGCGTCATGATACACTCGCCGACGGAAGCAGCGCCCGAGCCGTCGCGAGCCGAGAACCGAGGTATTCCCTGATCGCCCAGTGGTGTTGGGAGCTGGTCGCGCCGTATCTGACGAAAAGCCTGCAGAACCGGGGCGTCCAGCGTCCGACCCACAAACAGCTCCTGGAGGAGTTTGCGCGCGTGTGGCCCGAGCTGACCGCTACCATCGGCGTGCAGGCGCCGTGGCAGGGAACGATCCGGTTCAAGTGGCTCGTGAGGCTCGGGTCGTCGCAGATGGGCGAGTTTCTGGAAGACCCGGCCGGGTGGATCGCCGCGCGGTACGGCGGCGGCAAGTTCAAGATGAACCTGCACCACGGCATGCACTTCGTGAACACGAAGAACTTCAGGCCAGACGGCGATCCCATCTGGCGGAACGCCCCGGAGCTGGTGGAGGACTAGGGCGCGGTCGCCTCCTCCCTCGGGCCTCGTCCCTCCGATAATCTGGCTCGCAATTTGGACCGACACCAAGCAGGCAGCTCGCGTTATGCGGAACTTGTCGGGGAGGACTAGCGTGATGCCGAGTGAGGAGACGCGCCGCGTCCTGAAGGTGTTCGGCGTGGCCGTGACCAGTCTGGACGACGCGACGACGGCGGAGGATCGTGCGAAGTGGAGCGCGGAGGTGTCCGAGCGACTCCGCGAGGTCCATGAGCTGGTGGACCGCCTTCGCGGGAAAAAGTAATGCGGGGCGGACCGCCATGACACCCCGGGCGCTGACCGACGCCAGCGGGCAGGCGCTCGCGCTCGGTGGCGAGCCCCGGCGCATCGTCTCGCTGATCCCGAGCATCACGGAAACGCTGTTCGCGCTCGGCCTGGACGACGCGATCGTCGGCGTCACGGCGTACTGCGTGGAGCCGCGCGCCGGCGTCGCGCGGAAGATCAAGGTCGGCGGCCAGAAGAACCCGAAGCTCGAGCTGATCCGTGACCTGTCCCCCGACCTCGTGATCGCCAACGTCGAGGAGAACCTGAAGGAGCACGTCGATCGCCTGCGCGCATGGGGCATCACGGTCTGGGTGACGTACCCGCGCACCGTCGCCGAGGGTATCGGCATGGTGCGGGAGCTGGGTGAGGTGACGGGCACGCGGGCGCGCGCCGAGGTGATCGTGCGTGAGCTCGAGGCGCTGCGCGACGACGTGCGCGCGCGGACGGCCCGGCAGGTGCCGGTGAGCGTCTTCTACCCGATCTGGCGCGATCCCTACATGACGATCAACGCCGACACGTACATCCACGACATGCTGGCGCTCTGCGGCGCCCGCAATGTCTTCGGGGATCGGCCCGAACGCTATCCGACGATTTCCCTCGACGAGGTCGGCGCGGTGGTCCACGTCGCGGATTTCACGGCCCGCCCCGAAATCCCCGCCGGCCGGACCGGCCGCATCCACCTCATGGACGGCAAGCTCTTCTGCTGGTACGGACCCCGGATCGCGGAGGCCCTGCGGACGCTGCCCCCGTTGTTCACGAACGCCTGACGGCCAGCGTCGAGTCCCGCGCGGGAGAGCGGACCGTCGATTAGTTGGCGGGACCCTTCCAGTTTGCCCCATCTTTCGCCAACGTTTCCAGGTAGGCCCCGATCTGATAAATCTGTTGGTCGGACAACACACCACCCCAGGGAGGCATCTTTGCCATGCGGTTCGGTACGTCCCTCCCGTTTTTCACGGTTTCGACGAACTTCCGGAATCCTTTATTGAACACCCGTAAATCCGCGCCGGCTCCGCGGTCCCCCATTCCGTCGGCGCTTGGCCCGTGACAATTACCGCAGACCGCACGGAACCAGGAGCGGCCCTCCGTGATGGCGGCCGCATTCCCTGATAATGGATTCGTTTCTGGCACCGCCGTATCGGCTTGCCCGGAGTGCCCCACCATTGGGCCCCAGCCGTCCATCGCGACAAAACCTGCCACAAGGGCCGCCAGTACAATTCCTTGACCAATTCGCCCCATCGCGGCGTCCTCTACCGTTTGGTCGGTCCGTCACACATCAAGCGCAAGCGCGCACAGTGCGCCTCTGCACGCCTACTTTGGGTAAAAAAGGCGCGCACGGAGGGCCGTGCGCGCCTTTGCGCACCTACTTCACGCGAGC
>QHRS01000050.1:9815-28396 GCA_003221435.1 Candidatus Rokuibacteriota bacterium
GCCGAACTTGGCGGGCGACCCGCCGACCACCTGCGCGACGCATTGCTTCCCGTCGACCATGAAGGTGATCGGGCCGGAATAGGCTGTCGTCCCGAGGTTGAAGGTGTACAGGATCTCACCGGTCGTGGCGTTCGTGGCGTGGAACACGCCGCCCTGGCTCGTGTAGAAGACCAGGTTCCCCGCCGTCGCCAGCATCCCACCGGCATAGCCGCTCTTGGATTTCTGGTCTCGCCAGACTTCCCTGCCCGACTTGACGTCCTTGGCGAGTTCGACCTCATACCCCCAGATGAAGTCTTGGTTCGCACCGAAATGCCGGACGTTGCTGATGACCTTGATATCCTCGAAGAAATACTGCATTCCGGCGTTAATGGCCGGCAAATACACGTAGCCGGTCTTCGGGCTGTACGCGGAAGGATACATGTTTACCCCGCCCAGCAGGCTCGGCCACACCTCGACCTTCGGGCCGCCTTCGACGGGTAGGTCGATCTGGCCGATGGGCCGGCCGTCTGCATCGTACCCCTTGCGGTCCTCGCATCCAGATAATGGATGAAGCCGGTCTTGTTCGGGTGGACGATGGTCTTCCGTCCATCGATGCTGATGAGCATCGGAGTCTGGGGCACGTCGAAGTCCCAGGGATCGCCCGGAACGGCTTGGTACCGCCACATCACTTTGCCGGTGTCGGTGTTAACGGCCTCGACGCTGGCGGCGCCGACGTTGTCCATCTTGCCGCCGCCACGCCTCTTGGGATTCCACTCGTAGGCGTTGGCCGTCCCGGTGAAGTACATCTTCAGCTCGGGATCCCAGGAACCGCTGATCCAGGGGCCGGCCCCGCCCCACTCGTGGCTGCCGGGCGGCCAGGTGTCATAGCCGGGCTCGTCCGGTCCGGGGATCATGTTCGCCTTCCACTTCATGTCACCGTTCTCCGGGTCCACACCGATGACATAGCCCGGGCGCCCGCCGAAGTCCGTGCCGTTCATGGGCACGATGATCGTGCCGGGAATCGCCGGCGGGCCGAGGGTGGTCGCGTAGCCGGTCGCGTCCTGGGCCTTGGCGAAGTCCTTAGGGGGCGGGAAGTCCGGATACGATTTCACGAATTTCGCCACGCCCGTCTTGTACTGGAGAGCGTGCAGCTTGGCATCGTTGGACAGGAAGTAGATGTACTCCCCGTAAATGGCCAGGCCGCGATGCTTACCCGTGATGAAGCCGACGTTATAGCCGCCCCAATCATCGGGCAGCTTGGGCTCGTACTTCCACACCCGCTTCCCGGAGCGGCCGTCCAGGGCGTAGACGATGTTGTCTTGGGCGAAGTACACCAGCCCATCGTGATAAAGGGGGGTGTTCTGGGCGTCGGTTTTCCCGCCCGTGGAAAAAAGCCAGGTGAGCTTCAGGTTCTTTACGCTGTCCGGGTTCAGTTGGGCCAGGGTGCTATACCGGTGTGCGTGCCAGTTGCCGTTCGTATGGAGCCAGGATTCGCCTGGGTCAGCAGACAACATGATATCCGTCACCGGTTGCGCTTGCGCCCAGCCGACGAAGCCCAAGAGGGCCAGCGACAGGGCGATGCCCCCGATTCCGAGTTTTCTCAGGATGCGTTCCATTCGCTTCCTCCTTCAAATCAGAAGATTCAGTTGACTCGGTTTCCCCCGAGCAGGGTGGGTCGTGTCCCGCCTGGTGCGGAAAGCGAGATGGCGCATCCAGGTTGGACGGACCCTCCGACTGGCCGCCTGACGGGGCAGCTACCGGAGGGCTGTGCCATAGCCCAGCAGACCTATATGCCGGCGCGGGTTCAAAAATCACGCCGTCTCGCTACGGGAGCTGATCCAGGGGCGGGTCAGCCACTCGATCGAGGCGGTGGTCCACGAGGAGGGGTCGGTACGCGGCTGCCACAATGGCCAGACGGCGTGAACGCTGATCCCCCGTCCACTTCTCCCTCGACGCCTTCCCCCGTCGCCTTACCGGTGCGCAGCATGGCAGTCGGCCGATCCCCTTTGGAGCCGGACGGTCGGTGCGGTAGCGCAGTCTCTGCCAGGTGCCCGGCCTTGTCAAGCCCCCCTATAGTTCCCTGCGATAGGTCCGCGAGCCCGGGGGCTTTGGCGGTGGCTTGCAAGGCCCCATCGTGCGGGTTGCACGCGCCGGGGGCGCTCTAGACCTCGAAGGGGGCCTCGACGGCCCCCTCCGAGCCTCCCCCAGGACCCGACGGCGCCGGCAAAGCCGGCGCTCGAAGCCGGTTACTGCGGGACAGGCTTCTCGGTACTCGCCGAGTCCGTCGCCGATCGCCCTGTGGAGACTGACAGGTCAGGAACCCGCGTCCGTCATGGGCCGCATCGCTCTCGCCGCCGCTAGGACCGCATCGACGATGAACTGATAGCCGGTGCAGCGACAGAGGGGTTGCCCGCGAGCATCTCGCGAATCTCCGCGCGCGTGGGGCGCGGGTGCTCGTCGAGAAACGCCTTCGCGGTGAGGAGGATGCCGGGCGTGCAGTAGCCGCACTGCAAGCCGTGATGCGTCCAGAAGGCCTCCTGCAACGGATGCAGGCGCTCGCCGTCGGCGAGGCCTTCGACGGTCAGCAGGCGCGCGCCGTCGGCCTGGACCGCGAGCATCAGGCACGCCCGCGCGGGCGCGCCGTCCAGCAGCACCGTGCAGGCGCCGCACACGCCGTGCTCGCAGCCGAGGTGCGTTCCGGTCAGGTCGAGATCCTCGCGGAGAAGGTCGGCGAGCGTCTTCCGGACCTCGACGGTTCGCTCATACTCCCGACCGTTGACGTGCAGGCGGACCGTCCGGTGCGTCATCCGGGTCCTCGGGCGCGCTCGCTCGCCGCCGCCAGCGCCCGGACCATCAACGTGTGCGCGACCGACCGCCGATACTCGGCCGACGCGTGCAGGTCCGCGTCTGGGGTAAGCGTGCCCGCCGCCTCTCGCGCGGCGGCGGCGAACGTCCCGCGCGTGGGCGCCTGGCCCGCCAGCGCCTGCTCGGCCGGGGTCGCGCGCACCGGCGCCGCCCCGCAGCCGAAGAGCGCCACGCGGGCCTGCGCGATCCGGCCGTTCCTGAGCGCGACGACCGCCGCGACCCCGACCAGCGCGAAGTCGCCGTGGCGCCGGGCCACCTCGAGAAACCCCCAGCCCGCGCCGTCGGGCAACCCCGGCAGCCGCACCTCCGTGATCAGCTCGTCGGCCCGCACCGCTGTCGTGAGGTGGGACACGAACAGCTCACGCGCCGGAATCTCCCGCTGCCCCGACGATGACCGGGCCATGACGCTTCCATCGAGGCAGAGCAGCAGCGCGGGCAGCTCGGCGGCCGGATCCGCGTGAGCGATGCTGCCCGCGATCGTCCCGCGCGTCCGGATCGCCGCGTGGCCCACGTGACGCAGGGCGGTGCACAAGAACGGCGAGCCATCGAGCGCCCACCGCTCGAGCTGCCGCTGGCGGGCGAGGGCGCCGATCGCGAGCCCCTCGTGTTCATTCCGAACGTAGTCGAGCCCGGGGATCCGGTTGATGTCGACGATCACGGCGGGTCGTGCGAGGCGGAATGCGAGCAGCGGGATCAGGCTCTGGCCGCCGGCGAGCACTTTCGCGTCGGCGCCGTGCCGGGCGAGGAGGGCGACGGCTTCGTCGATCGAGCGCGGATCGTGGTACTCGAACGGCGCCGGCTTCACGCGGTCTTCTTCGCTCCGATCAGCGCCAGGAGGCGGGCCGGGGTCACGGGAGTCTCGGTGATGCGAACGCCGAGCGGCGCGAGCGCATCCTCGATCGCGTTCGCGATGGCCGCGGGGGGCGAGATGGCTCCGCCTTCGCCCACGCCCTTGATCCCGAGCGGATTGCGCGCGGACGGGTGCTCGAGATGCACCGTCTCGATCGGCGGCAGCTCCATCGCGGTCGGCAGGAGATAATCCATCAAGCTCCCCGTCAGGAGCTGGCCCCCCTCGTCGTAGACCATCTCCTCGTAGAGCGCTCCGCCGACGCCCTGGGCGACGCCCCCGTGGACCTGGCCGTCGACGATCGGCGGATTGATGACCTTGCCGCAGTCGTGGGCGACGAGATACGCGAGCAGCGCCACCACTCCCGTCTCCGGGTCGACCTCGACCTGGGCCACGTGGACCGCGCTCGCCCACGTGACGGTGGGGACGTGATGGTACGCGGTCGCTTCGAAATCGGGCGAGGCCACGCCCGGCCCGGCGAACGTCGGGATCGACGCCTGCACCACCCGAGCCAGCGGGACGGCCGAGGCCGGCGCGCCCCGCACGAGCACGCGGCCGTCCTCGATGGCGATGTCCGCCGGCGCGGCTTCCAGGAGGGTCGCCGCGGCGCGGATGATCTTCTCCCGCAGCGCCGTCGCAGCGTCGTGGATCGAGCTGCCCGCGGTCACCGCGCTGCGGCTCGCGAACGTGCCGACGCCGAACGGCACCGCGGACGTGTCGCCGCCGATCACCGTGACCCATTCGAGCGGCACGCTGAGGACGTCGGCGGCGACCTGGGCGAACGAGGTCTCGTGGCCCTGCCCCGACGAGCACGCGCCCGTCACGACGACCACGCGGCCCGCGAGGTCGAGCCTCACCGACGCGCTCTCGTAGGGGCCGATCGCCGTGCCCTCGACGTAGCCGGAGAGGCCGATGCCGCGATAGATCCCGCGCTCGCGGAGGGCCGGCTGCGCGCGTCTGAACTCGTCGTACCGCGCGGCTCGGAGCGCCGCCTCGAGCCCGGCGCGGAAGTCGCCGCTGTCGTACACGAGGGGGTTGCCGTCGCGGTAGGGCATGCCGAGGTCCCAGGGCAGCTCGTCGCCGCGGAGGTAGTTCCGGCGGCGGATCTCCGCCGGGTCCAGCCCCATCCGCCGCGCGAGGCAATCGACCGCGCGGTCCATCGCGAAGACGGCCTCCGGCCGGCCGGCGCCGCGGTACGGCGCGTTCGGCGTCTTGTTGGTGACGACCGCCTTGAAGGCGACGTGCAGGTTCCGGATCCGGTACGGCCCGAGCAGGTGGGCGACCGTGTTGTACGGCAGGACGATGCCCCAGGAGTTGTACGCGCCGACGTCGAGCCAAACGCGATCGCGGACGGCGAGGATGGTGCCGTCCCGGCGCGCCGCGAGGGCGATGTCGTGGACCTGGTGCCGCGCGTGCGCGGCGGCCATCATGTGCTCGCGCCGGTCCTCGGCCCACTTCACGGGACGGCCGAGCACGATCGCGGCGATCGGAATCAGGGCATCCTCCGCGTAGCCGGCCGCCTTGGTGCCGAAGCCGCCGCCCACGTCCGGCGCGATCACGCGAATCTTGTGCGGCGGCATCTCGAGCGCGGCGGCCAGGCCCTGCTGCACCCAGTGGGCGACCTGGGTGCTGTTCCACGTCGTGAGCGTGCCGTCGCGCCGCTCGTACGTGGCGACGACGCCGCGCGGCTCGATCGGCATCCCGACGTAGCGCTGGACCCGGAAGCGCTCGCGCACGACCACGTCCGCGGCGGTGAATGCGGCGTCCGCGTCGCCGATGGCGTGGGTGAACCCGACGGCCACGTTGTCGGGCCAGTCGGCGTACATCAGCGGGGAGCCCGGTTCGGACGCGGTGACCATGTCGACCACGGCCGGCAGCGGCTCCCACCCGACCTCGATCGCGTCGACGGCGTCCTCGGCGCGATAGCGGCTGTCGGCGACGGCCATCGCGACGATCTCGCCCACGTAGCGCGCGACGTCCTTGCAGAGCCCGTACTGTGTCGTCTGCCGCATCGTGAAGCTGACCCGCGCCGCGAGGCCCGGCGGCGGCGCGCCGAAGAGCGGCAGTGGCTTCATGAAGCGGGCGAGATCGGCGAAGGTGAAGACGCGGGCGACACCCGGCATCGCCGCCGCGCGTGTGGTGTCGATCCGCGTGATCCGCGCGTGCGCGTGCGGCGACCGGAGAAAGGCGGCGTGCACCATGCCGGGCAGCTTGATGTCGTCGACGTAGCGCGCCTCGCCGCGCAGGTAGCGCGGATCCTCAACGCGCCTGACGGCCGCGCCGAAATACTTCGCGCCCATCCCGCGCTCAGCCTCCCAGGTACGCCTGCTTCACGTGCGCGTCGTGGAGCAGGTCGCGCGCGGCGCCGTCGAGCGTGATGCGTCCCGCCTCCATCACGTAGGCGCGGTCGGCCATGCGCAGGGCCCCGTACGCGTTCTGCTCGACCATCAGGACCGTCGTGCCGGTTTCGCGGATTTCCTTGATGATGCCGAAGGTGATTTCGACCGCGGTCGGCGCCAGCCCGAGCGACGGCTCGTCGAACAGGATGAGCCTGGGCCGTGACATGAGCGCCCGCCCGATCGCGAGCATCTGCTGCTCGCCGCCGGAGAGCGTGCCGGCCGGCTGCCGCCGGCGCTCGGAGAGGATCGGGAACGAGGCGTAGACCCTGTCCATGTCCGCCGCGATCTCCGCGCCGCGCCGCGTCCAGGCGCCGATCCGGAGATTTTCCTCGACCGTGAGAAACGGAAACACGCGACGGCCTTCCGGGCAATGCGCGATGCCGCGGCGGACGATCTCCGGTGCGTCGAGCCCGTGAATCTCCTCGCCGTCGAAGACGATCCGGCCGCTCCGCGCTTGGACCAGGCCCGAGATCGTCTTCAGCGTGGTGGTCTTCCCGGCGCCGTTCGCGCCGAGCAGACAGACCAGCTCGCCCCGTCTCACGCCGAGGCTGACGCCGCGGAGCGCCTCGACGCGGCCGTAGCCGGCGCTCACCGACTCAAGCGTCAGCATGCCTGGCCCCGAGATACGCGCGGATCACATCCGGGTGGGCCTGCACGGCGTCGGGTGGGCCCTCGGCGATGACGCGCCCGTAGTTCAGCACCACCACGCGATCCGACACGCCCATCACCAGACGCATGTCGTGCTCGACCATCAGGACCGTCACGCCCTGGTCGCGGATGCCCAGGATCAGCCTGGTGACCGCGACCTTCCCGGCGGGCGCCATCCCCGCCGCCGGCTCGTCCAGGAGCAGCAGCCGCGGCTTTGCCGCGAGCGCGACCGCGAGCTCGAGCAACCGCTGCTCGCCGTACGCCATCTCGACGGCGATCTGACGGCGGCGCCCGGCGAGACCGACGAAGGCCAGGATCTCCTGGGCCGCGCGGGCGAGCCGGGCTTCTTCGTCGGCGACTCTGCGGCTTCCCCAGAGGATGCCGGACAGCGACGCCGTCCCCCGGAGGTGGAGACCAATCATCACGTTCTCGGTCACCGTCAGCTGCGGAAACACGCTGGTCCTCTGAAAGGTGCGCACGATGCCGCGCGCCGCGATGTCGCACGGACGGAGCCCGGTGAGCGAGGCCTCGCCATAGCGGATCTCGCCGCGCGTCGGCCTGATGTAGCCGGTGATCGCGTCGAACGCGGTTGTCTTGCCGGCGCCATTGGGGCCGATCAGGCTCGTGATCGTGTCGGGCCTCACGGCGAACGTGATTCCACCCAGCGCCGCGACGCCACCGAACGACACCGCGAGATCACGGACCACGAGACCATCGGAGGGGGCCTCGACTGCCCCCGCTCCCAGGCTCACCGCCGGTCCCGCCACGCCGTGAGCGCGGGCACGATGCCGCGGGGCAGGAAGAGGAGCGTCAGGATGAGGAGCACGCCGTAGAGTAGCATCTGCCATTGCCACGACGTCGCCTCGCGCAGGGCCTCGGGCAGGATCGTGAAGATGACCGCGCCGACGATCGGCCCGGCCAGCGTGCCCTTGCCGCCGGCCACCACCATGATGACCATCGTGACCGTATAGCTGAACAGGAACACCTCGGGGCTCACGAACCGCGTGTAGTGCGCGTAGAGGCTGCCCGCCCCGCCCGCCATGCCCGCGCTGATCACCGTGGCGAGCCCCAGATGCCGCGCGCCGTCCACCCCGACGGATGCGGCCAACGCCTCGTTCTCTCGGAGCGCGACGAAGGCGCGCCCCATGCGCGAGCGGACGAGCCGGCGGCAGACCAGGTACGCGAGCCCCGCGACGGCGAGCACCAGGTAGTACACCGCGCGCTTGGTGCGAAAGACGAACCCGGCCACCTCGGCGGCGGGGATGCCGGGGAGTCCGAGCGGCCCGTTGGTCAGCTCCATCCAGTTCACGCTGACGAGCGAGGCCACGCCGGCGAAGCTGATCGTCACCAGCACGAAGTACGCACCCCGCAGCCTGAGCGCCAGCCGCCCGATCGCGTACCCGCTCCCGCCCGCAAGCATGACGGCGGCGACGAAGCCGGCGACGAACGGCCACTCGGCCTTGAGCGCGAGCAGCGCCGAGGTATAGGCGCCGATGCCGAAGAACGCCGCGTGGCCGAGCGAGAGCAGTCCGGTGTAGCCGAGCAGGAGGTTGAGACTCAGCGCGAGGATCGAGAAGATCCCGGCCATGATGAGGATATGGAGGTGGTACGGGTTCGGGAGCCAGAAGGGCGTGGTCAACAGCAGTCCTGCCAGGAGGACAATGGCCGATCGGCGCGCGACGCCGTGCTGCACGGCCTGAGCCTATCCGACGCGCCCGGCGCGGGCGAAGAGGCCGGAGGGGCGCACCAGAAGCACCAGGATGATGATGACGAAGCCGACGGCATCGCGGTACCCCGACGAGACGTAGCCGGCGCCCAGCTCCTCGGCGATGCCGAGGATCACGCCGCCGAGCGTGGCGCCGGCGAAGTTGCCGAGGCCGCCCAGAATCACGACCGAGAAGGCCTTCAGCGCGGCGAGGTCGCCCATCGACGGATAGACGAGGAAGATCGGGCCGAGGAGCGCTCCCGCGGCGGCGGCGAGCCCGGAGCCGAAGGCGAACGTGAGCGTGTGAATCCCGCCGACGTCGATCCCCATGAGCGCGGCGGTCTCGCGGTCCTGGAACGTCGCGCGCATCGCCACGCCGAGCCGCGTCCGGTGGATCAGCACGTGCGAGCCGGCGATCAGCACGAGCACCGCGGCCAGCACGAACAGGCGGAGCGGCGCGACCGAGACCGGACCGATCACGATCGGCGCCGTCGGGAACGGGTGGGGGATGCTCTTGGCGACCCCGCCCCAGGCGAGCAGCTCGCCGTTCTGCGTTGCGATCCAGAGCCCGATCATCACCAGCATGGTCGTGTCGATCGACTCGCCGCGAAGCGGCCGCAGCAGCACCCGCTCGCACAGCGCGCCGAGGAGAGAGCCGCCGAGGATCGCCACGGCGATGGCAAGGACGAAGTTCACGCGGAGCAGGCTCGCCGCCGCGAAGGTCAGGTACGCGCCGAGCGTGTAGAACTCGCCGTGGGCGAAGTTCACCACGTTCATGAGGCCGAAGATGAGCGTGAGGCCGATGCCGAGCAGGGCGTAGGTGCCGCCGAGCAGGAGCCCGTTGAGCAGGTGCTGGAGGAACGCCTCCACTTACTTCCGGAGAAACGCCGGCAGCGCCGCCTTCCCGCCCTTGATCTGAACGAGGAAGATGCTCGGCCGGCTCTGGCCGCTCTCCCTGCCGGCGGGGCCGTCCTTCTCGAACTTGATCGGGCCGTTCAGCCCCATCAGGCTCACCTTCCAGAGCGCCTCCCGAATGGCCTGCGGCTCCGCGCGGCTGGCGATCCGGATCGCCTCCG
This sequence comes from Candidatus Rokuibacteriota bacterium, assembly GCA_003221435.1. Classification (GTDB taxonomy): domain Bacteria; phylum Methylomirabilota; class Methylomirabilia; order Rokubacteriales; family CSP1-6; genus AR9. The sequence goes on from QHRS01000050.1 coordinate 19,335, forward strand.
CGATCGTCGCGATGCCGTCGTGGCCGCGGAAGCCCTCGGTGAGCCCCTCGAACGGGTTGCCGCGCCTGGTCCACTCGTCGACGAACGCCTTCGCGAGATTTGGATCCGGCATCGCCTCGGGGAACCACGGCATGAAGAAGACGATGTGGTACGAGTCCTCGGCGGCCGCGCCGGCCTGCTTGACGAGCTGACTCGGCGACGAGCTGCCGCCCGTCGTGATGATCCTGCGCGCGACGCGCAGCTCCTGCGCCTGCTTCAGCACGAGCGTGATCTGCTCGACGCTGGTCGTGAGGAAGAGCGTGTCGCCCCCCGCGCCCCTGATCTTCGTGAGCTGGGCGTTCATGTCCGTGGCGGCCTGATCCATGAACTCGACCGCGCCGATCCCGGCGTTGTGCCGCCTCAGCATGTCGCCGAAGGCGGTCACGGCGCCGCGGCCCCAGTCGGTGTTCACCGCCATGAAATCGGCCTGCCTGATGCCGAGTGCGCCCAGGTATTTCTCCAGGCCGAGCGCCTCCATCTCGCTCGGCGGGCTGATGCGGAAGACCCACGGGTTGCCCCGCTTCGTGATCGACGCGGCGCTCGAGGTCTCGACCACCATCGGCACGCCGTACTCCTCGAGCTTCGGCATCGCCGCGAGCGTCATCGAGCTGCCCCAGGCGCCCATCAGGACGGGCACCTGGTCGCGCGCGATGAGCTTCTCGGCGGCGCCCGCAGCTTCCTTGGGATCGGACTTGTTGTCCTCGACGAGGAGCGCGACCCTCCGGCCGTGCACGCCGCCGCGCGCGTTGATCCAGTCGCGCGCGATCTCGGCGCCCATGCGGACGTAGTTGCCGGACGCGGCGACGGGCCCGGACAGCGGCGCGATGACGCCGATCTTGATCGGATCCTGCTGGGCGACGCCGGCGCTCACGATGACGAGCGCCAGCGAGGTCGGGGCGATCCACGTCAGGACCCAACGGCGCAACCCGGCCTCCTTGCTGGATCGGGCTCGGCTCGAAAGCGGCTCCACTTTAGGGGGCGCCCGCAGACCTGTCAAGGAGCGGGGCCCTCGCCACACGTGGAGCCAACTCGCTTTAAAAAAATCGCTGGGGTGTCGATCCGGGAGCCTGCCGTTCGACTAGAGGGTGAATCCAACAAAGGGGGACGAGCCATGCAATACATGCTGCTGATCTACCAGAAAGATGCTGACGTGAAGGCCCTCAGCGAGAAGGAGAAGGGCGCTTTTTACCAAGAGTACATGACGTTCACGGAGGGCATCACGAAGAGCGGCCACCACCGGGCAGGCGCGGGACTCCAGCCGGTCGCCACGGCGACGACGGTGCGGGTGCGGGACAGGAAGACCGTGACGACCGATGGCCCCTTCGCCGAGACCAAGGAGCAGCTCGCCGGCTACTACTTGGTCGAGGCAAAGGACATGGACGACGCGATCGGCATCGCGGCGCGCATTCCCTCGGCGCGCTTCGGGTCGGTCGAGGTGCGGCCGGTCAAGTCCATGTAGTAAGCGTTGCAACATCGGCCGTGTCGACTCCTGGAGGCGCGGCTTGCCGAGGCGGAGGCAAGGGCCCGCGGGTAGAATGTGGATGTTTCGACCGGCGGCGGGAGAGGCGCGACCACTCGAACAAACGGCGCCATCCTGGGGGGAGGTTCGGAAGGGGGGCGGCGCCCCCCTCCGAGGAAGCTCGTGAGGTGTGCGGCGTGCCAGTTCGAGAATCCACCCGCGATGCGGTTCTGCGGTCAGTGCGGGACCGCGCTCGCGCCACGGTGCCCGCAGTGCGGCGCGGAGGCGCCGACGGGCTTCAGGTTCTGCGGCCAGTGCGGCGCGAGCCTCGAGCGCGGGGCGGCCGCGACCGAGGATCCGGCGCCGGCTGCCGCCGCAAAACCGGCGGCCTCGACCCGCGACCAGAGCCGGCTCGCCTCGTACACGCCGAAGCACCTCGCTGAGAAGATCCTGAAGGCGCGCTCCGCGCTCGAGGGCGAGCGCCGTCAGGTGACCGTCCTCTTCGCGGACCTGGCGGGCTTCACGACCATCGCGGAGCAGCGCGACCCCGAGGAAGTCCACGGAATCATCGACCGGTGCTTCGAGCTGATCACGGCGGAGGTGCACCGCTTCGAGGGGACGATCAACCAGTACACCGGTGACGGCGTGATGGCGCTCTTCGGCGCGCCGATCGCCCACGAGGACGGCCCGCGGCGCGCGGTGCACGCCGCGCTCGGCATCCAGCAGGCGCTGAGGGAATACGGCAGGGAGCTTCAGGCCGAGCGGGGGCTGGCGCTCAAGCTCCGGATCGGAATCAACACCGGGCCCGTCGTCGTCGGGCGGATCGGCGACGACCTCCGGATGGACTACACGGCGGTCGGGGACACGACGAACCTGGCCGCTCGCCTGCAGCAGATCGCCCGTCCCGGCAGCGTCCTGGTGAGCGGGGCGACCCACAAGCTGATCGCCGGCTTCTTCGAGACGCTGGACCTCGGCGAGACGCCGGTCAAGGGGCACGCGCCGGTTCGCGTCTTCGAGGTGCTCAGGCATCGCGGCCGGCGCGCCCGGCTCGACGTTGCGGTCGAGCGCGGGCTCACCCCGCTCGTCGGCCGGGACCGCGAGCTCGGTGTGCTCCGCGAGCTGTTCCACGAGGTCAAGGCCGGACGGGGACAGGTCGCGTTCGTCGCGGGCGAGGCGGGCATCGGCAAATCGCGGCTCCTCCTGGAGGTTCGCCGGGCGCTCGCCGATGCCGGTGAGCCCGTCACGTGGCTCGAGGGCGGGTGCATCTCGTTCGGCCAATCGATCCCGTTCCTGCCGCTGATCGATCAGCTCCGCGCGAGCTTCGGCATCGAGGAGTTCGACGGCGAGCCCGAGATCATCGCCAAGATCGAGCACGGGATGCGCCGGATGGGCGAGCTGGAGGCGCACATCCCCTACATCCGCTACATGCTCTCCGTGGATCCCGGGGATCCGGCGATCCTCGCGATGGATGCCTCGGCGCGACGACGGAAAATCTTCGATGCGGCCAGTGCGCTGTCACTCCGTGGGGCGGCGTTGCAGCCGCTCGTGCTGGTCTTCGAGGACCTGCACTGGGTCGACACGAGCAGCGAGGAGTACCTGGCCTCCCTGATGGATTCGGTGGCCGGCGTGCGGCTGATGCTGGTGCTGACGTACCGAATCGGCTACACGCCGCCGTTCGGGGCCCGGAGCTTCCACACGGCGATGACGCTTCGCAGCCTCTCCGCGGCCGAAGCGCTCGCGATGGCGCGTCAGGTCCTCGGCGCCGAGCAGTTTCCCGAGGAGCTCAGGGCGGCGCTCATGGAGAAGGCCGAAGGCGTGCCCCTCTTCGTCGAGGAGGTGACCAAAACGCTGCTGGACCTCGGTGTCCTCCGCCGCGAAGACGGCGGCTACCGGATGGTAAAGGGGATCTCCGAGGTGAGCGTGCCGGACACGATCCAGGGCATCATCATGGCGCGGCTCGACCGCCTCGGCGAGGACGGCAAGCGCACGGTGCAGCTCGCGTCGGTCATCGGCCGGCGGTTCCTGCAGCGCCTGCTCGAGCGGATCGCGGGGTTCGCGGGCCGGCTCGAGGGGTTGCTGCAGGAGCTGAAGGCGCTCGAGATCATCTACGAGCAGGGGCTGCTACCCGAGCCGGCCTACATCTTCAAGCACGCCGTCATCCAGGACGTCGCGTACCAGAGCCTGCTCGTCCAGCGCCGGAAGGAGCTGCACCGCGCGGTCGGACATGCGATCGAGGAGCTGTACGCGGATCGATTGGCCGACCATTGCGAGGAGCTCGCCCACCACTTCGTCAACGGTGAGGAGTGGGACGAAGCGTTCGCGTACCTGATCCGCTCAGGGGACAAGGCCAAGGACGCGTACGCCAACCAGGCGGCGCTCGATTTCTACGGCAAGGCGCTCGAGGTCGGCCAGAGGATCGGCGCGAAGGTCCCGCCACGCCGGATGATGGCGATCTATCAACAGCGGGCGCAGGTCTGGCGGCTCTCGTCCCGCTATGCCGAGGCGATCGCCGATTCCGAGCAGATGCTCGCGCTCGCCCGCTCGGTCGCCGACCGGCGCGGCGAGGGCGAAGCGCTGGTGGAGCTCGCGCTCGCCCACTGGCTCACGTTCGCATCGGAGCATGTTCCCGATACGAAGCGGTGCGCCGAGCAGGCGCTGGCGATCGCCGGGGAGACCGGCGACCGGCTCGTACTGGCCAAGAGCCTCACGTACCTCGGACTGGTGGACCAGGTCGACGGTAACCTCCTCGAGGCGGACCGCAAGCTCGAGAAGGCCTTGCGCATCAGCGAGGAGGAGAATTTCAGGGACTCGATCTCCCAGTGCCAGAACTGGCTCGCCGCGCACGCCAATTGGCGCGGCGAGTTCGAGAAGGCGCTGGTCTTCTGCCGCGCGGGGGAGCGGACGGCGGCCGAGATCCATGACGGCCTCCAGGAGCTCATCGGCCTCTCGTTCAGGTGTCTCGCCCTGACGAGCCTCGGCGAGTATGCCGAGGCGTTCGCCGCCATCAACGACGGCATGGCGAAGGCGAAAGACCGCAACAGCGCGTTCATCATCGGCCGGTTGACCAACTCGCTCGGCTGGTTGCATCAGGAGCTGGGCGATTTCGCGCGCGCGGTCGAGTACAACCGCGAGAGCGTGGACATCGGCCGGCGCGTCAAGAACCCGAACGTCGAGATCAGCGCCGCGATCAACCTGGGGCTGGACCACCTGAACCTCGGCGCGCCCGGGCAGGCCGTGTCGCTGCTCGAGGAGACGCTGGTCCGTGTCGAGAAGTTCGCCTTCGGCGCCCACCGATGGCGGTGGATGATTCACCTGCACGTCTACCTTGGCGAGGCGCTGCTGGCGTCGGGCGAGCCCGAGCAGGCGCTGATCCAGGTCGAGAAGGCGCTGGTGCAGGCGCGGGCGACCGGCTCGATGAAGTACGTCGCCCGGTGTCACGCGCTCCGGGGCGACATCGCCCTTCGCGCCGGGCACGCGAGCCCGGCCGAGGCCGACCTCGCGGAGGCCCTCCGGATCGCCCGCGCGATCCGCTATCCGACGCTAACCTGGCAAGCGGCGCACCTGCTGGCCCGTGCCCGCGCGGCGACGGCGGACATGGAGGCGGCGGTCGAGGTGGCACGGCTGGCCGCGGAGACGATCGACGGTGTCGCGGCTCGGATCCCGGATCCCGCGCTCAAGCGCACCTTCCTCGCGTGGCCCCGTGTCCAGGCCGCCCTGGACGACCGGTCGCGGCTCGAGCGCGGCACCGGCCTCCTGCCCTGATCCGCAAATAGTCGCGCGCGGCGCGGCGCGGGCCGGCGGGGCCTGCCGCGGCGAGCAGCCCCACGGTGCTCGCTCCCGCACGCGCCCCGGCCGGACCGGACGCGATCCGGCTCGCGCTGAGCGCGCGCGTCGGTGTCGCGGTGCGCTGCGCGCCGTGGGGCGCCCCGCCCGCCACGTCACCCGCCGGCCCGCCCGCGTTCCCCTGGCGGCCTGTCGGGGTATTTGGCTTCGAGCGCCGGCTTTGCCGGCGCAACGCGGTTCTGGGGGAGGCTCGGAGGGGGCCGCCGAGGCCCCCTTCGAGTTAGTCGCCGCTCTGCTGCAGGAGCTTGGCGACGAGACCGGTCCAGCCGGTGTGGTGGCTGGCGCCGATGCCGGCGCCGGTGTCGCCGTGGAAGTACTCGTGGAAGAGAATCAGATCCCGCCAGTGCGGATCGGACTGGAACTTCTCGACGCCCCGATACACCGGCCGCCGGCCGTCGGGGCCGCGTAGGAAGATGCGGGCCAACCGGCGGGAGAGCTCCTGCGAGACGTCCCAGAGCGACATCATTTTCTCCGAACGGGTCGGGAGCTCGACCTGGAACGTGTAGCCGTAGTACCAGTCGAGCCGCTGCAGGGCCTCGATGATGAGGAGGTTCACCGGCATCCAGACCGGACCCCGCCAGTTCGAGTTGCCGCCGAAGTGCCCGGTCGTGGACTCCGCGGGCTCGTAGTCGACCCGCTGCGTGATCCCGTTGCAGCTGAACACGTAGGGATGGTCGCGATGGTACGCGGAGAGCGCGCGGATGCCGTACGGGGAGAGGAACTCGCGCTCGTCGAGCATCTTTTCCAGCACGCGGCGGAGCCGCTCGCGCGGCACGAGGCTCAGCAGGCGGCGCTCGCCGTCGGCGGAGCGCCGGGTCGCGTCCAGGTGCGCGCGGAATTCGGGCCGGTTGTCGATGAACCAGTTCATCCGGCGCTGGAAGTGCGGGAGCCGCTCGATGATCTCGGGCTCGAGCGTCTCGGCGGCGAGGAGCGGGATGAGCCCGACCATCGACCGCACCTTCATCCGGTGGGTGGCGCCGCCGGGCAGGTGGAGCACGTCGTAGTAGAAGCCGTCCTCCTCGTCCCACAGCTCGATCCCGGAGATGTCGTTCATCGCGCGCGCGATGGAGACGAAGTGCTCGAAGAACTTCCAGGCGACGTCCTCGTAGGCGGGGTTCTCCTTGGCCAGCTCGAGCGCGATCGCGAGCATGTTGAGGCAGTACATGCCCATCCACGACGTGCCATCCGACTGCTCGATGTGCCCGCCGGTCGGGAGCGCCGCCGAGCGGTCGAACACGCCGATGTTGTCGAGGCCGAGGAAGCCGCCCTGGAACACGTTCTGACCCTCGGGGTCCTTGCGATTCACCCACCACGTGAAGTTCAGCAGGAGCTTGTGAAACACGCGCTCGAGGAAGAGCCGATCGGCCTTCCCCCGGACGCGCTTTTCGATCTTGTAGACGCGCCAGGCGGCCCACGCGTGCACGGGCGGGTTCACGTCGCCGAGCGCCCACTCGTAGGCCGGGATCTGGCCGTTCGGGTGCATGTACCACTCGCGCAGGAAGAGCACGAGCTGGTCCTTGGCGAAGTCCGGGTCGACGAGCGCCAGGGCCACGCAGTTGAACGCGAGGTCCCAGGCCGCGTACCAGGGGTACTCCCACTTGTCGGGCATCGAGATAACGTCCTCGTTGTAGAGGTGCGCCCATTCGTGGTTGCGCCCGGTGAGCCGCGCGGCGGGGGGAGACGGCCGGCCGGGATCGCCGTCGAGCCAGCGGAGGACGTCGTAGTGGTACCACTGCTTCGACCAGAGCATGCCCGCCAGCGCCTGGCGCATGACGTGGCGTCCGTCCGGTGAGAGCTTGTCGGGAATGACCTCGGCGTAGAACTCGTCGGCGTCACGCCGCCGCTCGTCGAAGACGGCGTCGAATGCCCGTCCCAGCAGCGCGGCGTCGGGCGGCGCGTCGGTGAGGCGCAGGCGGACCTCCGTCCATTCGCCCGCGCCGATCGCGAGCCCGTACCGGGCCGCGACCTTCGTGCCGACCCTGTCGGGATTGACGGCGGTCGTCGCGCCGCGCACGACGTACTCGTTGATCCCGTCCTTCACGTAGGCGCTCGGGTTGTCCACGCCCCAGAGCCGCCTCGCGTTGGAGTCGTTCTCGGTGAAGAGCAACTCCGGCGCTCCCTGGCAGAAGAGCCGCCGGCGCCCGAGCGTCGGGTGGTCCGCCTCGACGCAGACGGCGTCCTCGACGGGCGGCCCGATCGCGAGCTGCGGGCGCCCGGCGCCCGGATCCCACGACCAGGTGTTGCGGAACCAGAGTGTCGGCAGCAGGTCGAGTCGCGCCCGCTCGGGGCCCCGATTCCAGACCGTGATGCGGATGAGGATGTCGTCGGGCGCGGCCTTCGCGTATTCGACCCGGACGTCGAAGTACCGGTTCTCGTCGAACACGCCGGTGTCGAGCAGCTCGAACTCGGGGGCCGAACGGCCGCGCCGCCGGTTCTCCACGAGGAGGCGCTCGTAGGGGTAGGCCTGCTGGGGATACTTGTACAGCCACGTCATGTACGAGTGGGTCGGCGTCGAGTCGAGGTAGAAGTAATACTCCTTGACGTCCTCGCCGTGGTTGCCTTCGTTGCCGGTGAGGCCGAACAGGCGCTCCTTCAGGATCGGATCGCGGCCGTTCCAGAGCGCGATCGCGAAGCAGAGCCGCTGGTGGTTGTCCGAAATGCCGGCGAGGCCATCCTCGCCCCAGCGGTAGGCGCGTGAGCGCGCGTGGTCGTGCGGGAAGGACTCCCACGCTGTGCCGTGCTCCGAATAATCCTCGCGCACGGTGCCCCACTGGCGCTCGGCGAGGTACGGTCCCCAGCGGCGCCAGTGGCCGGTCACGTCGCGGGCGGCATCGCTCGCCAGCAGCGCCACGACGCCGGCGACCGAATCGACCGAGACCCAGCGGGAGCGATCGGCGTCGGGCATCGCCTTGCGGTTGGCAGGGGTGTCCATCGTGCTCGGCAGGACCGCGTTGACCGCGATGCCGTGCGACCGCACCTCGTGCGCGAGCGCCTGCGTGAGCGTGATCACGCCCGATTTCGCAACGGTGTAGGCGATGACGCCGCCGGCCGGCGGCACGACCGCGCGCGACGCGATGTTGATCACGCGCCCGGCGCGGGCCCGGACCATGACCGGGATCACGCGGTGGCAGGCGACGTAGGTCGTCGTGAGGTTCAGGGTGAGCATCCGGTTCCACTTCTCGAGCGGCGTCGAGACCAGATCGCCACCCTCGAAGCCGCCGACGCCGTTGACCAGGATATCGACGCGCGCGTAGCGTTCGAGCGCCTTCTGCACGAAGCCGTCGAAGGCGACGGGGTCGGCAGCGTCCGCGGGCGCCGCGTAGAGCCGATCGCGCTCCGCCGCGGCGAGCGACGCGCGCAGCGCCTCGGCCTCGACGGCCACCACGTACGGCACGCACACGACCGCGCCACCCGCCAGGAAGCGGCGCGAGATCGCCTGACCGAGCGCGCCGGTCCCTCCCGTCACGATCGCGACCCTGTCGGCGAACTCCACCCTACGGCCCCGCGAGGGACGAGATCCGGGCCGCGAGCTCGAAGTCGAGGAGGGTGAGGCCGCCCGCGTCGTGAGTGACGAGATCGATCGCCACGCGGTTGTAGACGTTGCTCCATTCCGGGTGGTGGTCCATCTTCTCGGCGATCAGCGCGACGCGCGTCATGAAGCCGAACGCCTCGGTGAAGTCGCGGAACTGGAAGGTGCGGTGGAGCTTGCCGTTGACGGCGG
>QHRS01000199.1 GCA_003221435.1 Candidatus Rokuibacteriota bacterium
CGAGGAAACCCCTTGCTCGAAGTTGTAGGGGCCCAGTCAGGCGGTGGGGCGTCTGCCGCCGCGCTCGCCGACCTCACTCGCCACGCGCACCATCACGCCCATGGTGAAGCGCACGCTCACGCGCTCACCCGGCACGAGGGATTCCGGGCAATCATCGGCACCCACCCGGCCGGCCACGGGCGGGCCAGCGTCGCCCTCGAGCGCGATCAACAGATCCACGTAGCGGTCACCGTGGATGCTCACCAGATCCGCCGATCGCACCGTGCCCGCGCGGGTCTGGGGAAGGAGAAGGCTCACGAGTCCACCATGGAGCTCGACGCGCCGGCGAGTCAACCCGTGGCGATCCACGCATCGGCGCGCCGCCCGCCCCGGTCACTGCACGGACGCCGGCATTCATCGTTTTAACCGAAGAGTTGCATCCCAACTATCTATTTTTCTTTGGTGTCGCGATCGCCGATATTCCTCGTGTGCGGGGAACTTCCCCGCGCGACATTGGCCGCAATCAGCTACAGGTGGGCACGCGATGCCCACTCTCCTCCCGCAAGGGATAAGGAGTCATCCAATGACCTCCAACATGTTCGCGGGTATCCGCAAGTACAACGGTCAGCCCCTGCTGGCCGAAGAGCTCTTCAAGCGCCAGAACGAGATCAAGTCCGTCCTCGAGCCGATTTCTGGATTCCACGCCTACTACCTGATCAAGACGGGTGACGGCGCCATCTCGATGATGGTGTGTGACAACCGGGCCGGAGCCGAGGAGTCGAACCGCGTGGAGTCGACCTGGCTCAAGGACAAGCTTCCGACGTTCGCGACGCGTGCGCCGGAGATCACGACTGGCGAAGTGCGGTTCCACCTGAATCTGCAGCCCGCGCTAGTCAGCGTCTAACGAGAAGTGAGGTCGCCCGGGGGGCGCGCGTGCACGGCGCGCCTTCCCCGACTTCGCCGCTGAGTCCGGGTGCCCGTCGCCGGGAGGTTTCACCTGACGAGGACTGTGCCGGCACATCGAGCCCGTGCGCGTTGCACTCTCTCGCGCTTCGGGCCGCACAACCTCTGTCCGGGTGATCCCTACCACCCGGTTCCAGGATCGATCCGGGGCTCCTCCTCTGGCTGCAGCAGCACGCGAAGCGGGGCGAGCGGTGCGTTCAAGGGAACAAACATGCCGAAATTATCCATCGCCGGGATCACGAGCATCGACTGCCCCAGCTGCGGCCGCAAGCTGCGCGACTACGATCCTCCTGAACCCTGGAAAGGCCTCATGCGCGTGACGGCGCGGTGCCACGTGTGCCTCACCGAACATCAGTTTGAGATCGACCACTGGAGAGGCGAAACCCACGTGTGGGCCGTCAAGAACTTGGCTCCCGTGAGACCCGAGTGATGAGTCGATACACGAGCGGGGCGGCAGGCTGAGTTCGAGGAGGTCTACCTATGATCGCCAGACGGCTCCAGCCGAGCTGGCGGTGCTCACGTAACGAGCTCCCCGGAGAACCCGGCGCGGTTTAGAAAGCTCGCCGTGCCCTTATTGACGACGACTCAAAGAATGCACGGCGTGAGGCCCACCGCGCATGTCGTTCCGCGGCCTGGCCGCATCCGACCCCTTGCATTTCTTTGGGCCGCGCTCAATAACGGGCCATCAGGCCTCGATTCTCTTGATCTTGGCTTCTGCGCCACCCACTTCGATGGCGACCTTCACAGCATCTTCCATCGGATCTTTGAAGGGCACCTCGATTCGGAGCAGGCCATGCTCGTAGATCGCTTTGGCTTTGCCAGGTTTCACCGGCCAAGCTAAAGCCAGTGATGCAACATACTCGATGTCCTTTGCTGGCGCTGTCAGGTGGACGCTGTCGGGCAGGAGCTTCAGGTCGATAGTTTCCGTGGGCGCTCCTGGGATAGCGAACTCCACTACTAGCTTGTTTTTCTCCTCGTCAGCATACGCCACTGTATTGGGCGCAACCCTAATCCGAGTTTCATGCATCCTGGCAACCTCCTTGATTGTCTCTCGCAGTTAGCCCGGGGCTGGGCCAGCTGTGCGACAGGCATGTCCGCCTCACGGCAAACGCGCGAGTATCATCAAAGTCGGAATGTAGTGGCCTTGCTCGATCCGTTGTCACATGGAAGACGACCCTGAACTGCCATCCGACAAATGGGGCTATGTCGATTGCGCCCGGCCGAAAATAATGGCCCGGCGCATTGTTCGATCATGTTGCGTCCCGCAGGCCAATGTTGGCGGCCGCGTAGGAGATCGGAGCGCGAAGTAAAGGAGCCGCAGTGGTCCTTCGGCGCAGAGAATCGACTCTGCGAAGTGCGCAAGTCAACAGCTTTCTGGACTATCTGTGCAGGATGATCCAACCCCCACGTGAGCCACCATTGGCGGTCGCCGAACGCACGAGGTGCGCGGCCGTGACGGGGGGGACAAACGGAGCAAGGGGCGTAGCTGTGTATCACCGCTTCTCGAGACGTAACTCCCTGTGTCGCTAGGAATTATGTCGTGGATCCGGCGGTTGTAAGGCGACGGACTCATTGACCCTTCGCCGCTGGATTCTCGCCCGCCACTGCGCTATAACTCCCTGCCCCGCAAACAAGTGGCGGCGGCATAGCCAAGTGGTAAGGCGAGGGTCTGCAAAACCCTTATTCCCCGGTTCGAATCCGGGTGCCGCCTCCAACTTCCTGCGATGACGGGGTTTTCGCTGGCAAGACCCTAAATCGCAGGCGAACGGCGGACGAACAACGCGCGCGCGCTCAGGCCACCCGTCTTCCCGGCCTGACGAGGATCGTGATCCGGGCGCCGGCACGGCCCAGCATCTCAATGAGGCTGTCCACGCTGAAGCGATCGATCTTGCCGCGGACGAGGTCACTGATCCTCGGCTGAGTGACCCCAAGCAAGCGCGCGGCCTGCGCCTGGGTGAGCCGCCGGGCCTCGATGAGCCTGGTCAGCCGGATCATGAGGTCGGAGCGGATCTTCAGATGCTCCGCCTCTTGGCGAGAGAATCCCAGGTCGCGAAAGATGTTGCCGGAAGACCGTCGGACTCGGATAGCCATCGCTTCCTCCTCAGGTGCCTCTTCGTCGGGCCACGATCTCGACGAGGCGTCGTCGGCCGACCTCGACGTCGGCGGAACGGGTTTGCCGCGTCTTCTTCTGGAACGCGTGGAGCACGTAGACGGCCTCGGCGAATCTCGCGACGTAGAAGATCCGGTGCTCGACTCCGGTGCGTACCCGGATCTCGAAGACTCCCGGCCCGACGACAGTCATGGCCTTCCAATCGCTCGGTATCAGGCCGAGTTGGACTCGCCTCAGCTGGTAGCCGGACACTCGGCGCGCGTCGGCCGGGAACGCCCTCCCGTCCTCGAGGGATGACCCCAGCCACACGAACGGCCGTTCCGTCATGACGGCATGATATCAGAACTTGTATACCACCGCCACCCTCCGAGAGGAGGCCCCGCCAGTTGACCCGAAGGCGGCCGGGCTACACGGACTCCACGATCCCCGCACCGGCCTCCGCGAGACCGCTCAATCGTGAAATTGCCCCTGCACTCCCGGGTGCCGCCCCAACTCCCATCGGCGCGCCGTAAGCAACGTCCGCGCGGCCGCACCGATTCCCGCCCCGAGGGGATCCTTGCGCCGCGCCCACCGTTCGGCGAGCATGCGCCGCACGGATGGACGGCATCGACCTGCCCACAGCCGAGTCCGCCGCGAAGCTCGAGGACCTGATCGCGGGCTACCAGAGGACGCAGGCGCTCTACGTGTCGGCGAAGCTCGGAATCCCGGATCGGTTGGCTCAGGCCCCGCAGCGCGCGGAGACGCTCGCGCCCTCGATCGGCGCGGATCCGCGCGCACTCTACCGGCTGCTGCGCGGGCTGGCGTTTCTCGGCGTCGTCCACGAGCCTGCGCCGGGCGTGTTCGCGCTCACTCGGCTGGGCGAGATGCTGCGTTCGAACTCGCCGCTCCACGACGAGATCCTGCTGACCGGCGATGCGTTCTATGCCTGGTGGGGGAGGCTCGAGCACTCGGTGCGGACGGGCGAGTCCTCGGTGCCGGGAATCGAGGGGGTCTCCGCCTTCGAGTA
>QHRS01000200.1 GCA_003221435.1 Candidatus Rokuibacteriota bacterium
TCGGCCGGGACGCCGAACTTAAAGTCGTCCCGAACTAGGCCTGTCGGCGCAGCGCAGCCGAAGCTGCAAGGCGCGGCGGCCAGGCACGGCTGCGTGCTATCATCTGGACCATGAGCGAACTATTTGAGCACATTGATCAATTGCGCCGTTCGTCGGGCCGGGTCGCCGTGGCCACGCTCGTGAACACGCGGGGGACGACGCCACGGAAGGAAGGCGCGCGCATGCTCGTCGATGAGCACGGGCGCGTGCTCGGGTCGGTGACCATCGGCGGCTGCGTCGACGCGCAGGTCATCGAGGAATCGAGCGACGTCCTCGGCGCGATGAAACCGCGGCTGCTCGAGATGAACCTCGGCGACGAGGAGGCGTGGGAGATCGGGCTCACGTGTGGGGGCACGATCGAGGTCTTCGTCGAGCCGATCGCCCTGGACCGTCCCTCCGATCCGACGCTCGCCTACTACGAGCGGGCTCGCGTCCACGCCGACCGGGGCGGGCGCGGCGCGCTCGTCAGCCTGCTCGACGATCCAGAGGGCAAGAAGCTGTTGATCCTCGACGACGGCCGGGTCGAGGGGAGCCTCGGCACACCGGCGCTCGATGCGCGGTTCACCGCCGAGGCGCGGGCCGCCATCGAGTGTGGCAAGTCGCAGACCGTGGTCCGGGACGACGTGCGCGCCTTCGTCGAGGTGTTCGCGCCGGCCGCGCTGCTCCTGGTCGTCGGCGCGGGACACGTCGCGATGGCGCTCGTGTCGCAGGCGAAACTGCTCGGGTACCGGACCGTCGTGATCGACGGGCGCCCGCGCTTCGCGACGCCCGAGCGGTTCCCCGACGTCGACGAGCTGAAGGTCGGAATCCCCTCAGAGCTGATCCGGACCTATCCCCTCGTCGCCTCCACCGCGCTCGTGCTGGTCGCGCACGATTACAAGTACGACATCCCGGTGCTCAAGCACGCGCTCGAGCAGCCGCTCGGCTACATCGGCATGCTCGGCTCCACGCGGCGTGCCAACGCGATCCTGAACCTCGTGGTCGAGGACGGCGTGTCCCGGGAGCTGCTCGGTCGCGTGCACGTACCGATCGGCCTCGACATCGGGGCCCAGACGGCGCCCGAGATCGCGCTCGCCGTGCTGGCCGAGATCCAGGCCGCGCGCGCCGGCCGGTCGGGGCGGCCGCTCAGAGAGGTGGCGCGCGAGCGGGCGGGGCACAACGGGGGGACCAGATAAGGGAGCACCAGCCACCATGAAAGCCCACGCGATTCACAAGGACGTGACGCCGGCGATGCTCGTCGGCCGCGTGCTCTGTCACGATGTGCGCGATCCCGTCCGCAAGGTTGCCGCCCACAAGGGGGACGTGATCGACGAGGCCTCGGCCCGGACGCTGCTCGGCCTGCCGTGGGAGGAGCTCCACGTTCTCGAGATGGAGCCGGGTGACATTCACGAAGAGCAGGCCGGCAAGCGCCTCGCCGCTGCGGTCGTGGGCGACGGCGTCGAGGTCAAAGGCTACTCGGAGGGGAAGTGGAGTCTGGCGGCGACGCGGCGCGGCCTGTTCCGGGTCCGCGCGGATGCGCTGCGGCGCGCGAATGCGCTCGAGGGCATTTCCGTGTACACGCTCTTCCACGGGCTGCCGGTCGAGCCGGGCGAGGTCGTGGCGCGATGCAAGATCACGCCCCTCGTCATCGCCGGGACGACGATCGAAACCATCGAGCGGCTGGGCGGCGAGGTCAAGGGACTCGTCGCGGTAGATGGGTTCCGGCCGTTCACGGTGGGCGCCGTCGCGCGCGAGAGCCTCGACGACAGGCAGCGCGCGCGGTTCGAGAAATCGTTGCGGGCGAAGATCGACTGGTTCGGTGCGCGTCTCTTGCCCATCCGGTATGCGGGGCCGGCGGTCTCCGACGTCGCGAAGGAGCTGAACGAGCTGCACGCCGCGGGGGTCGAGGTGCTGATCGTGGCGGGCGCGAGCGCGCTCGACCCGCTCGATCCGGTGTTCGGCGCCCTCGCGCGGGTCGGTGCGCGCATGGACCGCCACGGGGCGCCGGCGCATCCCGGCAGCCTGCTCTGGATCGCGAGCTGGGAGGGGCGGCCGGTGGTCGGCATGCCGTCGTGCGGGATGTTCTCCGAGGCGACGGGCGAGCGGGTCGGCAACCTCGAGTTGGCCGAGCTGGGCCACGGCGGGCTCCTCTCGCGCGATTCCGCCTATCGCTTTCCGCCCTATCGCGCCAACGTCGCGAGGGGAGAGCTTGAGTGACCACGGCGGCCGGGGTGTACTCCAGCGTCATCCGCGAGCGGTGGCGGAGGCCGCGGTTTCGCGGGGTGCTGGCCGGGGCGACCGTGACCGCAGAGGACGTGAACCCGCTCTGCGGCGACCGGATCCGGCTGGCGTTGCGGCTCGAGGGCCCCATGCTGGCGGAGGCCCGGTTCACGGGGGACAGCTGCGCGATCTGCGCGGCGTCCGCCGACGTGCTCCTGGAGACGGTCCAGGGCAAGAGCGTGGCCGACGCAGTCGCGGTGACGACGGAGGACCTGCTCACGATCCTCGAAGCCGACATCCGGCCGACCCGGATGAAGTGCGTGACCCTCCCCCTGTCGGCTCTGAAGGCGGCCCTCCATGCGTCTTGACGAGCTGACCCGCCCGGACTTTCCGATCCTCGAGCGCCGGGTCAACGGCCAGCCGCTCGTGTATCTCGATTCCGCCGCGTCGAGCCAGAAACCGCGGCAGGTGATCGAGGCGATGACCCGGTACTACGAGACCTCGCACTCGAACGTCCACCGCTCCATTCACACGCTCGGCGAGGAGGCGACCGAGCTCTACGAGAGCGCGCGCGACCACGTCCAGCGATTCCTGGGCGCCGCATCGCGCGAGGAGATCGTCTTCACGCGCGGCACGACCGACGGCCTCAACCTGCTCGCGGAGGCGATCGGGCGCACGCTCCGCCCCGGCGACGAGGTCCTGATCACCGAGATGGAGCATCACTCGAACATCATCCCGTGGCAGATGGCCGTGCGCGACCGGGGCGCCGTGCTGAAGGCGGTGCCCGTGGTGGGCGAGGGGTTCCTCGACGTGGAGGCCTTCAGCCGCCTGCTGACGGCTCGGACGCGCGTGGTCGCGGTGGCCCACGTCTCGAACGTGCTCGGCACGATCAACCCGGTCCGCCAGATCGTCGCGCGCGCGCGCGACGTGGGGGCGCTGTCGGTCATCGACGGCGCGCAGGCGGCGCCGCACCTGCCGCTCGACGTGTCGCAGCTGGGCTGCGACTTCTACGTCTGCTCGCCCCACAAGATGCTCGGGCCGACGGGGATCGGCATCCTGTACGGCCGGCGGGCCGCGCTCGACGCGCTCGAGCCAGCCCGGGGCGGCGGCGAGATGATCAAGGAGGTCTGGATCGATCGCGCGCGGTGGAACGACCTGCCCTGGCGGTTCGAGCCGGGAACGCCGCCGGTCGCCGAGGCTATCGGCCTCGCGGCGGCGATCGAGTACCTCGAGAAACTCGGGATGCACCAGGTCTCGGAGCACGAGCGGGCGCTGACGCGGGATGCGCTGGACGCCCTGTCCGCGATTCCGGACGTCACCGTCTACGGCCCGCGCGACCCGGAAATCAAGGGGGCCGTCGTCGCGTTCAACGTGGCCGACCTCCACCCGCACGACGCGGCCGCGCTCCTCGACGCCGAGGGGATCGCGGTGCGGGCCGGGCATCACTGTGCCCAGCCGTTGATGCGCCACCTCGGAACCGTCGGGACCGTCCGCGCGAGCTTCTCCGTCTATACCGCGCCCGACGAGGTCGCGCGGCTGGCCCGCGCGGTGTCCGGTCTCAAGTCGATGCTCTAGGATGCACACGCCGCGGGATCCGTTCCGATCGCCCCGCTTCGGCCAGATCGCGACCTTCATGCTGCTGCCGCATGTGCGCGAGGTGGCGGAGCTCGACGTTGCGCTAATCGGCGTCCCGTACGACGGCGGGTCGTCGTATCGCACCGGAGCGCGCTTCGGGCCACGCGCCGTGCGCGAGCAGTCCTCGCTGATCCGCCCGTGGCACCCGGTGCTCAAGGTGCATCCGTTTGAGCGGCTCCGCGTCGCCGACTACGGCGACATCGACGTCGTGCCGATCTCGATCGAGCGGACCTACGAGGAGATCGAGCGCGGCGTGCAGCGGGTCGTGGAGGCGGGCGCGGTGCCGGTCTGTGTCGGCGGCGACCACTCGATCACGCTCCCGATCCTCCGGGCCATCGCGCGGCGCCACGGCCCCGTCCGCGTCGTGCACTTCGACGCGCATCCCGACACGTGGGACGAGTACTTCGGGTCGAAGTACTTCCACGGCACGCCGTTCCGCCGCGCCATCGAGGAAGGGCTGATCGACTCCCGGCGCATGATCCAGGTCGGGATCCGCGGACCGCTCTACGGGCCTGAGGACTTCGCCTTTCATGAGGCGCACGGGCTCGAGGTCATCCGCATCGAGACCGTCAAGGAGCAGGGCACGGCGTGGGTCGCGCGCAAGCTCGCGCGGCTCGCGGGCGGTCCCGTGTACTGCTCGTTCGACATCGACTGCGTGGATCCGGCGTACGCACCGGCGACCGGCACGCCGGAGGTCGGCGGGCTCAGCTCCTACGAGGCGCTGGCGATCGTCCGGGGGCTCCAGGGCCTCCAGCTGATCGGCTGCGACCTCGTCGAGGTCAGCCCGCCCTACGACGGACCCGGCCAGATCACGTCGCTCCTGGCCGCCAACCTGCTCTTCGAATTCGTGTCCCTCCTGGCGCTCGCACGTTGACGCGCGCCACGGCTCTCGTGATCGGCCTCGTCGCCCTGCTGGCGGCGGCGCCCGCTTCGGCCGAGACGGTGGCGCTCGTCGAAGTCGAAGGTGTGATCAGCCCAGTGACCGTGCGGATCATGAGCACCGCGCTCGACCGCGCGCGAAGCCAGCGTGCGGTGGCGCTCATCGTGCAGCTCGACACGCCCGGCGGGCTCGAGCGCTCGATGCGCTCGATCGTCCAGCAGATCCTCAACTCGGACATTCCCGTCGTCGTCTACGTGGCGCCCACGGGGGCTCGGGCCGCTTCGGCGGGCGTCTTCCTCACGATCGCCGCGCACGTCGCCGCGATGGCGCCCGCCACCAATATCGGCGCGGCGCACCCGGTCGCGGTCGGGGGCGGCAGCCTCGACAAGGAGAGCATGAAGAAGGTCGAGAACGACGCGGCGGCGTTCGCGCGGACGATCGCGGCCACGCGCGGGCGCAACATCGAGTGGGCCGAGAAGGCCGTGCGGCAGTCGGTCTCGGCGACCGAACGGGAAGCGGTCAAGCTCAACATCGTCGACCTCGTCGCGGATTCGACCACCGATCTGCTCGACAAGATCGACGGGCGCCGGGTCAAGACCCCGCGGGGCGCGGTCGTCCTCCGGACGAGGGGCGCCGTCGTGCAGTCGATCCAGATCGGGTTCCGCGACCGGATCCTCAACGTCATCACGGACCCGAACGTGGCCTACGTCCTGATGATGCTCGGCATGCTCGGCCTGTTCTTCGAGCTGTCGAACCCCGGCGTGATCCTGCCGGGGGTGATCGGCGGCATCTCGTTGATCCTCGCGTTCTTCGCCTTCCAGAACCTGCCGATCAGCTACGCGGGACTCCTGTTGATCCTGTTCGGTATCGTGCTGTTCATCGCCGAGATCAAGGTGGTGAGCCATGGCGTGCTGGCGGTCGGCGGGGTAGTCTCCCTGCTGCTCGGCTCGCTGATGCTCTACGAGGCGCCGGCGGCCGACCTGCGCGTGTCATGGTGGGTGCTCCTGCCGACCGTCTCCCTGACGGCGGGGATGTTCATCGTCGCGCTCACGGCCGGCGTCAAGGCGCTCGGCCGGCGGCCGATCACCGGCGCGGCCGGCCTGATCGGCCTCACGGGTGTCGCGCGCTCCCCGCTCGATCCCGAGGGCCAGGTGCGCGTGCTGGGCGAGTTGTGGCGGGCCCGCGCGGACCCGGGCCCGGTCGCGGAGGGCGAGACAGTACGGGTGGTCGCGGTCGAGGGGCTGACACTCAAGGTCGTCAAGGCGGCGCCATAGGAGGCGGGTGATGGGCACGTTCGAATCCCTGCTTGCGGTCGTCCTGCTGGTCTTCGCGCTCTTCGTCGTCAGCTCGTTCGCGCGCATCCTCCGCGAGTACGAGCGCGCGGTCATCTTCAGGCTCGGGCGGAGCACGCGCGCCATCCTCAACCCGGGCGGGCAGGGCAACGGCCCCGGGCTCGTGCTGCTGGTCCCGATGATCGACCGCATGGTGAAGGTGAGCCTCCAGACCGTCGCGATGGACGTGCCGCCGCAGGACGTCATCACGCGGGACAACGTCTCGCTCAAGGTCAGCGCCGTCATCTACTTCCGCGTGCTCGACCCGGAGAAGGCGATCATCGCGGTGCAGGATTACCTCTACGCGACCTCGCAGATCGCGCAGACGACCCTCCGCAGCGTCCTCGGGCAGGTCGAGCTCGATGACCTGCTCTCGGCACGGGACAAGATCAACCAGCAGCTCCAGCGGATCATCGACGAGCACACCGAGCCCTGGGGCATCAAGGTCGCGACCGTGGAGGTCAAGCAGATCGACCTGCCGCAGGACATGCAGCGAGCGATGGCCAAGCAGGCCGAGGCCGAGCGCGAGCGCCGGGCCAAGGTGATCAACGCCG
>QHRS01000188.1 GCA_003221435.1 Candidatus Rokuibacteriota bacterium
GAAGTCGATGATCGCGGGGATCACGGTATTGGGCGCTTCCTCCATCAGCCAGTGACCCGCGCCCGGCACCACCTGGCCGCGGACGTCGGATGCCATCAGCCTGGTCTGCTCAATCAGGCAGGTGCCGAAATTGCGGAAGTACTCGAAGCCGGCCCGCATGGCGCCGGGCTGCGCGTAGCCCGGGCGTAGAGACGGCGATCAGCCGCAGGCACCGAACGTTTCGGATCAGCGGCGAAGTCGTTCCAGAAATGCTCGAGGCAGGTGCGCTCACGGCCTTTCACCAGCGCCAGCGGCACGTCACCGTACAAGGTCAGATCGTGGATGTCCGCGGCCATGGTCTTCTTGTCGTAGCCGGTCGCCGGTTTGGCCGATCCACCGGCGCCGCGCAGGTCAGGCACGATGACGGTGTGTCTCTGCACGAGCATCGGCATGATCGGGCGCCACATGTGGCCGGTCTCGGCATAACCGTGCAGCAGGATCACCGGGCTGCCCTGCCCGCCCATGAGATAGCGCAGCCGCACCCCGTTGACCTTGGTGAAGCGCTCGGTGAGGTCGGCGGGCCGGGTCGCGAACCTTCGGGTTCTGGTCACTCAGTTCGCCCCTTTCGGTGGGTGCCACGCCAGACGCGGGCGTCTCGACAGCTGCCCGATGCAATCCCCGCTCCTCATCCTCTCCGCTCCCGGGTGGAGCTCTCGATCACATCGGATGCCATGCAAGCCGCTCCATGCGCTGGATGGTCTGCGTAAACAAGCGCTGAGTCAACTGGCTGTACTCGTCCGGCACATTGGTGACACCTGAAAAACAGCAGCGCCGGGGGCAGCTGAGATATGGGCACGCCCGAGATCACCGCTCCGAGTGCCTCTGAGCGACTGGGTCAAGCGGGGGCCGCTCCGTCGACGGGGCATTGGCGAGGTCGTCGAGGAATTCCTGGGGCGGCCTCGTCGAGTCATGGACGTCATCCTAGCAGCCGTCGCCGTGCCGGGCAAGCATGTTATATGTAGATACATCCTTATGTACGCACTGGCATTGGATGTGCGAATCTCTCGGGTTCCGACCGCCATCCTAGCGGACAGGAGGACCCGCAAGATGAGTCCGAGCCGGGATCACGAAGTGGCCGAGACGATCCATCTGACTGAGCAGAACTTCGATGAGGCGCTGGTCGCGGCCCAGGGTCTCGTGATGGTCGACTTCTGGGCCGAGGGGTGCGGTCCGTGCCGGGCGATCGCGCCGGTCCTCGAGGAGATCGCCGAGGCCTCGGAGGGGCAGGTGACGCTGATGAAGGTCAACGTCGGCGAGAACCCCGGGCTGGCGGCTCGATACGGTATCCGATCGATCCCGACGATCCTGTTCGTGAAGCAGGGCACGGTCGTCGACCGGGTCGTCGGTGCGGTACCGAAGGCGGTGCTGCAGGGCGTCGTCTTGAGGTCGAGGCCCTGAGCGGGGCTGTGACCGGCCGATATCTCGAAGACTTTGCGGTCGGGCAGACCTTTCGCTCTGGTCGGCTGCGGATCGACAAGGAGCGCATCAAGACCTTTGGCGCCGAGTTCGATCCGCAGCCGTTCCATCTCGACGAGGATGCCGCGCGCGACACGATCTTCGGCGGGCTGGCCGCCAGCGGTTGGCACACAGCCGCGGTCACCATGCGGCTGCTCGTCGAGAGCGACCTCAAACCCGCCGGCGGCATCGTGGGCGCCGGCTTCGACGAGTTCCGCTGGCCACGGCCCGTGCGGCCCGGGGATGAGTTGCGCATCGAGAGCGAGGTCCTCGAGGTGCGGCCGTCGAGGTCGCGTCCAGGTCAGGGATTGATCAAGGTGCGAACGACGACGCTCAACCAGAACGACGAGGCCGTTCAGGTCACCATCGGGAACCTCGTGGTACCGCGCCGCCCGACGTAGGACGAGACGCACGCACGTTTCTAGACGGGTGATCGAAATCGCGGAACAGACCAGCCAGCAGACGACATCCGCATCCGAGGCCTTGTGCCTCGCCTCGAGCACGATCTCTATTTGATCGGCGCGCTTTGGCTCTCGGCGGGCGAGACCGTTGCCGCCCTCGCTGCTTCCATCTGCCAGCCTCCCCCCAGTGCTTTGTAGAGCTGAACCACCGCCAGGAGCTCCTGCCGGCGGGCGCGGGCCAAGTCGAGCTCGGCCGAGAAGAGCTTCGTCTCCGCGTCCAGCACCTCAAGGTAGCTCGCGACGCCGCCGCGGTAGCGGAGCGTCGAGAGCCGTGCGTACTCGCGTAGCGAGGCGGTCAAGGCCTCCTGCTCGGCGCGGAACTCGCGGGTCCTTCGGTATGCGATGAGGGCATCCGACACCTCGCGGAACGCCGTCTGGGCGGTCCGCTCGTAGACGACGAGGGCCTGCTGTCGGCGAGCCTTCGACGCCTGGAAGTTGAACCAGATGCGGCCGCCCTGGAAGACCGGCTGGAGGAGCTGCCCCGCGACCGCCCAGAAGCCGGACGGTCCCTCGAAGAGCCGCGACAACGCGGCGCTCTGAAATCCATCCGAGGCCGTGAGCGTGATCTGGGGGAAGAAGAGAGCCTTGGCGGCGCCAATATTCGCGTTGGCGGCAACAAGCAGCGCCTCGGCTTGGCGGATGTCCGGGCGCCGCTCGAGGAGCGTGGAGGGCAGCCCAGGCGGCACCGCGACCGTAAGGGCCTGATCGGTCAGCGCACGTCCACGCGGGACGTCACCCGGGCTCTCCCCGAGCAGCAGCTTGATCAGGTTCTCGGTCTGCTCGATCTGCCTCTGCGTGTCGGGGATGGCCGCGGCGGCCGTGTTGACGAGCACCTCGGCCTGGCGGACATCCAGGTCGGAGGCGACGCCACGGTCGCGTCGGAGCCTGGCCAGGCGCAGCGAAGCCTGGCGGCTCGCGAGCGTGCGCTGGGCGATTTCGAGCTCGAGGTCGAGCTCCCTGAGCTGGAAGTAGGCCGTGGCGACGTCGCCCACGAGGGTCGAAACCACGGTGGCGTGCGCGTCCTCCGAGGCCAGGAGCTGGGCGCGCGCCGCCTCGGTCGCCCGGCGCAGCCTCCCCCACAGATCCACTTCGTAGCTCAGGCTCCCGCCCAGCTCAAAGAGGTCACTCTCACGCTGAACATTGCGCGGGAAGGGCGGGAAGCTGTTGACCGAGACTCGCTCACGGCCCCCGGTGAAAGCCGCGCTCACCAGCGGCAGCTGGTCGGCGCGCGTGACACCCACCTGGGCGCGCGCCTCGAGGACGCGGGCGGCCGCGATCCGAGCGTCATAGTTGTTGACGAGCGCTCGGCGGACGAGCCGTTGGAGCTCGGGGTCTCGAAACACCTCCCACCATCGGAGGTCGCCGAACGTACCCCCCTCCGCCAGGATCGGCGTCTCATTCACGGGGCCCCGGAATGCCCCGGGCACCTGGATCGGGGGCCGCTTGTAATCGGGACCGATTGCGCAGCCAGCCAGGAGGAGCCCGCCCGCGACGGTCACGAAGGGTCGGCGCATCAGGGACCCGCCGGCTCGCCTTCGCGTGCGGGCACCCTCTGCGTCGCTCCGGACAGGCGCGCCGCCACACCCTGAACCAGAACGTAGAGCACCGGGATCACAAAGACTCCAAAGCAGGTGGCCGCCGCCATGCCGCCAAAAACCGCCGTGCCGAGTGAGTGGCGGCTCCCGGCGCCAGCGCCGCTCGCGACGACAAGCGGCAACACGCCCAGGATGAACGCGAAAGAAGTCATCAGAATGGGCCGGAATCGGAGCTGGGCCGCTTCCACGGCCGCTTCGACGAGTCCCGCACCCTGCTCGTAGCGCATCTTGGCGAATTCGACGATCAGGATCGCGTTCTTGGCGGCGAGCCCGATCAGCATGACGAGGCCGATCTGGACGTAGATGTCGCTGGGCAGGCTGCGGAACCACACCGCGAGGAAGGCGCCGAAGGCCCCGAGCGGGATGCCTAGAATCACCGAGAACGGGATGGCCCAGCTCTCGTAGAGCGCCGCAAGGAACAGGAAGACGAAGACCAGTGCCAGGCCGAAGATCGCGCCCTGCTTGCCGGCCGACTCCTTTTCCTGGAACGCCGTGCCCGTCCACTCGAAACCGGTCCCCGGCGGAAGCGCCTCCCGGGCAAGCTGCTCCATGAGTCCAATCGCCTGGCCAGAGCTGAACCCGGGCGCCGCGGC
Organism: Candidatus Rokuibacteriota bacterium; assembly: GCA_003221435.1. GTDB lineage: Bacteria > Methylomirabilota > Methylomirabilia > Rokubacteriales > CSP1-6 > AR9. The sequence continues at coordinate 4,144 of QHRS01000188.1, forward strand.
GCCATTGATCTCCGCCGTCCGGTAGAGGTTGTAGCGGACGATAGTGTCGGGCCCGGTCGTCTCGCCCACGCGAGTGATCGTGGAGAGCGGGACCATGAGGCCGTCGGCTGTCCGCGTGTAAATCTGCGCGATCCCATCCGTCGTCGAGCGGAACTCGGGCTCCGCCTGGATGTAGACGCGCCAGGTGCGGCCGAACAGGTTGAACTGATTGACGAACAGGCTGCCGAGGTAGATCTGCAGGCTCTGGAACACATCGCTCAGCGGGATGCCGAGGGTCTTCACCTTGTCGCGGTCTACGTCGAGCTTCACCTGCGGCACGTTAGGGCGGAAGCCGCTGAACATCCCCAGGAGCTCCGGGCGCTGCACCGCCGCGGTGATGAGATCGCTCTTCGCGCCGTCGAGAAAGGCGATGTCCTTCCCGCTCCCCCTAATCGGGGGCGGGTTGAACACCAGGACCAGTGCGTCCGGGATCGCCGCGAGCTTCCGCCTGAGTTGGCTGATGATGGCCAGCGCGTGCAGGTCCGACGACTTGCGTTGGTCCCACGGCTTGAGGGGCACGAAGATCGTCCCGGCGTTTGAGTTGTAGGTACTGGTCAGCACGCTGAAGCCCCCGAACGTCACCATGGACTGCACACCCGGCTGGACCTTGAGGATCTCCTCCACCTTGCGGAGGGCGGCGTCCGTGCGCTCGAGGGAGGCGGCGTCCGGCAGCGTCGCGCTGACGATAATGTAGCCGAGGTCCTCGTCGGGCAGGAAACCCGTCGGCAGACGCTGTAGCAATCCCCAGGTGGCGAGGTACACGATGCCGAGGCAGACTAGGGCCAGAGCCGCGCGGCGGATGGCCATCCTCATGGACCACACGTAGCCCGCCGTCGTCCGCGCGAAGACGCTATTGAACCCCCTGATGAACACGCCCAATGGCCCCCGCATGCGCTGCCGCGGGCGCAAGAGCATGGCGCAGAGGGCCGGCGTCAGCGTCAACGCCACCAGCGCGGACAGCAGTACTGAGACCGTCAGGGTGATGGCGAACTGCTTGTAGAGTTGGCCGGTGATGCCGCCCATGAATGCCACCGGGACGAAGACCGAGGCCAGCACGAGCGCGACGGCAACGACGGGCGCCGAGACCTCGTCCATTGCCTTCTCGGTCGCCTCGAGTGGCGACAGCCCCGCCTCGATGTGGTGCTCCGCGGCCTCGACCACCACGATCGCGTCATCCACCACAATGCCGATGGCGAGCACCATCGCGAAGAGCGTCAGCAGGTTTATGGAGAAGCCCAACGCCACGAAGGCCGCGAACGTGCCCACCAGGGACACCGGCACCGCCAGCATCGGGATGAGGGTCGCCCGGAAGTTCCCGAGGAAGACGAACACGACGATCAGGACGAGGACCATCGCCTCGAAGAGGGTGTAGAGCACCTCCTCTACCGAGGCCGTCACGAAGAGTGTCGTGTCGAGCCGGAACCCGTGCTCGATCCCCGGCGGGAAGTTCTGGGCGAGCTCGGCCATCTTGGCTCGAACCCTCTTGGCGACGTCGAGAGCGTTCGAGCCCGGTAGCTGATAGATCAGGATCAATACGGCGGGACCCCCGTCGAGGCGGCCGGTGGAACCGTAATCCTGGGCGCCGAGCTCGGTCCGGGCCACGTCCTTGATCCGCAGCACCGCACCGTCAGCGAGCGTGCGGACGATGATGCTCTCGAACTCCTCGACCGTCGTGAGGCGTCCCTTGACGTTGACCGAGTACTGGAAGTCGAGACCCTGGGGCGCGGGGGGCTGGCCGATCTGGCCGGCAGCGGCCTGGATGTTCTGGTCGCGGATCACCCGAGCGATGTCGCCGCCAGTGATGCCGAGCTTGGCGAGCTTGTCCGGCCTGAGCCAGAGGCGCATCGAGTAGTCGCGCTTGCCGACGACGATGTCGGCGTTGCCCACGCCCGGGATCCGCGACAGCTGGTCAAGGACACTGATCGACGCGTAGTTGCTGAGGAAGATCGTGTCGTAGGCGCCGCTTGGGGAGGAGAGGCTGATCACCTGGAGGATGTCGGGCGACTGTTTCTTGACCGTGATGCCGGCCTGAAGGACCTCGGCCGGCAGCCTTGAGTTCGCCCGGCTGATCCGATTCTGGATGTCCACCGAGGCGATGTCGATGTCGGTGCCGACCCGGAAGGTGGCATTGAGCACGTAGCGGCCGTCGTTCGTGCTCTTCGACTGCATGTAGATCATGTTCTCGGCGCCGTTGACCTCCTGCTCGATCGGCGCCGCGACCGTCTCCTCCACGACTTGGGCGTTTGCCCCCGTGTAGGTGGCCGACACTTGGATCTGCGGGGGGGTGATCTCCGGATACTGGGCGATCGGGAGCGCCTGGATGCTCAGACCGCCCGCGATGAGAATCACCAGTGAAATGACAATCGCGAAAACGGGTCGGTGAATGAAGAACCGCGCGAACACGTCCTACGGACCCTTCTCCTGCCCCGGCAGTGCGGAGCGGGGAGCTCCAGCGACCGGCACGACCTGGAGCGTCGGCGTCACGGTCATGCCCGGTCGGACCTTGAGCTGCCCCTCGACGATGACGCGCTCACCGCCCTGGAGCCCGTCGTTGACGACGAAATACTGCTCGTGCCGATCGCCGGCCGTGATCGACTTGAGCGCGACCTTGTTATCGGCCCCGACGACCAGCACCGACTTGACCGACTGGAGCTCGATCACCGCTCGCTGGGGCACGAGCACGGCGCTGGGCTTTTCCTCGAGCACGACCTTGACACGTCCGAACTGGCCGGGACGCAGAAGCAACTCCGGATTCGGGAACTGGGTTCGGACGGTGAGCGTTCCCGTCTTCGGATCCAGTCCGCGCTCGCCGAGCAGGAACTTCCCCTTGTGCGGGAAGACGGTGTTGTCGGCCAGCAGCAGCTCGAAGTCGAGCACGGCCGCCCCCTCCCTGGGGGTCGTATTCAGCGCTTGCTGGCGCTTGGCGAAACGCAGATAGTCGAGTTCGCTCACGCTGAAATCCGCCCAGATCGGGTCCGCGGCCGAGACCGTGACAAGCGTCGTCGCCTCTCCCTTGCCGACGAGGTTGCCGACCGAGTACTTCTTCCGGCCGCTGACGCCATCGATCGGCGACCGGATGGTGCAGTAGGAAAGGTTGAGCTCCGCCTGGGTCAGCGCGGCCTTGGCCGACTGGACCGCGGCCTGGGTGATGTCGACTTGGGTCCGCTCGGTCAGCTGCGTGTTGGAGAGTTGGGCTCGGGCGGCGTCCACCTGGGCCTGGGCCACGTTTTGCGCGGCCACGGCGTTATCGAAATCCTGCTGCGGCACCGCGTCTTCCTTGATGAGCGGGCGCAGACGCTCTACGTCTTGCCCGGCTTTGGCCAGCTGCGCTTCGCTCTGCGTCAGCTGCGCCTTCACTCGTTGCGTCTCGACCTGCTGCCTGGCGTAGACGAGATCGGCCTCGGCCTTGCTGAGCGCTGCACGCGCTGCCTGGACCTGGGCGTTGTAGGTCCGCTTGTCGAGCTCGAAGAGCACCTGCTCCTTCTTCACCGGACCACCCTCGACGAATCGCACGCTTTCCAGCGTGGCCTCCACGCGGGCCTGGATGTCCACGGTGCTATTGGCCACGGTCTGCGCGACATACTCGCCGTAGACGGGCACGGTCCTACGCATCACCTCCGCGACCACGACGCCCGGTGGAGGGCCAGCCTGCCGCCGCTGCTGGACCGCGGCGCTCTCGCCTCTGCACCCCGCCGCGGCCAGGAGCCAACAGAGGAGTGCAAACGTCGAGCGCGCGCGGCTCGGGAGCAAGACGACCGACATGGCCGGCATTCTACTGGGGGCGCCAGCAGGGTACAACACCCGACCCAGGCGCCAGTACAGGGAGCCTGGTCGACCTCTTCAGGGGGTTACGCGCTCCCAAGAGAAGGGGGCGTTCGTCTTGTTCGGGTCAATCGTGAGCCTAAGGTACTCGAGCGGGACCTGAGACGCCCTGGACGACGATCCGCGTCAGGTGAAATGGCCTCATGGTCCAGACTGTCGCCGCGCCTTCAGGGCGACTGTACGCGACGGCGCCGGGTGTCCTTCGACCCCGCGCCTTCGTCCTGTTTAGCTTTGAGCTTCGTGACCAAGTCCTGGTAGGACGAGCGCGTGATGATCGCGTTGAACTGCGTCCGGTAGTTGCCAACGAGACTGACGCCCTCGATGTTGACATCGAAGACCCGCCAGCGACCATCTCGCTGGAACATGCGATAGTCCACAGGAACCTCGGTCCCCTGCTTCGTGGTGATTTGCGTCCGAACCGTCGCCTGGTCGCCGTCCACCATCTCGCCGGCATAGGCAACTCGCTCGCCCGAGTAGCTCTCGATCTTCGAGATGTACGTACGCTCGAGGAGATCACCGAATAACGTGACGAACTCCTCGCGCTCGGGCAGCGTGCGTGTCTGCCAGTGGCGGCCGAGGCTCCGCTGTGAGATCTCTGCGAAGTCGAAAATCTCGTTGGCGATCGTGCGGAGCGTCGCGCGACGCTCCGTTGTCTTCGCGTCTTTC
>QHRS01000189.1:0-4421 GCA_003221435.1 Candidatus Rokuibacteriota bacterium
GCGGGATTCCGTGCGCTCGAGAGCCGAGTGCACGATCGTCTGAGCCAGGTCCAGCATATAGGAGAGTTCCAGGGCCGCGGTCAGCTCCGTATTGAAGGTGTAGCTGTGATCGTCCAGCGAGATGTCGTGGAATCTCTCCTGCAGGCTCACGAGCTTCTCCACCGCTTTTTCGAGCGTGGCGCCGGTTCGATAGATGCCCGCGCTCTCTTCCATGATCTGGTGCATCTCCGCCCGCAGGATGGCGATCCGTTCCTTGCCGCTGGTCTTTTTCAGGAACGTCTCCTCGAGCCGCCTCTGCTCGCCCTGGGCCAGAGCGCCAAGGGACGGGGTTGGCCCTCCCTGCCCCGCGGCGAAGGCCGCCGCTGCCTTGCCGGCTCGCGCGCCGAAGACCAGGATTTCGGTGAGCGAGTTCGAGCCGAGCCGGTTGGCCCCGTTGATGCTCACGCACGCGGCCTCCCCAGCCGCATAGAGCCCCTTCAAGGGCGTGGCCCCGTGGATGTCCGTGTGGACGCCACCCATCATGTAGTGGACGACCGGACGGACGGGAATCATCTCCCTGACCGGATCGACGCCGACGTACTTGAGGCACAGCTCCCGCACGAAGGGGAGCTTCTTGTCGATGAGCTTCTCTCCCAGGTGGCGGATGTCCAGGTGGACATAGTGTCCGTACGGCCCTTCCAGGGTGCGGCCCTTCTCTTGCTCCTTGACGAACGCCTGGGAGAGGCGATCGCGGGGGCCCAGCTCCATGGAGCGCAACACCGGCCTGGGCTCGGGCTTGCCCAGGTCGTAATCCTGGAGGTACCGATAGCCGTCCTTGTTCAGGAGCCAGCCGCCTTCCGATCGCGCAGCTTCGGTGATCAGGATCCCGGTGAACGGAAGGCCGGTCGGATGGTACTGGACGAATTCCATGTCCTTGAGCGGCGCGCCCGCGCGGTAAGCCAGGGCCATTCCGTCGCCGTTCTTGATGTTGGCGTTGGTGGTGAACGGGAAGACCTTGCCGCAGCCTCCGGTGCAGAGGACGACGGCCTTGGCGGTAATCGCCTGGATCTTCCCGGTGGCCAGCTCGATGGCCACGACCCCCTGGCAGCGGCCTTCATCGGCCAGCAACTTCGTCACGAAGTATTCGTCGTACCGCTGGATGGCGTCGTACTTCAGCGTCGTCTGGAACAACGAGTGGAGCATGTGGAAGCCGGTCTTGTCCGCGGCGAACCACGTGCGCTGGACCTTCATGCCCCCGAAGGGACGCACGGCGATGTGGCCGTCGGGCTCGCGGCTCCAGGGGCAGCCCCAGTGCTCGAGCCGCAGCATTTCCTCGGGGGCCTCCCTGACGAAGGCCTCCACCGCGTCCTGATCGGGCAGCCAGTCGCCGCCGGAGATGGTGTCGTAGGCGTGCTCGTCCAGGCTGTCGCCGGCCTTGATCACCGCGGCGGCGCCTCCCTCCGCCGAGACCGTGTGGCTCCGCATCGGATAGACCTTGGAGATCACGGCGACGCGGAGCTTCGGATGCGTCTCGGCGACGGCAATGGCGGCGCGCAGGCCAGCTCCCCCGCCGCCCACCACAAGCACGTCGCAGGACAGGAGATCCATGGGTCAGCAGGACACTACGCCGCCGGCCCCGCGGCCGTCAAGGCTTTGAACCGTTCCCGGCCCTTGAAGCTCGCCGTGAGCAGGTCGCGGTTCATCCGCGAGATGAAGTAGAGGCTGATTCCCTTCGGGCACACGGCCGCGCACTCGCCGATGTTCGTGCAGCTCCCGAACATCTCCCGGTCCATTGCGGCCACCATGTCGCGGACGCGGTCGTAGCGCTCCGGCTGCCCCTGCGGCAGGAGGCCGAGGTGCGTCACCTTCGAGGCCGTGAAGAGCATCGCCGAGGCGTTCGGGCAGGCGGCGACGCAGGCGCCGCAGCCGATGCAGGCCGCCGCGTCGAACGCGCGATCGGAGTCCTCTTTCGGGACCAGGATCGCGTTGGCGTCCGTCGCCGAGCCCGTAGGCGCGCTGATGAAACCGCCCGCCTGGATGATCCGGTCGAAGGCGTCCCGATCGACGATCAGGTCCTTGACGACCGGGAACGCCCTCGCGCGCCACGGCTCGATCGTGAGGCGGGCGCCATCCCTGAAGCTCCGCATGTGGAGCTGGCAGACGGTGGTCCCGCGCTCGGGCCCGTGCGCGACACCGTTGATCATGAAGCCGCACGCGCCGCAGATCCCTTCGCGGCAGTCGTGCTCGAACGCGATCGGCTCCTCGCCGCGCCCGACCAGCTCCTCGTTGACGACGTCGAGCATCTCGAGAAACGACATCTCCGCGCCGATACCCTTCGCCTCGTAGGTGACGAAGCGGCCACGGTCGTGCGCGCTCTTCTGGCGCCACACCTTGAGGATCAGGTTCATTTGTAGCTTCTCGGCGCGAGATGGACATACTCGAAGTGCAAAGGTTCCTTGTGGAGGTTCGGCCGGGCCAGCGTGCCGGTGTACTCCCAGGCCGCCACGTAGGCGAAGTGCTCATCGTCGCGCAGCGCCTCGCCGTCCGGGGTCTGGCTCTCCTCGCGGAAGTGGCAACCGCACGACTCCGTGCGCTGGAGGGCGTCGAGGCACATGAGCTCGCCCAGCTCGAGAAAGTCCGCCACCCGGCCCGCCCTCTCGAGCGACTGGTTGACCTCCTCGTTGCCCTCGAGCACCCGGACGTTCTCCCAGAACGCTGCGCGAAGCTCGGGGATCTTCACGAGCGCGTAGCGGAGGCCCGCGTCGTTGCGCGCCATCCCGCAGTAGTTCCACATGAGCTGCCCCAGCTCCCGGTGGAACGAGTCGACCGAGCGCTTGCCGTTGATGGCGAGCAGTCGCGTGACGCGCTCCCTGACCGCGGCCTCGGCCGCCCGCAACGCGGGGTGCCCCGCGTCCACCGTAACCGGCCCGGCGCGCGCAAGATAGTCGCCGAGCGTGGACGGCAGAATGAAGTAGCCGTCCGCGAGCCCCTGCATGAGCGCGCTCGCGCCGAGGCGGTTCGCGCCGTGGTCGGAGAAGTTCGCCTCGCCGGCGACGAAGAGCCCGGGGACGGTCGACATCAGGTTGTAATCGACCCAGAGGCCACCCATCGTGTAATGGACCGCCGGGTAGATCCGCATCGGGATCCGGTACGCGCTCTCTCCGGTGATCCGCTCGTACATGTCGAAGAGGTTGCCGTACTTCTCGCGGATCGCCGGCTCGCCGAGGCGCTGGATGGCGTCGGTGAAGTCGAGGTACACGCCGCGCCCGCCCGGGCCGACGCCGCGCTTCTCGTCGCACACTTCCTTGGCCGCACGCGAGGCGATGTCGCGCGGGGCCAGGTTGCCGTAGCTCGGGTACTTTCGCTCGAGGTAGTAATCACGCCCGCCGACGGGGATCTGGTCCGGCGGGCGCGTGTCGCCGACCGTCTTCGGCACCCATACGCGCCCGTCGTTGCGGAGCGACTCGCTCATCAACGTGAGCTTCGACTGGTGGTCGCCGCTCACCGGGATGCAGGTCGGGTGGATCTGCGTGTAGCACGGGTTGCCGAAGAGGGCGCCCCGCTTGTGCGCGCGCCAGATCGCCGTCGCATTCGATGCCTTCGCGTTCGTCGAAAGGTAGAACACGTTCGCATACCCGCCGGTGGCCAGCACGACCGCGTCGCCGACGTGCGATTCGATGGCGCCGGTGACGAGGTTGCGCGTCACGATGCCGCGGGCGCGCCCGTCGACAACGACGAGGTCGAGCATCTCGGCGCGTGTGTGCATCGTCACCGTGCCGAGGCCGATCTGGCGCTCGAGCGCCTGGTACGCCCCGAGCAAGAGCTGCTGCCCCGTCTGGCCTCTGGCGTAGAACGTGCGGGAGACCTGGGCGCCGCCGAAGGAGCGGGTGTCGAGGAGCCCGCCGTACTCGCGCGCAAAGGGAACACCCTGGGCGACGCACTGGTCGATGATGTTCACGCTGAGCTCGGCGAGCCGGTAGACGTTGGCCTCGCGCGCCCGGAAGTCGCCGCCCCTCACCGTGTCGTAAAAGAGCCGGAAGACGCTGTCGCCGTCGTTCCGGTAGTTCTTCGCCGCATTGATGCCGCCCTGGGCGGCGATCGAGTGCGCACGGCGCGGGCTATCGTGATAGGAGAAGCACCTGACGGTGTAGCCGAGCTCGCCGAGCGCCGCCGCCGCCGCGGCCCCGGCGAGGCCCGAGCCCACGACCAGGACCGTGTACCGGCGCCGGTTGGCGGGACTCACCAGCTTCATGTCGAAGCCGTGCCGGTCCCACTTCTGCTCGATCGGCCCCGGGGGAATCTTGGCGTCGAGCCTGTAATCCGCGGGGTCCGCCGCGAGACGGCCGACCTGCGCCTCCGCGCCCATGTCGGTCACCTCGCAATCAGAGGGGGCCTCGACGGCCCCCTCCGAGCCTCCCCCAGGTCAGGCGCCGGCAAAGCCG
>QHRS01000189.1:4453-4956 GCA_003221435.1 Candidatus Rokuibacteriota bacterium
TGACCAGGCCGGTGAGCACGGCGACGGGGACCGAGATGTTGCCGAGGGCGACCATCAGTGACGACACGGTGGCGAGGGCCCGGTAGAGACGGTTCGCCCCGGCGTTGTTGAGACCGAGCGTTTGCAGCATGCTCCACACGCCATGGTACATGTGGAGCCCGAGAGCGACCATCGCCGCGACGTAGAAGGCCGACACATACCACACGGAGAAGCCGATCACGACGTTGCGGTACACGGACATCGGCCGGTACTGCCCCGGCGCGTAACCGACCGCGCCGAAGGTGAAGTGGAGGATGTGATAGATCACGAACAGCGTGATGATCACGCCGCCCCAGCGCATGGTCCGCGACGCATATGTCGCCTGGACCGCCTCCCACCGCCTGTAGCTCACGGGCCGCGCGGCGTGGCTCATCCGCGCGAGCTGCACCGCCGCCACGACGTGGAGCACGGTCGCAGATGCCAGAATCAGCCGGGCCAGCCAGAGCAACTGCCCGTGGCCGACG
>QHRS01000189.1:4986-5308 GCA_003221435.1 Candidatus Rokuibacteriota bacterium
TGAAAGATCTTGAGGTTCCCGAGCATGTGGCCGATGACGAAGCCGACCAGGATGAAGCCGGTGACCGCCATCACCGCCTTCTTCCCGATCGAGGTATCCCAGACGGGGGTCGTTTTGATTTACGTGCGGATCGTGGTCAGGCGGAGAGGCACGGCGAGGAGAACCGCTGGTCTCGAAGAATGCTACCGAGCATACGCCTTCATGCCCTCCTGGTAGAGGTCGCCGCCGTGGCAGTCGTTGACGACGATCGTCGGAAAATTCTCGACCTCGAGCCGCCGGATCGCCTCGGTGCCCAGGTCCTCGTACGCGACGATCTCGAGCT
>QHRS01000190.1:0-3257 GCA_003221435.1 Candidatus Rokuibacteriota bacterium
GGGTCGATGTCGAGCCGCGACACGGTGACCGACGGGACGCCGTACTGCCGGGAGAGGAAGCCGATCAACTGGTCCTCGTCGACCAGGTTCAGCCGAACCAGGACCGAGCCGAGCTTTTCGCGGGTCCCCTTTTGTTCCGCCAGCGCCTTCTGTAGCTGTTCCTGATCGATCAGACCTTCGGCTATGAGGAGGTCGCCGAGACGCCGGCTGACGGGCTGTCCGATTTTGATTTCGGCCATGTGCCCCCGATCATTTTACTGCACTTGCGCGTTTCAACGCATCCGTAAAGGCCTTGTATGCCTCGTCTTGGTAGAGCACGAAGATCACGCGCCGGAGCGTACTTCCGCCACTCTTCAGGTGGTCGAGCACGGTCGTCAGTATCGCGTCGGCCGCGCTGGCCGGCGGGAACCCCCCGACGCCAGTGCCCAGCCCGGGAAAGGCGATGGAAGTGATGCGGTGTTTCTCGGCCAGCTGCAGGGCCGACTTCGTCGCCGCGCCGATCTTGGTGGCGTCGGTCTTGAGGTCGGGGCCCATCGCCGCGGCGTGGATGACGTGGGTGGCGGCCAGATTGCCGGCGGTCGTGAGCACTGCCGCGCCGACCTCGATCGGGCCCTGGCGCATGGCTTCTTCCTCGATGATGACGCCGCCCTTCCGCTTCATCGCGCCGGCAACGCCTGTGCCCATCGCGAGCGTCGAATTGGCCGCGTTCACGATCGCGTCCACCTCCCACTCGGTGATGTCTCCGCGTTCAACGGCGACGCTTGCGTGGTGGACCTTGAGTTTCATTGGGGCGGCTCAGGCGCGTCGTGCTCGTCGGCCTTGGCGCCCTGCCACAAGCGCTCGAGCTCCTCGGGCGTGACGGACCGGGTGTCTTTTCCCCGCGCGATGAGATCGGCCTCCATGTGCGTGAAGCGGCGGCGGAACTTCTCGATGGCGGCCTGCAGGGCCTCCTCGGCGTCGATATCGGACAACCGTGCGACGTTCACGAGCGAAAAGAAGACGTCGCCCATCTCTTCCTGGATGCGCGCGCGATCGCCGCGCGCCAGCGCCTCGTCGACCTCGTCCAGTTCCTCCCGCACCTTTTGCCAAGCGGCACCGGCGTCAGGCCAATCGAAGCCGACGCGGGCGGCTTTTGACTGCAGCCGCTGGGCCCGCAGGAGCGATGGCAGCCGGCGTGGCACGCCTTCCAGCACCGACCGCCGCTGGCCTGCGTGTTCCGCTTCAGATTGCTTGATGGCCTCCCAACGCGTTAGCGCTTCCCGCGCGCTCTCCACGGTCTGGTCGCCGAAGACGTGCGGGTGCCGGCGGGTCATCTTGCGGGCAAGGTGGTCCAGCACCTCGGCCATGGTGAAGTCGCCGGCCTCGGCGGCGAGCTGGGCGTGAAAGATGACCTGGAACAACAGGTCGCCCAGTTCCTCACGGACCGCGCCGGCCGACCCGGACTCGATCGCCTCGAGCACCTCGTAGGCTTCCTCGACGAGGAACGGCTTCAGGGAGGTTGCCGTTTGCTCTCGGTCCCAGGGACAACCGTCCCGGCCCCGCAAGCGGACCATGATCTCGAGGAGGGACTCAAACAGGACACCGGGCGAGTCGGTCATGTCCGTCTCTTGAGCAGCAACCAATTATACAGCAAGCGTTTTCAGGTGTGCTAGGCTGGCCCCCGTGGCACAGGATTCTGCGACAGAGGGCTTCAAAGTCACCGATCGCAGGCTCCGGGCTGACGACAATCAGACTCGCGTGGAGGCGCCGACCGCGCGGTCGGCCGAACAGCCGCACGAGCCTCGAAGCGCCGAACTGGGCTCGGCGAAGACCCTTGCCGGTCTGTTCATCATGTTGGCGACATCGGCGTTGGTCGCCCTCGGTGAGTCTCCGGACCCGCTGACCGGCCGCGTGCAGAAGGATCTCGCCCAGGCGAGCGAGGCGATCGACATCCTCGTGCTGCTTCGCGAGAAGACCCAAGGAAACCGAACACCGGAAGAGAGCGACCTGCTCGAGCAGATCATCTACGATCTGCAGTTGCGCTTCGTGCGGGCTACTGGGGTGCCGCCGTCCGGATAACCAGGCGCCCTTCCTCGACGGTGATGCTCTGCACCACGCGGGGGACCTGCCAGCGAAGCACGTTCTGTACCTGCCCCAGCATCAGCTTGAGCACCCACGCTCCGATCGGTTGCGTGCCGAGCGCGAATTCGGCGACCTCGACCCTGCCGTATTCGCGGTCCCGGCGGACCGTGCCGCGCTCCAGTCGCAGATGGCCGCGGAGAAGGACCCAAACAGGCCGATCCACTCTGCCCTTGGGAAGGTACGGGGCGATCTGGGCAAATGGTGCTCCCTTCAACAGGTTCCGCAGCATGGTTCGACCCCGGAACTCGACCGTGTTGTCTGGAAGCAGCGCGACCGAGACGGGGGAAAACGAGAGGTCGGCGGTGTCGATCAGGTGACGGGACAGGAACGCATTCAGCTCTCGTTCGCTGAAGACAATCGGGTCGACACGGCTTGAGCGCCGGCCGTCGCGGAGCACGATCTCATAGAACTTCTGCTGAGCCCGATAGCCGTCCGATGCCGTAGACGGCTGCGCCTGGACTTCGGGCTCGTCGAAGATGTTGGCGGAGAAGAAGACGAATCCGGCTGCCGCTACTCCGAAGATCACGATCGCAAGAATGACCAGGAGGCAGCCGACACAGCCCAGCCGCATGACCGTCACCCTAACATCGGCAGTGTCATACGGTCAATAAAGGCTCAGAACTTAGCGAGACTTTCGCCGTCCTGGCGTGACTTGAGTCGTTGCGGGAGACTGCTCGGCGACAAAGTTTTGCAAGCTACTTGACATCAATAGACTCATACGATATAAGCTCTATAGACTCATATCCGGACGAGCTCACAAAGCGGCGCTGGAAACACAAGGAGGAAGACTGCCGAAGGCCGAGGAGAACAAGCCGAAGGAGATTACGATCGATCTCCTGTGAAGCAACGGCGGTTCAACCGACCGGTTTCTGCGCGGACGTGAAGCCGCCGGCGTGGAGGCCGGTCGGCGTTTCCCAAATGAGAACGACAATCAAGGGGAGAGGAGCCCATCGACATGGCGAAGGTAATCGGCATCGATCTCGGGACGACGAATTCCGTCGTGGCGGTCGTCGAAGGCGGAGACCCGGTGGTGATCGCAAACCAGGAGGGCAGCCGCCTGACCCCGTCCGTAGTGGGGTTCACGAAGGACGGGGAAATCCTGGTCGGGCAGGTGGCGAAGCGCCAGGCTATCACCA
>QHRS01000190.1:3275-6830 GCA_003221435.1 Candidatus Rokuibacteriota bacterium
GTCCCCTACAAGGTCGTGAGGGCTGAGAACGGCGACGCGCGGATCGAGGTTCGCGGCAAGCCGTACTCGCCGCCAGAAATCTCCGCCATGATCCTCCGTAAGCTCAAGGAGGCGGCCGAGGCGTATCTCGGTGAAAAGGTCACGCAGGCGGTAATCACGGTCCCCGCGTATTTCAACGACAGCCAGCGACAGGCGACGAAGGACGCGGGCCGCATCGCGGGGCTCGAGGTCCTCCGGATCATCAACGAGCCGACGGCGGCCGCGCTGGCGTACGGGATGGACAAGAAGAAAGAGCAGACCATCGCGGTGTACGACCTCGGGGGCGGCACGTTCGACATCTCCATCCTGGATATCGGCGAAGGCGTGTTCGAAGTCAAGGCCACGAACGGCGACACCCACCTCGGCGGCGACGATTTCGACCAGGAGGTCATCGACTGGATCGCCGACGAGTTCAAACGCGAGAGCGGCATCGACCTGAAGCGGGACCGCATGGCGCTCCAGCGGCTGAAGGAAGCGGCGGAGAAAGCGAAGTGCGAGCTATCGACGACGCTGCAGACCGAGATCAATCTGCCCTTCATCACGGCGGACGCGAGCGGGCCGAAGCACTTGGTGTTGACGCTCACGCGCGCGAAACTCGAGCAACTGGTGGCGGACCTGATCGAGCGATCGCTTGGCCCGTGCCGCCAGGCAATGCAGGATGCCTCCGTGACGGCGAAGGACATCCACGAGGTGATCCTGGTTGGCGGCCAGACGCGCATGCCGAAGGTGCAGGAGGTCGTTCGGAATCTCTTCGGCCGGGAGCCCCACAAGGGCGTGAACCCGGATGAGGTCGTAGCGGTCGGCGCGGCGGTCCAGGCGGCCGTCCTGACGGGCGAAGTGAAGGACCTGCTGCTCCTCGACGTGACGCCGCTGTCGCTCGGCATCGAGACGCTCGGCGGGGTCATGACGACACTGATCCAGCGCAACACCACGATCCCGACGAAGAAGAGCGAGACCTTCACGACCGCGGCCGACAACCAGACCTCCGTGGAGGTGCACGTCATGCAGGGCGAGCGGCCGATGGCCCGCGACAATCGGACCCTCGGGAAGTTCCACCTCGTGGGGATTCCGCCGGCGCCCCGCGGCGTGCCCCAGATCGAGGTCACGTTCGACATCGACGCCAACGGGATCTTGAACGTCTCGGCCAAAGACACAGCGACCGGCAAGCAGCAGAACATCACCATCACCGCGTCCTCGGGGCTGACGAAGAACGAGATCGACCGGTTGATGAAGGAAGCCGAAGCGCACTCGGCCGAGGACACCAGGCGCAAGCAGGAAATCGAGATCCGGAACCAGGCCGACTCGCTGGTGTATTCCACCGAGCGCACGCTCTCCGAGCACGGCGGCAAGCTGCCGGAGGCCGATCGCAAGACGATCGAGAACGCGCTGGCTGAAGCGCGCGAAGCGCTCAAGGGCGAGGACTACGACCGCATCAAGCGCGCGCAGGAGGGCCTGACGAAAGCATCGCACAAGCTGGCCGAGATCATGTATCGCGAGGCGCAGACGCAGCCGCAGGCCGGGCGGGCGGCCGGATCCGACGGCCAGGGACGCCCCGGCGCCCCGAAAGAGGGCGAAGTGGTCGACGCCGAGTTCGAGGACCTGGGCGAGAAGAAGTAGAGCGTTCGACATGAGGCGGGATTATTACGCGGTGCTGGGCATCGCGGCGACGGCGGACACACGCGAGATTCGGCAGGCGTTCCGTCGCCTCGCGCGGCGCTATTCGCCGGATGTCAACTTCTGGGACGCTGAGGCGCGGGCGCTCTTCGAAGAAATCTCCGCGGCGTATCGTGTCCTCAGCGATCCCGGCGCCAGGTCGATGTACGACCGCTATGGCTGTGCCATCGCCGATGGTCTGGCGCTGGCCGCCGGCCGGCGCGGAGAGGATCTTCACGTCACGGTCTCCCTCGCCCTGGAGGAGGCTGCGCGGGGCGTAACGCGTACGGTCGAGGTGAGTCGGTTCTCGCCGTGCGGCGCGTGCGCCGGCGTCGGCTGCGCCGAGTGCCGGGGGCGCGGCGTTCGCCAGATGGTCGAGCGCGTGTCAGTGCCTATTCCGGCGGGGGTGGACACCGGCGCTCAGATTCGTGTGGCCGATCAGGGCCACGCCGGGCCATTCGGCGGACCACCGGGCGATCTCCTCGTGAGCACCCGGGTGAGCGGTCACCCGGTTTTCGTCCGCAAGGGCGACAACCTGCACGCCGAGGTGCCGATTACCCTGGCGGAGGCGATCCTTGGCGGGCGCGTCGAGGTGCCGGCGCTCGCCGGCGCCGCAACCCTGATCGTCCCGCCGGGCACCCAGAGCGGCCAGGCGTTCAGACTGCGCGGGCGAGGAGTGCCGCATCTGTTCGGCGAGGGCGTCGGCGACCTGTACGTGACCGTCCGCGTCGAGATTCCCACGGGGCTCGACGCCCGGACGCAGGAAATGGTTCGCGAGCTCGACCGCGTGCTCGCGCTGGAGCCGCGCGCGGATCTCCGGCGGTACCGGGGGGGCGCCACATGACGGATCGGGGCAAGCCGCTCTACATGATCGGCGTCGCCGCCGACCTGCTCAAAGTGCACCCCCAGACTCTCCGCTTCTACGAGAAGAAGGGGCTGATCCAGCCGAGCCGGACCGAAGGGCGGACCCGCATGTACTCGGCCGAAGACGTCGAGGACATCGCGCGGCTCCTGCGGCTCACGCGCGATCTCGGCGTGAATCTCGCCGGCGCCGAGATCCTCCTAAAGATGAGGCGCCGGATGCTCGAGATGCAGAGGCAGATCGAGAACCTGCTCGAGTACGTGCGCGAGGAGGGCGAGGGGCGCCCTCGGCCGCGCGGGGAGCGCTCGCCGCGCGAAGCGCTGGTGCGGGCTGCGGCCGGCCAGCTGCGACCGGTCGACATGTTTTGAGAAGGGCGGAGTGATGTCTGAAAAACAGGGTGTGACGGTTCCGGACGTTCTGGCGATTCTCCCGCTCCGCGACACGGTGCTGTTTCCGCAGGCCGTGCTGCCGCTGTCGGCGGGGCGGCCGGCGTCCCTGCGGTTGGTCGACGAAGCCGTGCGCGCTGGCCGGGTGATCGGTGTCGTCACGCAGCGCGACGCCGCCGAGGACGAGCCCGGCCCGAGGGGCCTGCACACCGT
This sequence comes from Candidatus Rokuibacteriota bacterium, assembly GCA_003221435.1. GTDB lineage: Bacteria > Methylomirabilota > Methylomirabilia > Rokubacteriales > CSP1-6 > AR9. The sequence continues at coordinate 6,429 of QHRS01000190.1, forward strand.
CGGCGTCGTCACGGTCATCCACAAGGTGGCGAAGCAGTCCGACGGCACGGTGCGGCTCGTCGTCCAGGGGCTCAGCCGTTTTCGGATCCTCGAGGTCCTTCAGACGGAGCCGTTCATCAAGGCACGCATCGAGCAGATCCCGGAGCCCTCCGGGGCGCCCACGGACCTGGAGTCCGAAGCGCTGATGCGGAGCGCCGTGACGCTCTTCCAGAAGATCGTCGCGCTGTCGCCGATGCTGCCCGATGAGGCCGCGAGTCTTCCGGCCAACATCCTGCAGCCGGGCGCGCTCGCGGACGTAGTCGCGGCGGCCCTGCCGACGCTCAAGACCGCGTTCAAGCAAGAGGTGCTCGAGACGAGCGACGTCAAGCTGCGGCTGCAGAAGGTCGTCGCGGCGCTGACCAA
>QHRS01000190.1:6914-12355 GCA_003221435.1 Candidatus Rokuibacteriota bacterium
ACGAGCGGACTCAGGAGATCGAGGATCTGCGCGCCAAGATCGAGGCGAGCGGGATGCCGGAGGAGGCCCACAAGGAGGCGATCCGCGAGCTGGACCGGCTCGCCAAGATGCCGCCGGCGGCCGCCGAGTACACGGTCGCCCGGACGTACCTCGACTGGCTGATCGCGATGCCCTGGAAGACGGAGACGGTCGACAACGTCGACATCGCCGGCGCCCGGGGCGTGCTCGACGAGGATCACGTCGGGCTCGACAGGATCAAGGAGCGCATCCTCGAGTATCTGGCCGTGAAGAAGATCCGGCCCGAAGGCAAGGACCCCATCCTGTGCTTCGTCGGCCCTCCCGGCGTCGGCAAGACCTCGCTCGGGAAGTCCGTCGCCCGCGCGCTCGGTCGCAAGTTCCACCGGCTATCGTTGGGGGGGATGCGGGACGAAGCCGAGATTCGCGGCCACCGGCGGACCTACATCGGCGCCCTCCCGGGCCAGATCGTGCAGGGGCTGCGGCGGGCCGGCACGAAGAACCCGGTGCTGATGCTCGACGAGATCGACAAGCTCGGGATGGACTTCAGAGGCGACCCGGCGTCGGCACTGCTCGAGGTGCTCGACTCGGAACAGAACTCTGCGTTCCGGGATCACTACCTCGACGTCCCGTTCGACCTGAGCCGGGTCCTGTTCATAACGACGGCGAACATCCTGGATCCGGTCCCGCCGCCGCTCCGCGACCGGATGGAGGTCATCCACCTCGCCGGCTACACGGAAGAGGAGAAGATCGGCATCGCGCAGCAGCATCTGGTGCCGAAGCAGGCCCGCGAGCATGGCCTCGTGGCCGGCACGGACGTGACATTCACCGATGAAGCGTTGCGCGTGCTCTGCCGGGGTTACACCCGCGAGGCTGGCCTCCGGAACCTCGAGCGCGAGATTGCGACGATCTGCCGAAAACTCGCGCGGCGCCGGGGCGAAGGCGACCTGGAGCCCGTGGCGGTGACGCCTGACCTCGTGTCGTCCTTCCTCGGCGCCCCGCGGTGGGAATACGAAGAGCTGCGGCAGCGCACGCGCGAGCCCGGCGTCGCGGTCGGGCTCGCCTGGACGCCGGTCGGCGGCGACATCCTGTTCATTGAGGCGACTCGGATGAAGGGCGGGAAGACGCTGACGCTGACAGGTCAGCTCGGCGACGTGATGAAGGAGTCTGTGCAGGCGGCGCTCTCCTGGGTGCGGTCGCACGCCGACCGGCTCGGGATCGCGCCGGACTTCTGGGAGACCTCGGATATCCACGTCCATGTCCCGGCCGGGGCGATTCCCAAGGACGGGCCGTCGGCCGGCGTGACGATGGCCGCGGCGCTGGTGTCGCTCCTGACCGGCCGCCCGGTCCGTGGTGACGTGGCCATGACCGGCGAGGTCAGCCTGTCGGGCCGGGTGCTGCCCGTGGGCGGCATCAAGGAGAAGATGCTTGCCGCGCGCCGGGTCGGGGTCAAGACCGTGATCCTGCCGCGCCGTAACGAGAAGAACCTGCTCGAGGACGTGCAGCCTGCAGTCCGGGACAGCATGACGTTCCACCTCGTGGATTCGATTCCGGAAGTCCTGTCGGTCGCCTTCGAGGAGACCCCCTGGCGGCCGATTCTGCGCTTGGAATCGGTCATTTAACTCGGCATTGACAGGGCACCCCGCGGCCCCTAAAATTGAAGAATGTCAAGGGTTTCCCTCGCGTCCCTGGTCGCGGCCCTCCTCCTGATCTCAGTCGATCAGGCCACCGCGGCGACTTTCCGCCTGCAGGCACCGGACGGAACCGTCTACTTCACCAACGCCCCCAATGACCCGCGTTACCGACGGATGGCCGGCGTGTCGGGGACGGCGACAGGGTGGTTGAACCTTCCCTCGTTCCAATCCTCTCGATATGCGGCGGAAATCGGAGAGACGTCGGCCCGCTACGGCGTCCCGCAGCGGCTGGTCGAGGCCGTCATCCGGATCGAGTCGGCGTTCAACGCGCATGCGGTCTCCCGCACGGGGGCGCGGGGCCTGATGCAGCTGATGCCGTCGACGGCCTCGATGCTGGGCGTGCGCGACATCTCGAACCCCCGCCAGAACGTCGAGGGCGGCGTCCGCCATCTGCGCGGCTTGATGGACCGCTACTCGAACAACCTGCGCTTGGCGCTGGCCGCCTACAACGCGGGGGAGCAAGCGGTGGACTGGTACCGGGGGATCCCGCCGTATCGCGAGACGCAGCAGTACGTCGAACGAGTGCTCGTGGAGTACGGCGGGGACCCAGGCCTGCCGCGAGAGATCTACCGCTACGAAGACCGCGACGGGACGGTCACCTACACGAACATCCCGTCCCCTCGGCGCTCGCGCCGCTGACCGCGCGGCCAGCTCAGGGCTGACGCCAGACCAGATCCAGGAACCGTTCGAGGAGCCCGTCCGCCACGAAGGTCTCGACCGCCTCGCGTGTGCCGTCCTGATCCATACCCCAGAGCGCAGCCCGCTTTCCCTTATCGACCGACATCTGGATGAAGGCCTGCTGGTCGCGGTTGAACGCCAGGGGCAGCTCCTCGTAGATGTGCGTCGTGAACGCGTTCACCCCGGGCCCGCCGATCGCAATCGCCGGGAAGAACTCGCCCAGCTCCTGGTTCATGATCCAGACGTCGGTCACGACCACGGCCGACCGGTCGGCGGCGCCGCCGGCCCGCGCGTCGATCGCGCGCTTGAGGTCGTACGCGATCGGGCGGTCTTCTTCTTCAGGGAGGATGCCGTGACCTACGACGATGAGGACGGTGGAGCGCAGATCGAAGTATCGAGCCATCGGGGACTCCGAACGTGTCTCCTTCGACTCAGGGTCGAACTCGCCGGTCGAGACCGCGGTACTGGATCGCTTCCGCGCAGTGCTCGACCGTGATTGTCTCACGTCCCTCAAGGTCGGCGATAGAGCGCGCCACCTTCAGCACGCGGTCGTGCCCCCGGGCTGAGAGGTTGAGGCGCGTCATCGCTAGCGACAGGAGTTGTTGGGCGTCCGGCGGCACCTGGCAGAACCGGCGGACGTGCCGCGGGCTCATCTGCGCGTTCACCCGCACGCCCGCGCCCGTGAGACGCTTCCGCTGGCGCTCACGCGCCGCCAGAACGCGCGCCCGGATGGCGCCCGACGGCTCGCCCGGGGCTGCCGAGGTCAGGTCCTCGTAGGAGACGGCGGGCAGCTCGAGGTGGAGGTCGATCCGGTCGAGCAGTGGGCGCGACAGCCGGCCGAGGTAGCGATCGCGCTCGGCCGGCGTGCAGAGACAGCTCTCGAGGCTCCGGCAGCCACGACGGCAGGGGTTCGCCGCGGCGACGAGCTGGAAGCGCGCCGGAAAGCAGGCGCCGCCGGCGACGCGCGAGATCGCGATGCGTCCGTCTTCGAGCGGCTCTCGCAGCGATTCGAGCACGTGCTGAGGGAACTCGGGCAGCTCGTCCAGGAACAGGATGCCCAGATGCGCGAGGCTCACTTCGCCCGGATGCGGGTGCCGGCCGCCGCCGATCAGCCCGGCTTCGGTGACCGAGTGATGCGGTGCGCGGAACGGACGCGTGGCGACGAGTCCGTCGGGTGGGAGGAGGCCCGCGACGCTCCAGATCGTCGACACCTCGATGGACTCGTCGAGCGACAGCGGCGGCAGGATTGTCGGTAGCCGGCGCGCCAGCATGGTCTTGCCGCAGCCGGGCGGGCCGATCAGCAGGACGTTGTGAGCCCCCGCGGCGGCGATCTCGAGCGCACGCTTGGCGTGCGCCTGCCCGCGCACGTCGGAGAAGTCGACCTCGTCATGGGCGGCAGGCACGAGGGCGCGGGTATTCGGAACCGGGTGCGGCTCGGCGTCACCGTTCAGCAGCGTCACCGCTTCACGGAGCGTGCCGATGGCCAGGATCGTCACGCCGTCGATCACGGCCGCCTCGAGCGCATTCGCGGCCGGCACGAGGACCGCCTCCACGTTTCCGCGGCGGCACGCGAGGGCGGTGGCCAGCACACCCCGCACGGACCGGATCCCGCCGTCGAGGGCCAGCTCGCCGACGACTGCGAACGACGCCAGGGACGGGTCGCGGATGAGGCCGGTTGCGCTCAGGATGCCGAGCGCGATGGGCAGATCGAACGCCGCGCCTTCCTTTCGCATGTCGGCCGGCGCGAGGTTGACGGTGATGCGGTCCATCGGGAAGTCGAAGCCCGCGTTCTTGATCGCCGCCCGCACACGGTCACGGCTCTCGCGAACCGTGGAATCGGGAAGGCCCACGGTCGTGAACGCGGGAAGCCCCGACGCGACGTCCACCTCGACGTGGACGAGTGTGGCCTCGATCCCGTGGAGCGAGGTGGAGAGGATGCGCGCGAGCACGCGCAATTCTGCGGGCGGGCCGAGGCGCCGCGTCAATGCCCAGAAAGTGATACTGCGTGTCCCTGTCCCGCCAACGCGCCGACGATTCAGCGGTGAAGCCTCGCGCCCGCGGCCGAAGCGAAGCCGGCCCTGCGGAAGTCAGCGCCGGTCCTCCGCGAGCCGCGGGAGGACCTCCTTCGCGATCAGCTCCATCTGGTCCGGCTGGTAGCGGTACGGGATGCGGAGCTGGGCGACGCAGTCCTCGACGCTCTCCTGGATCGCGTGCTCGATCGTGGACTCGCTCCACGCCGCCACGTCCCAGTCGGCCCGAAGCCATTCCCGCATTGGCCCGTCGGTCTCGGCGCGTGAGCGCCCCACGCAGATCGCGAGCTGGTTCGTGGCGCTGAGCCACTTCGGATCGCGCCCGGCCTCGCGCGCGAACGCCAGGACCTTCTCCCAGGAGCGCCGGAAGCTCTCGGGCGTGTAGAAGTAGGTGAGCCAGCCGTCCCCCTTTGTCGCCGCGCGCCTGAGGACCGCGTCCACGTAGCCGCCGATCAGGATCGGCGGCCGCGGCGTCTGGACCGGGCGCGGACGCATGACGGCCTCGCGCAGGTTCAGCTCGTCCACTCGCGCCGTCACCCGGTCCTCGGTCCAGAGCCGGATCAGAATCTCGAGGTTTCGCTCGAACAGCCGGCCGCGCTGCTTGAACGGGACGCCGACCGCGTCGAACTCGCGCGCGTACCACCCCGCGGCCGCGCCGACGATCAGCCGCCCGTTGGAGATCACGTCGAGCGTGCCGAGCGTCTTCGCCGCGAGCGTCGGGTTGCGCAGCGGGAGCACCAGCACGCCCGTCCCCAGCCGGATCCGCGTCGTGCGCGCGGCGATCGCCGTGAGCGTCCCCACGGCATCGAGGATCGGGAACGCCGGCTCCACGCCCAGGAGCACGTGGTCCCACGCCCAGAGCGACTCGAAGCCCAGCTCCTCGGCGCGCACCGAGTAGCGGATCAGCTCGTCGATGTCCGGCCGCTCGGCGGGCCCGACGAAGTTCTTGAGGGCGAGGCCCCACTGGATCATGCGAGCGGCCCGAGGAATCTCCGTTCCGGATCGATCGCGCGCAGGCACCTGA
>QHRS01000206.1:0-1752 GCA_003221435.1 Candidatus Rokuibacteriota bacterium
CAGCGGGAGTGGAACCTGCACCCGGACGGCATCCGATACGCGCTGGGAATCTCCCCCATGATCGGGATGTCACGCTGGCGTTTGGTCGGGTCTGCGTGCGGTATCGCCTCGAGCAGCGCACGCGTGTAAGGGTGTTGGGGCGTGGAGAAGACCCGGTCCACCGGCCCGACCTCGACCACACGACCGAGGTACATCACGGCGACGACGTCGCTGACATACCGGATGACGCCAAGGTTGTGGCTCACGAACAAGTACGTCAACCCGAGCTCCCGCTGGATCTCCTTGAACAGGTTGAGGATCCTGGCCTGGACCGAGACATCAAGAGCCGACGTGGGCTCGTCGGCCACGACGAGGGACGGACGCAGGATGATCGCCCGTGCGATGGCAACTCGCTGACGCTGGCCGCCACTCAGCATGTGCGGATGCCGATCCAGGAACGAAGCGTCGAGTCCCACATGGCGGAGCGCTTCCTCGACCAGGGCCAGCCGGCTCCCTTTGCTCCCGACGCGATGGACCTCCAGAGGCGCCAGCAGCGCGGCCCGGACCGTGTGGCGTGGATTGAACGCCGACGCAGTATCCTGGAACACCGCCTGCATCTGGCGCCGTACGCGGCGCATCTCCGAGGCAGGCAGCAACGTAATATCACGGCCATCGAAGATGACGCGCCCGGCGGTGGGCCGGATGAGGCCCAGGATAACCCGGCATACGGTGGATTTGCCCGAACCGGTTTCTCCGACGATGCCCAGCGTCTGGCCACGCTCGATTTCCAGATCGATCTGATCGAGGGCCTGCAGCCACCGGCGTGCCCAGAGCGCTCTGCCGAGCTCGAACGTCTTGGAAACCCCCTGCACCTGCAGCAGAAGGTCAGCCATGGACGGTCTCGAGGAGCCAGCACCGCGCGGTGTGGTCGGTCTCGACTGCGAGCAATGGAGGCTCCTCGTTGCAGTGGTCGAAGCGGTACTGGCAGCGATCGACGAAGCGGCAGCCGCGCGGCAGATCGACCGGCGACGGGATGCTGCCGGGAATCGAAAGCAGTTCGGCCTGAGCCGTTTCCGTCGTCGGCGTCGCCCGGAGCAGGGCCTGCGTATAGGGATGGCCCGGGCGCGCGAAGATCCGTTCGACGGAGCCCTGCTCGAGGATCCGTCCCGCGTACATCACGTACACCCAGTCGCACATCTCCGCCACGACGGCCAGATCGTGGGTGATGAACAGAATCGAAGTGTGGTGCTCGTCACGGATCTCGCGTAGGAGCCGCAGGATCTGGGCCTGGATGGTGACGTCCAGCGCCGTCGTCGGCTCGTCAGCGACCAGGAGCGGCGGCTCCAGAGCAATGGCCATCGCCGTCATGGAGCGCTGCTGCATCCCTCCGCTGAATTGATGCGGATACTCGCGCGCCCGCTCGTCCGGAAAGGGGAGGTGCACGTCGGCCAGCCGCCTGATGGCTTGCTGGAGGGCAGCCCTCCAGGTGGCTTGGCGGTGGAGGACATACGGCTCGCCGACCTGGACGCCAACGCGCAACACGGGGTTCAGGGCCGACATGGGATTCTGGGGGATCATCGCGATATGCTGGCCGCGAATGGCTCGCAGCTGGGCCCGAGACAGGCCCAACAGCGATGTGCCGCTCAAGCGGATGTCTCCCGTCGTGATCGTTGCCGTGCGTGGGAGGAGACCGAGCACGGACAGCGCGGTCATGGTTTTTCCGCTTCCCGATTCCCCGATCAGACCGACGATCTCCCCCGGCCAGACCTCAAG
>QHRS01000206.1:1772-6310 GCA_003221435.1 Candidatus Rokuibacteriota bacterium
ATCGTGAGCCCTTCGATCCCCAGCACCGGGGGCCGATCCCGACGCCGACGGGACCGCGACTCGCCGCTCACAGGGCGGCCCTCCTCTCGCGACTGTCGACGGATTGCGAGCGCCGGCTTTGCCGGCTCACTGGGCCTCCCTCAGACGAGGGTCGAAGAAGTCGCGGAGCCCGTCCCCTAGCAGGTTGAACCCGAGCACGCCGATGAACATGGCGATGCCGGGCACGATGCCGAGCCAGGGAGCCTGGTCCATGAAGCCACGGCCGCTGTTGAGCATGTTGCCCCAGGACGGCTCGGGCGGCTGCGCGCCCAGACCGAGGAAACTCAGCGAGGACTCCAGCAGCACGGCGTAGGCGAAGGCCGCCATGGCCTCCACGAGCAGCGGCGTGATGACGTTCGGCAGAATCTCCCGCGTCAGAATTCTGCGGTCCGACATGCCGATCGTGTGGGCGGCTTCGATGTACTGCTGCCGCAGGACTTCCTGGGTTGCGGCCCGGGCGAGCCGTGAGAATCCCGGAATGAAGATGATGCCGATGGCGGCCATCGCGTTGAGGAGGCTGGTCCCGAGGGCGGCCATCAGGACGATCGCCAGCAGGATCGCGGGGAATGAGAACAACAGTTCCATGAAGCGCATGAGGACCAGGTCGATCGGGCCGCCGAAGTAGGCGGCCGTAATGCCGATCAACGCGCCGCCGACCAGCCCCACGGACACGGCCACGGTGGCGACCTTGACGGAGATGCGGGCGGCGTGGATCGTTCGCGACAGGAGGTCCCGGCCGAACTCGTCCGTGCCCAACCAGTGCGCACGACTCGGAGGCTGTAGCTTGTCGGCGACATCGATGTCGTAGGGCGAGTACGGAGCGATCACGTCCGCGAATATGGCCGAGAGGATCACCAGGCCGACGAAGACCCCACCGATCAGGAGCAGGCGGGATCGCCGCCAGGAGATCGCGCTCGGGCCCATCCAGCGTGGTTGCGCGCTCAGGCCCGCGACCTGACGTGCACCTGCCGTGGGTCCAGGATCGCCGCGATCAGGTCAACCAGCATGTTGGCCGCGAGGACCACCACGGTGACGGTGAGGGCACTGGCCAGCAGCACCGGGTAGTCGCGGTTAATGATCCCTACCAGCACAAGCTGGCCAACGCCGGGGAGCAGGAAGATGTCTTCAATAATCACCACGCCGCCGAACAACCAGCCAAATTCCACGGCGCCGACGGTCAGAAACGTGATCAACGCATTGCGCAGCGCATGCCGCCGGATCACGACATTGGGCGCGGCGCCTTTTGCCATCGCGGTGTGAATGTAGTCGGAGGAGAGGACTTCGATCAGCTTCGCGCGCATGATCCGGAGCAAGAGCGCGGAAGAGACGACGCCCAAGGACAAGGCCGGCATGATCAGCAACGACAGGTTCTTGAGTGGATCTTCGGTGAATGGAGCGTACCCTCCGGCGGGCAGCACCTTGACGGTCAGCGCGAGGATCAAGATAAGCACCGTCGCCAGCCAGAAGCTGGGGACGGCTCCTAGAATGGTGGCGATGACGCTGATGATGCGGTCCGCCCGTCGCTGGTGGTGATAGGCGGCCAGCGCGCCCAGGGGGACGGCAATCACGTTGGCGATGAGGAAGGCCAGCGTCGCCAGCTCCAGAGTTACGGGTAAGCGCATCACGAGCTCCGGGCCAACCGCCAGGTGGTTCTGAAACGACGTTCCGAAATCCCCGCGCAAGCCCTTCCCCAACCAGTCCAGATACTGGACGTGGAGGGGCCGATCAAGACCCTGCTCGTGTTCGAAGCGGGCGATGGCCTGCGCGGTGGCGTCGATGCCGAGCGCGGCCTTCGCCGCCGATCCCGGCACGACGTTGACGGTGATGAACAGGACGAGGGAAGTCGCCAGGATGGTCGGCACGAAGGCGGCCAGGCGTGTCGCGATCAATCTCCACATGAACGCGGTTGACCCATCAGGCAGACCGGCGTTTGTTTCGCACGCGGCTGATGCCGGCGAGAGACGGCTCCCGGCACGGCCATCCAGGATGACGGCTGGCTCCCCGAGTCGCTATGCCTCGAGCCATCCCGCAGTGTCAGCTAGCCCTCGAACCACGCATCCTTCAGCGTCTTCAAGAACCCGGTTCGCATCGGCCGGTAGTTTTTCAGTTTCGTGCTGTGCGCGATCAGGAGCCAGCCGTTGACCAGCGGCACGATCGGCATCTCCTGCATGGACAGCTCCTGCATCTTGCGGTAGAACCCCTTCCGGGCGTCCGGCGTGGGGGCGGTCTTTGCCTGCTCCAGCAGGTTGTCCATCGCGCTGCTGCAATACTTCTGGACGTTGATGGCCATCCCGCAGTGATAGTTGTTGGTCACGAAATCGTCCGGGTCGGCCAGCGGGCTCAACCAGTACATCATCGTAATGTCGAACTTGCTGGTGCTCCAGACCTCGTCCCAATAGCGGGGAATCTCCATCGTTCCGAGCTTCGCCCGGATGCCCGCCTTCGCGAGGTTCGCCTGAACGATCGGTCCCATCGCCATGATGTTCGGGAAGGACGACGGAAGCGTCAGCGTGGTCTCGAAGCCGTTGGGGTACCCAGCCTCGGCCACCAGTGCCTTGGCCTTCTCGCGATCGCCGCTCGGCGGGACGAACTGGGCGTCGGCATACCCCCAGTTCCACTTGGGAACGACGCCGCCAAGGATCGGCGTCGCCAGGCCGAAGAAGGCGCCCTCCACGAGGGCCTTCCGGTCGAGGGCGAGGGAGACCGCCTGACGAACCTTCGGGTTGTTGAACGGCTCCCTGAAGTTGTTGGGCAAGAGCCAGTTGTACCGAGAGCCCTCCAGGGTCAGCGCCGTCAGGTCCGGACTGGCTTTGACCTTTGCGAAGTCTTTGGGCGGGATCTCGTTGGAGAAGTTGACGACTCCCGACAGGAGGGCATTCGTCAGGGCGGTGATGTCGGAAATGATCCGGTATTCCATCCCGTCGAAGGACGGTTTGCCACTCTCGAAGTACTCCGGGTTGCGCTCGAATTTGATTGCGCTGCGGGGCTCGTAACTGACGAACCTAAACGGGCCGGTGCCGACGGGCTTCGCGTTGAGATCGTGACCGGATTCGACGAGTTTCTTGGGGACGATGGAGGAACCGGGAAACGCCATGTAGATCAGGAACGGCCCCGTCCGCTTCGTCAGGCGGAATCGCACGGTGTGCCGATCGACGACATCGACGCTCTTGATGGTCTCGACCTGTGCGCCGTACGAATACCCGGAATTGGGAGCCCGCAATCGATCAAACGTGAACTTCACGTCCTCCGCGGTCAGTTCGTCTCCGTTGTGGAACCTCACGCCCTTGCGCAGGATGAACGTGTAGGCCAGCCCATCATCTGAGGCCTTGGATGACTCCGCGAGTTCCGGATAGGGTTTCGCGTCGGGATCCAGGGCCATCAAGGTGGAGTAGACCTGTTCGATCACCACGTGTGACATCCCGCTGGGGCCTCGCACGGGATCGAAGCCCGCGGGGTCGGCCGAAAAGGCAGCCTTCAGCACGCCACCCCGCTGGGGAACGGCCGCCACCGCGCGCGGCGCAAACGCGCCAGGCAGGCTCTGTGCGGCCACGAGCGAAATGCCGAGCCCGGCGGCCCGCTGGAAGAACTCTCGCCGGCTCAGCGTCCCGCTGTGCAGCGAGTCCACCAGGCCGGCCAACTCGCGCCGCCGTGCTGTCCTCATCGATCGCCAGAACACGGCGTCGCCCACATCCTCAGGCAGCAACGCGTCATCTCTCATCCTTTCCTCCCCGAAACTATGTACATGACACTGCCCTCGTGCGTCATCCCCCAACTCACGCGACACGGCCCCTTCCCGGCCCGACGACGATCCCGGCGTGCGGGCCAACCCTGATACCGGGGACCCCGTCGGCCGCGCGCGAAACGGGCGAGCGGCACGCAAGCGCGCCCGTCTCGACGGTGCCGGGTAACTGAGCCCCGTCGTGACACGGCGCAGACATTGCTCCGCACCAGCCCGCGTGTCAAGAGCCGCGAGTCCGCTCTCGCGCGCGAGCCGTTGCGTCCCTCCCGGTCGCATCAGCGGTTGACTCGCATCACGACCGTCTGTAGATTTCCTGATACGCGCCTGTAGCTCAGGTGGATAGAGCGTTGGCCTCCGAAGCCAAAGGCCAGAGGTTCGAATCCTCTCAGGCGCACCAAGGCCTGCGGGGCCGTTAGCTCAGTTGGCAGAGCAGCTGACTCTTAATCAGCGGGTCCGGGGTTCGAGTCCCCGACGGCCCACCAAAACGATCAGCAGGTTGGCGGGCACCTCCCGCGAGGTGCCCGCGGCCCGCTGACGTCACGCTGACGGATTTTTCGCCCCGAGCAGCACACACCAGGGCGGTCCTGGCTATACGTAGATGGAGGTTCATATTGGGAATCCCGGCTGAGGAGCACACCCGGGCTCACGACGCACTCGGGGATGAACTCGAATAGCGTGGCCTGACCCCGCCCCCGGACTCATGGTACGTGATGAAGTCGCCGGGAACCGGGCGGACGTCTCCGCAGTTGTTCGCCGGGGA
>QHRS01000051.1 GCA_003221435.1 Candidatus Rokuibacteriota bacterium
CGCGCCAGCGTCTCGAATACACCGCCATCGGCGACACGGTCAATCTGGCCGCCAGGCTCGAGAGCATCACGAAGGATTTCGACAGCGCCGTGATCATCAGCGAATCGACGCATTCGCTCGTCAAGGATGAGTTCCCGACCCACGCGCTCGGCGAGGTGATCGTCAAGGGGAAGGCGATCCCGGTACGGATCTACGCCGTGCTGGCGCTGGGAGCGGGCGTGGAGGGAGGCACGCAGACGACCGTGCGGCCCCCGGAGGAGGTGCGGAGCGCGCAACGACCTTGACGTCAGCGTGAGAATCTCGAAGAATTGAAGGCCTTCGGAGAGCTCGCCGAACGGCTGCCGCGAGCCCAGGACCTGAGTGAGGCTCAATGTCGACCAGCTACCGCCGCCGGAGCTTCACCGTCGCTGCGATCGCGGCACTCGTCCTGCTCTGGTGGGCCGCGCGGGGCGCTGCGGCGCCCAACCAGGTGTTCGTCGACCGGGGTATTCTCGATTACGACGACAAGAATTACGCTGCCGCGCTCGCCGCGTTCGAGCGCGCCGTCGAGTTGGACCCCGAAGACCCCAACGCGCGGTACTTTCTCGGGCTCACGCTGATCGCGCTGGATCGGTCTGAGGAGGCGGTGACGCAGTTGTCGCGCGGTCTCGCCCTCGCCAAGGACGATCTGGACATCGCGTTCGCTCTCGGGGTCGCGCTGTTCAATCTCTCGCGATACGACGAGGCTCTGCGGCACTTCCAGGCGGTTTTCTCCCGGGAGCCGCAGCGCGAGAACCTCGGATTTTACCTCGGCGTCATCTATTACCAGACCAAGGACTACGAACGGGCGATCGGCGCGCTGGAAGGCGCAGTCGTCTCGGATCCCGCGTTCCAGCAGCTCAGGCGCTTCTACGCCGCCCTCGCCAACCACCAGCTCGGTCGCGAAGTCGAGGCCTCGCGGGAAATGGCGCAGGCCGAAAGTCTCAGGCCATCCTCGCCGATCGCGATCAGCGCGCGAAAATTCCAGGACTTCATCACGCCGCCGTCTCCCGAAGTGCGCAGCTACCGGTTCGAGCTCCGGGCGGGCTACCAGTACGACGACAACGTCCCGATCGCGCCGACCAGGAACGTGCTGAGCCTGCGGGACGCCCGGATGGCGAGCTGGGGGGAAACGCTGCTGGCTCGGGGCGCGTACGATGTCCTTCGCGGCGCCTGGCTGACCGCTACCGTGTCTTTTCAGCTCTTCTCCATCTTCAACGACGACCTTCCCCGACTCGACATCAGGGACTACAGGCCGGCGCTCGAGGGCGTGTACCGGATGGCGATCGGTGGCCGCCCGCTGACCGCCGGATTGCGCTACGACTACGATCTGACCGAGCAAAATGACGCGTGGCTCGCGTGGCGGAACATCGTCCAACCCTACGTGTCCTACGCGTGGGCGAGCTGGACGGACACGACGATTGTCTATCGATACGAGGATAACGACTCCAAAGTCGATCCGACGCTGAACCTCAAGGAGGAGCGGCTGGACTCCGACAGCCACGATGTCGGCTTGATCCAGGGCTTCTATTACGGTCCGGCGGCGTTCCGGGTGGGGTACACCCTTGACACGGACCAGGCCGCCGGTCGCGATCACACCTTCTACGGCCAGAAGGCCACCGCCGGTGTCTACGCGAACCTTCCGCTCGGCCTCGTGGCCGACGTCACGTTCGAGTATCACGATCGGGACTACCCGGTCGGGAACAAGCTCGCCCGGACGCTCAACGGCATGGGACTGACGGATTCGTTTCGGCAGAAGCGCCACGACGGGGACCAGACGCTGTTCCTCGCGCTCTCGCGGGCGATCCCGACCCCAACCGGGTTTCCGGGCACCCTGGTCGGATCGGTCGAGTATTTCCGAGAGCGCAACGTCTCAACGATTTCGCTGTACGATTTCGAACGCAATACGACATCGTTCAATCTGATCTGGCGCTACTGAGAGAGAGTCCCTGACCTCGACCTCCCGGACTCCGCTCCGTGGCGACCCCGGTGGTACACTCTCGTGCCCCGGTTCGGGAGCGGTCCGCGCATCGAAGGGCGGCGGTCGCCGCGAGAGGGGTGGATCCTTCGGGTCTAACCGGATCTCCGCCTCGGCGGAGAGAGCGGGGAGCCACATGAAGATCATTTCCACGACGCTCCTGGTCATCGCCGTGGCGGCGCTGGCAATCCCGGCGACGGCCACGGACGACATCGGCGTTGTCATCGCGGTCAACGGAACGGCGGCTCTCCATCGCGGATCGAGGCCCGCACAGGCCGTGAGATTCAAGGACAAGGTGCAGTGGCGAGACGTGATCGAAACCTCGAAGGGCGCGAGTGCTCGCCTCCTGCTGCTGGGGAAAACGAGCCTGGTGGTGCGTGAGCTGTCGCGCGTGGAGCTTCGCGAGGAGGCCGTCGCCGGCGGCCGCGCGCAGACGATGGCCGTGCTGTCCGGCAAGGTGCGCGCGATCGTCGAGCGGTCGTTCATGGCCAAGGGCGAGCAGGTCGAGGTGCGCTCACCGAACGCGGTGGCCGCGGTCCGGGGAACGGATTTTGTGGTCGAGGTCGTTCCGCCGCCTGCGCACGCACAGGGTTTCGGCATGCTGGCCGCGATGGACGGCGGCCCGATCGTCGTCCAGGGGCCCGCCAACGTTACGACGCTCGTGTACACGATCGCCGGTATCGTGGACGTGACGAACGGCGCCACCGCGCGCATCACGGCGTTCCAGGGCGCTCGCGTGGTTGGCGGGGGGATCCCGGAGCGGTTTGCGTTCACGCGGGTGGATCTGCCGAACATCACCAAGGGGTTGAGGGTGCCGGCCCCGGCCCGCACGACAATTCCGCCGGCCTCGAGCGAAACCGTGGCGACGGCCGAGCGGACCGCGCTCGAGCAACCGCTCCGAGGCGGCGCTGGCACGGTCGAGAAGCCCGTGGCCGGGCGCCTCGTCGGCTCCGCCGGCGCCGCCGGACAGGGAGCCGGCGGCGGTGCGGGGGCGCAGCCGAGACCCGGCGGCGCCGCCGACGCGGAGAACGAAGTCGCGAACGTCGTGGCACGTCCCGCCCCGAAGTCGACGGACAACGAGGTCGATGGACTTCGGACACGGGTCAAAGACGCGGACCAGGCTCACTCGGTGAAGCAGAAGGTTCGCAAGAACTCGAAGCACGACTGACACCGAGGGTGTGCCCTGGCAGGATGCCGAAAACCCCGCCAGGCCGCTCCCAAAGGCCCGTCTGCGTCGTTGGCTCGGTCGCTCCTCCCTGCGACGCACAACCGCCGTCACGTCTGGGAGCACGTGAAAGAATCGTCGCGACCGGTCGCCGGCGGGGGGTGTCGGGGAGGAGCGGCGCTCGCCCCCCCGACGTTGACTCGTTGCCCGTCCCCGGGCCTCTGTGCTACACAATGATCCATGATCTTCCAGCAGCTCATCAATGACGAGGCAGGCTGCCTGTCGTACCTGATCGGCTGCGCGCGCGCCGGGGCGGCGATGATCGTCGATCCCGGGCGCGACCGCGTGAGCGATTACATCTCCCTCGCGCGGCGCAAGGGCCTCACGATCACCCACATTGTCGAGACGCACCTCCACGCGGACCACGTCTCCGGCAACCAGGCGCTCGCGGCCCAGACGGGCGCCACGATCTGCATGCATGCCGCGGCGGAGGCGAGGTTCCGTCACCTGCCGGTCGAGCACGACAACGAGCTGCGCGTCGGCAGCGTCAGCCTCCAGGTGATCCACACGCCCGGCCACACGCCCGACAGCATCTCGCTGCTGGTGACGGATGAGAGCCGCGGTCCCGAGCCCTGGTTCATCCTGACCGGAGACACGCTGTTCGTCGGCGACGTCGGCCGTCCCGACTTCGGGGGGGAGACGGCGGCGGCGGACCTGTACCGGAGCCTGACCGAGCGCTTGCTCGTGCTCGACGACAGCGTCGAGGTTTATCCGGCGCACGGCGCCGGGTCCGCGTGCGGCCGCGCGATGTCGTCCAAGGCAGGCTCGACCATCGGGTTCGAGCGCCGGTTCAACCCGGCGCTCCGGGTTCGCGATGCGGAGGAGTTCGTCAGGAACCTCCTGGCGGGCCTGCCGCCCCAGCCGCCGAACTTCAAGACGATCATCGAGCGGAACCGGTCCGTCGCCCCCCTCACGCTCCCCGAGCCTCGGGCCCTCTCCGCGTACGATGTCCGCGAACTGATCGCCGACGGCGCAGTCGCCCTCGACATCCGTGCCCCGGCGGAGTACGGCGAGGGGCACATTCCGCGCGCGGTGAACGTCTGGATCGAGAGCCCGCAGTTCGCCGAGCGATGCGGGTGGTTCATTCCGCAGGACGCGGCGATCGTCCTCGTCGCGCCGGGCCCGACCGAGATCTCGCGGGCGGTCGGCGGCCTCTCGCGCGTCGGCCTCGACGGCGTGCGGGGATACCTGCAGCGAGGCATGACTGACTGGCGCAGCGCGGGGCTGCCCGCCGAGAGCGTGCCGCAGATCACCGTCCACGATCTCGCGACCTGGCGCGAGGAGCAGCCGGATCTGGTCGTCGTCGACGTGCGCGAGCCGTTCGAGTGGGACGAGGGCCACATCGCGGGCGCCGTGCACCTGCCGATGCGCGCGGCGCTGGCGCGGCTGGCGGAGCTGCCGGCGGATCGGCCCAAGGCCGTTCTGTGTGCCGCGGGGTCTCGCTCGAGCACGGTCATCAGCGCGCTCAGGCGCTCGGGCGCGCGCGGCCCCTGGTACAATGTGAGTGGCGGGATGACCGCGTGGCAGAAGGTCGGATACGGAGTGGTGCGGTAGGACGACCCGCATCGAGCGACCGCGGCTCTCGGCGAGCCGCCGCGACGGCCCGCACAGGATCCAATGCCCGACGATAACTTCGATTACCCCATCATGTCGCGCGCCCTGATTCTGGGCGACCGAGACACCGTGGCGCGCAAGACACGGGAAGGGCTCGACCTGTCGATGGATCCGAAGGAGCTGATCTTCAGGGGACTGATTCCGGGCATGGACGTGGTTGGCGAGAAATTCCGGCGCAACGAGTACTACGTGCCCCAGGTACTGCTGTCCGCGCGCGCGATGTACGCGGGCCTCGATCTGCTCAAGCCCTTGATCACGGCCAGCGCGAAGGCCGACGACTACTTCGGCACCGTCGTCATCGGGACCGCGCAGGGCGATCTCCACGACATCGGCAAGAACCTCGTCGCGATGATGCTCGAAGGGGCGGGCTTCAAGGTGGTGAACCTCGGCCGTGACGTCGCGCCGGAGGCGTTCGCCAAGGCCGTCCTGGAGCACAGCGCCAACATCGTCGGCATCTCGGCGCTCATGACGACGACGATGCCAGCGATGAAGCGGACGATCGACGCGCTGACGAGGGCGGGCGTGCGCGATCGGGTCAAGGTGATGATCGGCGGCGCGCCCGTCAGCCAGACGTATGCCGACGAGATCGGCGCGGACGGCTATGCGAGGGATTCGACGGCGGCCGTCATCAAGGCCAAGCAGCTGCTCGGCGTGCGCGCGGAGGTCGCGCGGTGAAGCCGCACGGCTGGGAGGTGCTCGAGCGCACCAGGGGCGGCGGTGTGCTGGTCTTCGACGGCGGCTACGGAACCGAGCTGTTCGCGGCGGGCCTGGCGAACGGCGCCTGCCCGGAGCTGTGGAACGACACGCACGCAGATGTCGTCACGCGCATCCACAAGGGCTACTACGACGCGGGCAGCGAGATCGTCGAGACCAACACGTTCGGCGGCACCCGGCTCAAGCTGAACGAGTACAGGATCGGCGACTGGACGCGCAAGCTGAATGAGAAGGGCGCGCGCCTCGCGCGCTCGGTCTGCCCGCCCGGCCTGTACGTCGCGGGCTCCATCGGCCCCACGAGCCGTCTGCCCGCGGAGTACGAGCCGCTCGGCGACACGACCGACGGGGACTACTTCGAGGCGTTCCGCGAGCAGGCGGAGGCGCTCGCCGAGGGGGGCGTGGATCTGTTCGCGGTGGAGACGATGATGTTCCCCCAGGAGGCGACGGCGGCGATCCGCGCCTGCAAGGCGGTCGCTGACCTCCCGGTGATGGCCACGATGTTCTTCCAGTTCGAGGAGCTCCACGACCGCGACCGCACGATGTGGGGCGAGAGCCCGGCGGAGGTCGCGAAGAACCTCCTGTCGGCGGGCGCGGACATCGTCGGCATGAACTGTGGCCGCGGCCCGGATCGCGCGATCATGATCATCCGCGAGATGCGCGCGGTCACGAACGCCCCGCTGGTGGCGTACCCGAACGCCGGGCTGCCGATCACGAGGGGCGACACCGTGACGTACGAGCTGGGCCCCGAGGAGATGGCGCGGCACTACCCGGCCCTGCTCGACGCGGGGTGTAACATCGTGGGCGCGTGTTGCGGATCGAATCCCGCCCACATTCGCCACATCGCCGAGGTCGTCCGCTCCCGCCCACGGTGACCGAGTCGGTTCTCGCCTGCGAGCCGGCCCTCGTCGAAGGCCTCCCGCTCTCGATCGATCGAGATGAAGTCCTGAGGTTTCAGGGCTACAAGAACGGGAGCGGCGCGCCGAGCGCCGAGGTCCTCGAGCTCTTCGCCGAGGCCCGGTCTCTCGCCGAGGCGCTGCTTGCGCCCCGCGTGGCCTACCGGGCGGTTCCGGCAGTTCTCGCGCGCGGCGTCATTCGCGCGGGCGACCAGTCACTCAGCGTCCCGGAGATCGGCCGGCTCTGGGGGACGCTGACCCACGTCGGCGTCGGCGTCTGCACGATCGGCGACGCGCTCGAGGCTCGGGTGGCAGACCTGTTCAGTGCCCGTGAGTTCCCGCTCGCGGTGATGCTCGACTCGGTCGGGTCCGCGGCGACCGAGCACCTGGCGGAATCCGCCAACGACCGCCTCTGCCAGCTCGCCATTCCGGTCGGGCTCAAGGTCACGAACCGGATCAGTCCCGGCTACGCCGGCTGGAATGTGGCGGACCAGCGCGCGCTGTTCACCCTCTGCCCCGGTGAGCCCGCGGGCGTCAGCCTCAACGAGTTCTGCTTTATGACCCCGACGAAGAGCATCTCCTTCATGGTCGGGATCGGCCCCGACGTCCGGGTCGATCACTACTTCACGCAGTGCCGGCGGTGCTGGATGCGCGACTGCGCGTACCGCCGTGCGCCCGCACCGGTCACGTACGCCCGATGAGCGACCCCGGGGCCTCCGCGCTTCCGCGTCGTGCGAGCGCCGGCTTTGCCGGCGCAATCGGCCTCCTTCTCCGACGACTGTTGCGTGTCCGCCCGTCGCTTCGAGCGCCGGCTTCGCCGGCGGTCACCTGCGCGGTGCGGGGCCCCAGCCCCGCGAACCGCTCGGCGCCCCGAACTGGGGGGAGGTTCGGAGGGGGGGCGGAGCCCCCCTCCGAGAATTGATGGCCGACCTGATCATGCTGGTCGGGTTCATGGGCGCCGGCAAGTCCGTGGTTGGCCGGTTGCTGGCGCGGCGGCTCGGGCGCTGTTTCGTCGAGACCGATGATCTGATCGTCGCCCGCGAGGGCCGGTCGATCCTCGAGGTCTTCCGCGAGTCCGGCGAGGCGCGCTTTCGCGCGCTCGAGGCCGAAGCGGTCGAGGCGCTGCGGCTCAAGCGCGGCGACGTGATCGCGACCGGCGGCGGGCTGCCGTGCCGCGAGGGACGCATGGAGCTGCTGCGCTCGCTCGGCACCGTGGTCTGGCTCAAGGGTGACTTCACCGAGATGTACGAGCGCGCGACGCGGGCGGGCGAGCGGCCGATGCTGGCCGAGCGGTCCCCGGCCGAGGTCGTGGCGCTCTATCAGGAGCGCGAGCCGTACTACGGCCAGGCGCACATCACGATCGAGACGCGGGGACTCGGCGTCGACCAGGTCGTCGGACGCATTGTCGCCGCGCTGCGGGAGCCCCATGGCGCACGCGCTTGACGAGCGCCTGGCTCGAGAGCCGCTGCTCTGCGACGGGGCCATGGGGACGCTCCTCTACGCGCGAGGCGTCCCGCTCGACGCCTGCTTCGACGAGCTGAACATGAACAATCCCGCGCTCGTTCAGGCGATTCACGCCGAGTACATCGCGGCGGGCGCGGACTGCATCGAGACCAACACCTTCGGCGCCAACCGGTTCAAGCTGGCGATCCACGGCCTCGAGGCGCGGGTGCGCGAGATCAACCTGCGCGGCGTCAAGCTCGCGCGCGACGTGCGCGAGACGATGGGGCGTGACGTGCTGGTCCTGGGCGCGGTGGGGCCGCTCGGCAAGTACCTGGCGCCGCTGGGAGCCCTCACCGAGGGCGAGGCGCGCACCGCGTTCCGCGAGCAGGCGGAAGGCCTCCTCGAGGGGGGCGTGGACGGGTTCGTCGTCGAAACGATGTCGGACCTGGGCGAGATGGCGCTCGCCGTGGAGGCGATCCGGGCCGTGACCGACCTGCCGATCATCGCCGAGGTCGCGTTCACGGACGAGGGCGTCACGTTCCTCGGCCGCACACCGGCCGAGGTGGCGCGGGCACTCTGCGCGCTGCCGGTCCAGGCGATCGGCGCGAACTGCTCGGTCGGGTCGAGCACACTCTACGAAGTGCTCGAGCAGATTCGCCCTGAAGCCGGCGCCCGCCCGATCGCCATCCAGCCGAATGCCGGCCTCCCGAGTCGCGTCGGCGAGCGGCTCATCTACCTCTCGTCGCCGGCCTACATGGCCGATTACGCCGCCCGCATGCTCGCCGCGGGCGCCCGCCTGGTCGGTGGATGCTGCGGCACCACGCCCGAGCACATCAGCGCGATGCGCAAGGTGATGGATCGCGCGCCGTTGGCGCGGTCCGCGGGACGGGTGGAGGCGCCCGCCCGGACGCGAAGCGAAAGCGCGCCGGCACTCCGAACGGCTGCGCCCCCGACGCTCCTCCAGCGAAAGCTCGAGGCGGGTGAGTTCGTCGTGACCGTGGAGCTTGATCCGCCGCGGGGTCACAACATCGAGAAGCTCGTCCAGGGCGCGAAGCTCCTCAAGGAGCGGGGCGCGGAGATCGTCGACATCAACGACGGGTCGCTCGGCCGCATTCGCATGGCGGTGCTGCCGACGGGGGTGCTGGTGCGGGAGTCGACCGGGCTCGAGATCAACATGCACTTCACGTGTCGAGACCGGAACCTCATGGGGATCCAGGCCGACCTCCTCGGCGCCCACGCGCTCGACGTGCGCAACATTCTGGCGATGACGGGCGATCCACCGCGCACCGGGGACTACGTCAACGCCACGGCCGTGTTCGACGTGGACGCGATCGGGCTGATCGGCATTCTCCAGCGGATGAACCAGGGGCTCGACGCGACCGGCAACAGCATCGGCGAGCCGACGGCGTTCTGCGTCGGCGCCGCGCTGGATCCGGCCGCCGCGGAGCCCCGGCTGGAGATCGAGCGCATGCGGAAGAAGATCGAAGCGGGCGCGCGATGGTTCCAGACCCAGCCGGTCTACGACCTCGAGGGTCTCGACGATTTCCTCGCGCGCGCCGGCGCGCCGAGGGTGCCCGTGCTCGTCGGGGTCATGCCGCTGCACAGCTCGCGCCACGCGGAGTTCCTGCACAACGAGGTGCCCGGCATCACGATTCCCGACCGAGTCCGCGCCCGCATGCGCGAGGCCGGGGACAGGGGGCTCGCGGCAGGCATCGAGATGGCCCAGGAGACTCTCCGGCTGGTCCGCCGGCGATACGCCGGCGCCTACCTGATGCCGTCCTTCGGCCGTTACGAGGTCGTCGCGGAAGTTCTGGACGCATTGCGGTGATCACGCCTGAGAACGCGCGGCCAGATTACGCTGGGGCAACGTTCCGGCGGGGTGCGGGCGTGGCGCCAGCCCGGGTGCCCGCACCCTGATGAACATCGTGGCCGAGGTGCGGGACGCATTGCGATGATCATGACGCTTCCGACGGTCACGGAAGCGACCCGCCGGATCCGCGAGGGCACGCTCTCGCCGGTCGAGATCCTCGAGAGCTGCTTGGCGCGGATCCGGGCGGTGGAGTCGACGCTTCGAGCCTGGGTTCATCTCGACGAAGCGGGCGCCCGCACGGTCGCGCGCGAGCGCGCGCAGGAGGCGGAGGCCGGGAGGTTCCGCGGGCCGCTCCACGGCATCCCGGTGGGTATCAAGGATATCTTCCACATCGCCGGGATGCCGACGACGGCAGGCGCGGGTCCGTTCGCTCACGAAGCGCCGACGGAGGACTCGACGGCCGCGCAGCGCTTGCGGGTGGCAGGGGCCGTCATCCTCGGCAAGACCGCGACCACCGAGTTCGCGCACAGAGATCCCGCCGAGACGCGCAATCCCTGGAACCGCGAGCATACTCCCGGTGGATCCTCGAGCGGCTCCGCGCTGGCGCTCGGAACGCAGACGGCCGGCTCGGTCCTGCGGCCGGCCGCCTACTGCGGCATCGTGGGAGTGAAGCCGACGCACGGCCTGGTGCCGACGGCGGGAGTCATCCCGCTGGCGTGGAGCCTCGATCACGTCGGGTGCTTGGCCCGCTCCGTCGCCGACGTCACACTCGGCCTTGGCGTGCTGGCAGGCCGTGAGCTGCGAGCGACGGCCGCGCCGCCCGCGATCGGGGTCCCGGTGGCCTGGGTCGAACGGGCCGAGCCCGAGGTAGCGGAGCATGTGCGGCAAGTCGCGGCGCAATTCGCCAAGGCCGGCGCGCGAGTCGAGGAGACCACGCTGCCGCCTTCGGTCGGCCGGATCGACGACGCCGGCCGCAACGTCATGCGAGTGGAGGCCGCCGCCTACCACACCGAGCGGTTCGGCTCGGATCTCTCACACCACCGCGCGGGGATTGCCGAACTGATCCGGTCAGGGCTCGCGCTGCCGGCCGTGGAATATGTTCGCGCGAACCGCGCCCGCCTCCAATTTCGTGCCGAGACAGCGCCCCTATTCGAGCGCTACCAGGTCCTGCTGACTCCGGTTGCCCCTGCGCCCGCGCCCAAGGGGCTCGCGTCGACGGGGGATCCGTCGTTCTGCGCGCCCTGGAGCTTCATCGGCGTTCCCGCGATCGCGCTGCCGAGCGGGATCGCGGGGAGCGGGCTACCGCTGGGGGTTCAACTCATCGCCGGTGCGCACCGCGACGAGGACCTGCTCGGGGCGGCGGCCTGGTGCGAGGGGGTGCTCGGCTTCACAGCGGCTCCGACCGTTTGAATTCTGGCGTGAGGGGCCCGGCAGCGCTTTGCAGACCCCGGACAGGGGTGTACACTATGGGTGTCTGTTCCGCATGGTTCGGACCTCGCCTCCGATAGAGTCGGCTCTTCCGCCTTTCGGGGCGTGTACGGTAGCGGAAGAGGATCGATTCAGGAGGCGCTCTCATGGCAGCAAAACTGTATATCGGTGGCCTGTCGTACTCCACGACCAGCGAAGGGCTTCGCGAGTTCTTCGCCCAGTGCGGGACCGTCGAGTCCGCGACCGTCATCACGGACCGTTTCTCCGGACAATCCCGGGGCTTTGGCTTCGTCGAGATGAGCTCGGCCGAGGACGCCCAGAAAGCGATCGCCCAGCTCAATGGGCGTGAGCTCGACGGCCGGCGCTTGACCGTGGCGGTCTCGAACCCGCAGGCCCCGCGCACCGGTGGCGGGCGTCCAGGCGGTGGCGGCGGTCGGCGTCCCGGCGGCGGTGGTGGCCGCGGGCCCGGTGGTGGTGGCCGCGAAAGTGGCTACGCCCACCGTCCCTCCAAGCCGGTTCGCTGGTAAGAACCTCGGCGGGGGGCTTCGCCCCCCTTCCGAACCTCTCCCCGGAGTTGCGCCGCCGGAGCCGGTGCTTGATAGCTCGGCTGGGGGCTTCGCTCCCCGTCCGAACCTCCCCCCGGGCGGAGCCGGCGCTCGACGAAGCAACGGCGTGGGATCCCTCACCACGCCGTTTTCGTGTTAGTCCGCGGGCCGGACGGCGTTATCCGAAGAGGCGGTCCGACCGTGGCGGGATCTCGCACGACGTCGACAGAATGAAGCCCGAATACTTTGCCGCCGCGTCGACGCAGCGCTTGACGTCAGCCTCCATCGCCTGCTTCGTGGTCTTCTCGAACTTCGTCGCGTCCACGTTCCCGATGGCCACGGTCCGTCCCCTGGACACCTCCATGAACCGGACGAGCTGGTCCACGTGGAGATTCGGGTCCGACTGCTGGTCCAGGTCGAACGAGAACGTGCTGAAGCCGCAGCTGATCACGTCCTCGAAGATCGGGTACGTGGTTCCGCAGATGTGGGTCGTGACGCCGACCTTCTTGGCCTTGAAGTAGTCGACCAGCTCTTTGTGGTACGGCGCGATGAACTCACGGTAGTTGTCGGGTGACACGAGGCTGATCGAGGCCGTCGGCTCCGAGAAGCTGAGCCCGATCCTGGTCTTGCTGATCGCGTCGCCCCAGATCTTGCAGAAGTCGGTCGTGACGCGCATCAGGTCGTGGATGAACCGCGGGTCCTCGAACGTGTCGAGGAGCATGACCTCGGGGTTGCGCATCAGCATGGCGATCGTCCAGGGACCGACCGCCACGGCGCCGGTCGCCGCCGGCGGGGCCGCCTTCATGAGCGCCTCGCACTGCTCGAGGAAGCCGGGCAGGCGCGCCGTGCTGTACGGGTCCGGCATCCTGACGTGCGCGAGCTTGCCCTTGTCGTCGCCCAGGACGTGGCCTTCGATCGACGGGACGACATAGTCCGAGTACTTGACCCTGCACCCGAACGCCTCGGCCTCTTTGGCGAGATCGTTGTAGGCGAGCACCACGTCCGGCTGGAACCGCTCGTAGTAATTCATCATGGCCTTGATGGCCCGCGTTGGGCTCGTGCAGTACTCCTCGATCGAAAGCCCGTCGAGCGTCCCCGCGAACGACGCCACGATCGGGTAGACGGGGACCCGGTCCGCGAACGAGCGTCTGTAGGCCGCGACGACCCGATCGCGGTTCGTGTAGGTCGCTCGGCCATGCTCCACGTCCCAGAGCTTGTTGACTTCCATATACTTGGGCGGGAGCTTCGCCTCGTACTCCATGAACTGGGTGATGGGGTAGCGGATGCCGCCGGCGTGGGTGCCGCGCAGCCCCTCGATGATCTCCTCCATGTGGCTCCACGGGGTCGAGAACGCCATCTCGTGGTCCTGGGTCTGGCCGAAGATGCGGTCGCCCGAGCAGGGTAGGATGACCTGAGGCCGGTCCGTCTTCATCACGGTCACGATGATCTCGCTGCAGTCGATGCGGCCGCCGAACGACGACGTCAGCTTGCCGCCGCGCTTCCAGAGCGCCGCCTGCGTGAGCCGCATGACCTGCGCCGGGTTCGCGTAGATGCACACGACGTGCGGCTCGAACGGCGCCCGGTCGAGCGGCGAGACGAGCAGGCAGGAGAATTCGCCCGGCTCGAACTTGTCCACCGCCGCCTCAGAGCGCTGGCCGGCTTCCTTCGTCTCGGTGTACATGCCCTCGCAGAGCGTGCCGGAATTGTAGAGGTGCGTGGGCTTGTCGAAGCCGAGCGCGGTGATCCCGAGCGAGCAGATGTGGTCCTCGCGGGTCAGCGCGATCATCCAGCCGTACCGCCGGGCCATGTCGATGACCTGACAGTTCATGCTGAGCTTCTTGAAGTCGCGCGCGGGGCGCTTGGCCTTGTCGGGGATCGGCTCGCCCGGCCGGAGCATGCGGATCGCCACCGGAAAGGTCTGCGGCCGGATATAGAACTGCAGCTCTTTATCCGCCGTCTTGACGTCGATCATGTGCTCCTCCGCTCGTTCCGTCGTCGGCTCGTGCGCGATTCGAGCCTACCCGGGGCGTCGGGGGGGTGTCAAGCAACCCCCGCCCTCGGTTCAGTCCTTCGACCCCATGAGGTAGACGCACTCGCGCTTGAC
Organism: Candidatus Rokuibacteriota bacterium; assembly: GCA_003221435.1. Classification (GTDB taxonomy): domain Bacteria; phylum Methylomirabilota; class Methylomirabilia; order Rokubacteriales; family CSP1-6; genus AR9. The sequence goes on from QHRS01000051.1 coordinate 13,773, forward strand.
GTCATCCCAGTGGTTGCCGTCCTCCAGGAGCCTGTCGCAGTAACCGGCTCCGAGCGCCGGCTTTGCCGGCGCAATTCGTTCGAGTGGTCGCCTGCGCGGTGCGGGGCCCAGCCCCGCGAACCGCTCGGCTCCCCAAACCTGGAGGAGGCTCGGAGGGGGCCGTCGAGGCCCCCTCCGATAGGGTCATCCCATCAACCCGATGAATGCGGCCAGCGTCGCGGCGCCAGCATCGACCGACGGCGCCGGCGCCCGGGGACGCCGGGAAAGGTCATGCGTGCCGCCCTCGATCGGGACGAGGACGGTCGGCGCGGGGATCAACGCGAGCGCCGATCGCATCTCGTCGAGAGAGCCGAACGGGTCTCGCGAGCCATGCACGAAGAGCGCGCGCACGCGGAGCCTCGGAAAATGCGCGGTCCTGAGCTCCCGAGGCCGCCGCGGCGGGTGCAGCGGATACGAGAGTAGCAGCAGCCCTGCGGCCAGGTCGGGTTCCTCAGCGGCCAGGATGGTCGCCTGCCGCCCGCCATACGAATGCCCGCCCAGGAACACGCGCCCGGGCGCGAGCTTCCGGACCGCCAGGACCGCGCGCCGCAGGCCCTCGCGGTCGTGCGCGGCGGCCGACAACGGCGGCGGGCCGCTCGAGCGCGCACGGCGGAACGGGAGGTCGGAGCGGAGCACCAGGAACCCCCGGGCGGCAAACGCGCTCGCGATGGCCACGAGGAGCGGCGCCCGGCAATCCGAGCCGGCTCCGTGCGTCAGGACCAGCGCGTCGCCCGAGGGCGTCGCCGGTCGATGGAGGAACCCGCGCACAGCCGGTCCTCCGGATGGCGCGTCCTCGAATGGCTCCGCGCTGGATTGGCTCGTCACGTCTTTTCCCTAAGAGCCTCTCCGAGAAACCGACTTCGAGCGCCGGCTTTGCCGGCGCAATCCGGTTTTGGGGGAGGCTCGGAGGGGGCCATCGCGGCCCCCTTCGATGCTCGAGTGCCTACCGATGATGCCACAGGCGGGCGGGCGGAGGACCGTTCCGTGCGGCGCGCAGCGCCGACGGCGGGAACGGGTCACCGCTGCGGTACAATGCTGCGCATGGCGCCGCGCCGTCCTGTCCCCAGTGGAGCGAGTGCCTCACGCGGCCAACGGGTCCGCCACGACAAGACGTCCTCACGGCTCGGTGAGCAACAAGGAGATCCGTCAATGATGGGTTCGCCCAGCGCGAGCTACAGCCTGATCGTTCGTCTCGAGATCGTCAACCAGCCCGGCATGCTCGGGAAGGTCACGTCGGCGATCGGCCAGTGCGGGGGAGACATCGGCGCGATCGACCTCGTGGAAGTCGGGAAGTCCAGCGTGACGCGCGACATCTCCTTCAAGGCCAGCGACGAGAAGCACGGCGAGCAGATCGTCGAGAAAATCCGCGGCGTCGAGGGCGTGACGGTCGTCAACGTGTCGGACCGCACCTTCCTGATGCACCTGGGCGGGAAGATCGAGGTCAAGTCCAAGATGGCCCTCAAGACGCGCGATGACCTCTCGATGGCGTACACCCCCGGCGTCGCGCGCGTGTGCATGGCCATCCACGCGGATCCCGAAAAGGCGTACACGCTGACGATCAAGCAGAACTGCGTCGCGGTCGTCACCGACGGGACCGCCGTGCTGGGCCTCGGCGACATCGGGCCCAGGGCCGCGATGCCCGTGATGGAAGGCAAGGCGCTCCTCTTCAAGGAGCTCGCCAATGTCGACGCGTTTCCGCTGTGCCTCGCGACCAAAGACCCGGACGAGATCGTGATGATCGTCAAGGCGGTCTCCCCGGCCTTCGGCGGCGTCAACCTCGAGGACATCTCGGCGCCGCGCTGCTTCGAGATCGAGGATCGCCTCCGGAAGGAGCTCGACATCCCGGTGTTCCACGACGACCAGCACGGGACGGCGGTGGTCGTGATCGCCGCGCTGATCAACGCGCTGCAGGTCGTCAAGAAGCGGATGAGCGACATCCGGGTGGTCTTCACGGGCGCAGGCGCCTCCGGCATCGCGACCGCGAAGCTCCTCATGCGCTACGGCGTGAAGCAGATCGTCGCCTGCGACCGGGCGGGTGTCCTCTACCGGAACCGCAAGGAGAACATGAACCCGATGAAGGAGTGGTTCGCGAACCACACGAACCCGAAGGGGCTCACCGGGACGGTGGGCGATGCGCTCGTCGGGGCCGATGTCTTCATCGGGCTGTCGGGCCCCGGCGTGGTCAGCGGCAAGCACATCAGGCAGATGGCGCCCGACGCGATCGTGTTCGCGATGGCGAACCCCGTGCCCGAGGTCATGCCCGAAGAAGTCGGCGCGCACGCGCGGATCATGGCCACCGGCCGGTCGGATTACCCGAATCAGATCAACAACGTCTGCTGCTTCCCCGGGTTCTTCCGCGGGATGCTCGATGTCCGCGCGCGCACCGTGAACGACGAGATGAAGATCGCCGCCGCCGAGGCGATCGCGGCGATTGTCTCCCCGTCCGAGCTGAGCGAGGAGTACATCACGCCGTCGGTCTTCGACCGGCGGGTGGTGGAGTCGGTGGCGAACGCGGTCGCCGGGGCGGCCCAGGCGACGGGCGTCGCCCGCCGCAAGCGCAAGGCGACCGGCAAGTAGCAGCGTCGTTTACACCGCGGGGCGTGTCCCGTATCATCGGGCGCCGGTGGCGCGCTACCGGATCATCGGCTGGAAGGAAATCCCGTCGCTCGTGGAGGCCTGGGATGCGGAGCGCACGGTGCGGATGCCGCTGTCGCAACGATTCCAGGACCTGATCGACGCGGTGGCGATGCGCCAGGGCGCCTCCGAGGGCGAGGCGTATCTGGAGGGGTGGATTCCTGGCCCCGAAGGGGAGCGCCCCGGCGAGGCTCAGCTGGTCGCGGACGCGGTCGCGGCGGAGCTGGAGTCGGCGTTCGGAGACTTCGTCGACCGCTATCTCGGCGCTCGGTGACATGCGGGCCGGATGAGCGCGCGCGGTTCGAGAAGGGGCGGTAACGGCCAGCCCCATCTCCACGGCGAGATGAACGCTTTGCGGCCGCGCTCAAGCGGCCGGGGTGCCCTCACGAGCCGCCCTTGTTGCACGACGACGTGTTCTGTCGGCGCTCCGCGCAGAATCACGCGCGAGTCGCCTGAACCTCCTCGGTCCAGATGCTCATCTTGCGCGTCTCCGGCATCACGAACAGGGCGATCAGGAACATGATGGCCGGCAGCCCGATGGGATACACGAGCGCCCAACCGACGCTGTGGGTGTTCAGGTACACCGCCGTCGTGATGATGGGCACGAGACCCCCGCCCCAGCCGTTGCCTATGTGATAGGGCACCGACACCGAGGTGTAGCGGATGCGCCCGGGGAAGAATTCCGCGAGGAACGCGGCGATTGGGCCATAGGTCATGCCCACGTAGTTGACCAGGATCACGATGATGAGGATGGACATCCCGTAGTTGACGTTCTTTGGATCGGCGTAGTTGCCGAGGGCCATGTAGAGGGGATAGTAGGTCAGCGAGGCGAGGAGCATGCCGCCGAGGATGATCGGCTTCCGGCCGATCTTGTCCGAGAGCCAGCCCCAGAAGACCAGCGTCGGGGTCGCGATGAGCAGCCCGATGCCGACGATGTAGCTCGAGGTCAGCACGTCGATCTTCTGGACCTTCTGCAAGAAATAGAGCGCCCAGAACTGGCCGCTGTACCAGACGCACCCCTGACCCAGCACGACCACGCTGGCGATCAGCACGTACTTGATGTTGCGGCTCAGGAAGGCCTCGCGCCAGGGGTTCTTGCTGGTCTGCCCCTTCGCCTTGATCTCCTGGAAGATCGGGGTCTCCTGGAGCGAGAGCCGGATGTAGATGGCGATGGCGACCAGGAGGAGCGAGATGATGAACGGGATCCGCCAGCCCCACTCGTTGAATGCCGCGTCGCCGAGGTACTTCTGCGTCCCGATGATCACGGCCAGCGACACGACGATCCCGAGCGTGGGCGACGTCTGGAGCCACCCGGTGTAATACCCGCGCTTTTCGTCCGAGATGTGCTCGGCCACGTACGTGATGGCGCCGCCATACTCCCCGCCCAGGCAGAGGCCCTGAATCAAGCGGAGGACGAAGAGGGTGACCGCGGCGGCGAGGCCGATGGCAGCATAGGTCGGAACGAAGCCGATAAGGGCCGTCGAAACCCCCATGCCGCTCAGCGTCGCGATGAACGTGTACTTCCGGCCCACCCGGTCGCCGAGCCAGCCGAACACGAGCGCTCCCAGCGGCCGGATCAGGAAGCCGATCGAGAAGATCGCCACGGTGCTGAGGAAGGCCGCCACCGGATGGCTCTTTTCGAAGAACTTGACCGCGAGGATCGAGGCCAGGCTTCCGAAGATGTAGAAGTCGTACCACTCGATGACGTTCCCGACTGCTGCGGCGATGACGACACGGCGGAGTTCTTTCAGCGGAAGATTAGGCGACAGCATAGGCCCCCCTGCTGTTCATGTACGCCTCCCTTGATTTGAAGATCAGGCCGAAGCAGCTTCACGGCCAGGAGCGCGCCGCCCGGCGATCGGGCTCGCGGTCGCGGACGACGTTTTGCCGGCGATCATAGTCATTTCTGAGGGCTTGTCTAGCGGCATTTTCGCGGTGTCGCCCGATCGGGCGGTGGGAGTGAGGGCGGCGTGATCCGTGGCGATGGCGGGCTCAGCCGGGACGGGACAAGCGCGGACGCCGTGCGAGATGCTCCCGTTCGCCAGGAAGAAGGAAGAGGCCGGAGCGTCCACGCCCGTAGCTGCACGCCCGCGCAGGGCGCCACAGGCCGTAGGATGAGTCCGTGCCGATCGGGGGCGCGGCCTGGCACGCCCGGGGACAGGATGTCCAAGAATTGACACCCCTCGTCCCAAATAGGGCGGTCCGCGGCCCGACGCCGGCGCTGACATCCGGATGGGATCCGGCGGGAATGTCAGATTTTCGACGAATTAGCCCCCCCTCCTCCTTCTGAAACCTCACGGCATAGCGGTTGCATCCAAACGCTGTCCGAGTGAGCGAAGGAGGGCCACAATGGACGAGATTCGGATCAAGCTGGAAACGGAGCTGCGGGAAGCGATCGGCCGGTTGCGCCAGCTGGGTGGCGGAATCACTGCGGAAGAGCTGCCCGGCGCGATTGGAGATAATTCGCCGTGCGCTGATGAGGTCGACGAGATCCAGGCCAACGAGAGCCGGGAGCTGGGCTTTGTGACCCGGACGATGCTGGTCGAGCGGGTCAATCGCATCGCTGACGCGCTCGAGCGGCTGAGCGAGGGCGACTACGGCGTGTGCGTCGAGTGCGGGGAGACGATCGCACCCGCGCGCCTTCGGGCGCTGCCAGAGGTGCAGACCTGCATCCGGTGCCAGGACCGGCTCGAGCGGCTCGAGCGGCGCATGGAGACGGTCGGGGCGTTGTTCGGCGACACTGAGGAGGAAATCTAGGTCTCGGACACCCGCAAGTGACGACGTAATACGTCCGGCGTATCGGTGATGATCCCTGTCACTTCCCAGTCGATCAGGCGGCCCATCCGCGCCGGATCGTTCACCGTGAAGACGTAGAGATCAAGGCCCGCCCGCCGGGCAGCGTGCACGCGCCGCTCGGTCACAAGGCGGGCCGAAAGGCCCACGGCCGTGGTTCCCTCCGGGACCACGGCCGTGATGTTTTCGGGCACCCTCACCCCCTCGATCAGCGCGACCCGCCTGACGCCCGCATTCCGGGCACGGACGGCCGCGAGCGCCGCGAAGTCGAACGACAGCACGATCGCGCGCTCGACCACGTCGTAGATCTCGAGCAGCGACACCACCCGGTCCTCGATGCCCGGATACCGGCTCGAGCCCGCCTTCAGCTCGACCGCGAACCCCACGCGCTCGCGAAACCGTTCGAGCACCTCCTGCAGACTCTGCAGCCGTTGCCCCCGAAACGCGTGGCCGCGCCAGGAGCCGGCGTCCAGACGTTTCAGTTCGCGCAGGGAGAGGTGGCGCACCGGCCCGGTCCCGGTGGTGGTGCGCTCGAGGGTGTCATCGTGGATGATCACCGGCTGGTCGTCACTGGAGAGGTGGAGGTCGAACTCGAGCATGTCCGCGCCCTGCAGGACCGCCAGCTCGAAGGCCGCGAGCGTGTTTTCGGGCGCATAGGCGGACGCGCCCCGATGGGCGATCACGAGAGGGCGCTTTGGCGTCACCGCGCCGCCCGTGTGAAGATGGCGGCGTGCGCACCCCGGTGCTCGACGTGTTCCGGCCCGCGATGTACCTGGCGAGCAAGGCGTACTTCAGGCTCAGGCTCAGGGGCATCGAGAACATTCCGGCGGAGGGGCCGCTTCTCATCACCCCGAACCACCAGACGTACGCGGACCCGCCGCTGGTGACGATCCCGGTCCGGCGGCCGGTCCACTACATGGCCTGGGACGCGCTGTTCGAAATCCCGGTCCTGAGCTGGGCGATCCGCCGACTCCGGGCGTTCCCGGTCGCGCTCGAGGGCGCCGACCCGAAGGGGGTCCGCCAGGCGGTGCGGCTGCTGGAGGCGGGGGAGGCGGTGATGATCTTCCCGGAGGGCGGTCGCTCCGTCGATGGCCGGCTCCAACGCTTCAAGCTCGGCGCGTTTCGTCTCGCGGTGGCGCAGGGCGCGGCGGTCCTGCCGGTGACGATCGTGGGCGGCAACGAGTCATGGCCGCCGACCCGGACCCTCCCGCGGCCCGGCCGGATCACGATCACCTATCACCCGGTGCTGCGCGTCGACCCCGACGACGACCCGAAGGTGGCCGCCCGGCGCCTCGCCGACCGCGCGCGCGCCGCGATCGCCAGCGCGCTGCCCCCGGACCGGACCGGGTAAGCGGCGCCTCACGCGCGCTTGTCCTCGACGCGATAGCCGGCGCTCGACAGCCGCGTCTTGATCTCGTCGATCTGCTCGCGCCCCGAGGTCTCCAGCGTCAGTTCCACTTCGCTCTCGCCGATGCCGCCGCGGGAGAACGCGCGGTGGTGCTCGATGTGCAGGATGTTCGCCCGCGACTCGGCGATGAGCGTGGTGAGCCGCGCGAGCGCGCCCGGCCGGTCCACCAGCATCACCGCCAGGCGCACCAGCCGGCCGTCCTTGACGAGCCCGCGCTCGATGATCCGCGAGATCATCGTGACGTCGATGTTGCCGCCCGAGAGCACGAGGACGACCGCCCGGCCGTCGAGACGGAGCGGACGGTTCAGCAACGCCGCGAGCGTGGTCGCGCCCGCGCCCTCGACCACGGTCTTCTCGATCTCGAGCAGTAGCAGGATCGCGTTGGCGATTTCCTCCTCGGTGACGACGACGATCTCGTCCACGAGGGCCCGGATGATGTCCATCGTCAGCCTGCCCCGTTCGCGGACGGCGATGCCGTCGGCGATGGTGGGCAGCTCGGCGGCTTGCACCCCGATGACGCGGACCCGCGGCGTGCGCGCCTTGACCGCCGTGGCGACGCCGGCGATGAGCCCGCCGCCGCCGACCGGGACGAGCAGCGCCTCGACGTCCGGCCGCTGCTCGAGCAGCTCGAGCGCGAGCGTTCCCTGGCCGGCCATCACGCGCTCGTCGTCGAACGGATGGACGAAGCAGAGGTCCCGCTGGCGCTCGACCTCGCGCGCGCGGGCATAGGCTTCGTCGTAGTTCGCGCCGACCAGCAGCACCTCGGCCCCGTAGCGGCGGGCGGAGACGACCTTGACCAGCGGCGCCGACTCCGGCATCACGATCACGGCCCGCACGCCGAGCCGGGCCGCGTGAAACGCGACGGCGAGCCCGTGGTTGCCGGCGCTCGCGGCCACGACGCCCCGGGCGCGCTCGGCGTCCGTGAGCTGCAGGAGGACGTTCGCGGCGCCGCGTTCCTTGAACGAGCCGGTCATCTGGAGGTTTTCGAGCTTGACGTAGCAGCGGACGCGCGTCAGCTCGGAGAGTGTCTGGGAGTAGGCGCACGGCGTCTCGTAGGTCGAGCCCCGCAGTCGCTCGCGCGCGGCTTCGATGTCCGCGAGCGTTACCACGTCAGAAGCCGACCACGGGCGAGGGCAGGGTCGGGGATTGCCACGCGACGGGCATGAACGGCGATGACGAGGCGAAGCCGCCCCGGCCCCGCCAGTCGAGCAGGATCAGCCCGCCGTCGCCGCGCCCGTCGCTCACGAGCACGTCCACCGCGACCTTCGCCGCGTAGTCCGGGTCGTCCGCGTCCTTCAGCAAGGCGAGCGCGCGGTACGCGAGAGCGGTCCGGATGATGGCTTCGCCGGCCCCCGTGCACGACACGCCGCCGATCGTGCTCTCGGCGTACGTCCCGCACCCGATGAGCGCGGAGTCGCCGACCCGTCCGGGCAGCTGCCCCGGCGTCCCTCCGGTGGAGGTGGCCGCCGCCATCGTGCCGCGCGCGTCGAGCGCGACGGCTCCGACGGTGCCGCGCGGGACGTCGCGCGCGCCTTCGGGGTGAGCCGCCGTCGCCTGTGGCGCTCCGGCGCTCCCCCGGCGCTCGATCCACCGCTGGCGCTGGCGGTCGGTGATCAGCGAATCGGGGTCGCATTCGGGGATCCCGTGGGCCCGCGCGAACGCGAGCGCGCCCCCGGCGACGAGCAGCACGTGCCGGCCATCCTCGAGGACGCGGCGCGCGAGCGAGATCGGGTTCGCGATGCCCGACACCGCCGCGACGGCGCCGCAGCGCAGCCGGTCGCCTTCCATGATCGACGCGTCGAGCTCCACGGTCCCGGCCGCCGTCAGCACCGCGCCGCGGCCCGCGTTGAAGCGCGGGTGATCTTCGAGGAGCCGCACCGCGGCTTCGACGGCATCGAGCGAGGTGCCGCCCTCGCTGAGCCGCGCCCAGCCGGCGGCGGCCGCCGCGCGCATCGCGGCCCGCAGCTCCTCGAGCCCGTCGGCGGGCGACGGGCCCGCGCCGCCGTGCACGATGATGGCCGGCACGCGCGCCGTCATGTAGAATCCGCCCGGTCGAGAGGAGCGCGAGGGGCGTTTCCGTGTCCCGGCTCACGCCAATGGACGGTCGAGACCGCGCGTGCGAGATGCCGCATCGGTCCTCGCTGAGGACCCTCAACGCGACGATCGTGCGCTGCACGCGGTGCCCGAGGCTGGTCGCCCACCGGGAAGCGGTCGCGCTCGATCCACCGAGGCGGTTCCGCGGCGAGCGCTACGCGGCGCGGCCCCTCACGGGCTTCGGCGACGCGCGCGCGCGCCTGCTGCTCATCGGCCTGGCGCCCGCGGCGCACGGCGGCAACCGGACGGGGCGGATCTTCACCGGCGACCGCAGCGGCGACTGGCTCTTTCGCGCGCTGTACGACGCGGGCTTCGCCAACCAGCCGACGTCCGTGCACTCGACCGACGGCCTGCGCCTGCGGGACGCGTACGTCACCGCGTCCGCCCGCTGCGCGCCGCCCGCCAACAAGCCGACGCTCGAGGAGCTGCGCACCTGCGAGCCGTACCTGCTCGCCGAGCTGCGGCTGCTCCCGCGCGTCCGCGTCGTGATCGCCCTCGGACGCGTCGCCTGGCAGGCCTATCTCCGCGCGCGGCGGCGCCTCGGCCAGCCGCTCCCGGCGCGCGCGCCGGTCTTCGGGCACCGCGCGCTCGTGCAGTTTCCCGACAGAATGACCTTGATCGGGTCGTATCATCCGAGCCAGCAGAACACCTTCACCGGTAAGCTCACCCGGTCGATGTTTCGTCGGATCTTCACGACCGCGCGCCGGGCCCTCGCGGAGCGCCGCTGACCATCTTGTCAACGTCGGGGGGAGCGAGCGCCGCTCCCCCCGACCCCCCCCACCGGTCACCCGCGGTGTCGATTCGTTCACGCCGAGTGAATCAACGTCGGGGGAGCGAGCGCCGCTCCCCCCGACCCCCCCCACCGGTCACCGGTCGCGACGATTCTTTCACGCGCTCTGCACCGTTCAGAGCCGTTGCGGTTCGTCTCGATCATCTCGGGCCTCGCCTCGCGCGGCGCGCCATTTACTGATCGGTGAGGTCGTAGGGGAGGCGGGGGCGTTCGGTGACCGCGAGGCTGACGTCGCGCGTGGAACCATCGCGAAAGATGGTCAGCTTGACGCGCTGGCCGGGTCTGAGCGTCTTGACGCGCGTGTTAAGGTCCTGCGCGGTGCGGACCGGCGCGCCGTTCAGCGCGGTCACGATGTCGCCGCCGAGCAGGTACTCCTCGCCCTGAATGCTCATCGAGAGGTTGCCCCCGCGCAGGCCCGCCCGTTCCGCGGGGCTTCCGTCCTCGACCACCTCGACGAGGAAGCCTGCAGTCACCGACATCTTGAGGACGGCGGAGAGGCCCGGGTCCATCGTGCGGCCCTGAATGCCGAGCCACGGCCGCACGACGCGCCCTGCCTCGCGCAGGCTCCGCAGCGCGGTCTTCGCCACGTTGATCGGAATCGCAAACCCGATGTTCCGTGCATCCTCGGTGGTCAGCGTGTTGATGCCGATGACGGTCGAGCAGCGATCGAGCAACGGGCCGCCGGAGTTCCCCGGATTGATCGGCGCGTCCGTCTGGAGCATCGGTTCGTCGGCGCTCAAGTACGGCAGCACGCGGTTGACCGCGCTCACGATCCCCCGCGTCATGGTCTGCTCGAGCCCGATCGGGTTGCCGATCGTGACGACATCGTCACCCACGCGAACGCCCGCCGAGTCACCGAGCCGCACCACCGGCTGAGGCGTCGAGACGTGGAGCTTCAGCAGCGCGAGGTCGAGCACCGTGTCGAGCCCGAGCACGCGCGTCGAGACCTTGTCGCCGGAGTTGAGCGTCGCGACGATGGACGCCGCGCCGTCGACGACGTGCGCGTTGGTGAGCGCCTGGCCGTCGCTCTCGATCAGGAAGCCGGAGCCCACGATCGTCTCGAAGCGGCGGTCCGGTCGCGCCTTGTTGATCTTCGTCGCCTGGATCGAGAAGACGGCCGGCGCGGTCTTCGTGTAGATCGTCGACAGCGGCTCGTCGCACGTTGTGGGGGCCGCCGACGCCGGGGCCGCGGCCAGGATGATGAGCGGAACGAAGGCGAGCCACAACGTCGAGCGCATCGCGGTCACATGATACTATCAGGCCGCTCCCAAAGGCCCATCTGGGTCGCATCGGGACCTGTTTGAGCGGCGTGCCGGGTCCTTCAGCATCCCGCACACGCCCGGTGGAGAACTCCCGCGTCCGGATGGCGCTGCCGGCGGTCCGCGCCACGCTCGTGCGCCCGACGGGCGCGCCGGCGGTGTGCCGAAAGTTCTCGCGTATAATCGAGGACATGAGAGTGTCCGCGACCGTGCTGGCCCTGTGCGCCGCGCTCGCCCTCCCCGCGCAGGCGGCGGATTCCGTGGTCGAGGCGACGCTCGACAACGGGTTGCGTGTCCTCTTGCTCGAGGATCATCGCAGCCCGATCGTGTCCTTCCAGATGTGGTATCGCGTCGGCTCGCGCAACGAACAGCCTGGCGCGACCGGCATCGCGCACTTCCTCGAGCACATGATGTTCAAGGGCACGCCGACCTACGGGCGCGGCCGGTTCGCGCAACTGGTCGAGGGGAACGGCGGTCGAGACAACGCGTTCACCAGCGCCGACGTCACCTCCTACTTCGTCGACATCGCCGCCGACAAGGTCGATCAGGTCCTCACGCTCGAAGCCGATCGCATGCGGAATCTTCTCCTGAGCCCGGACGAGATCCAATCCGAGCGGCAGGTCGTGATGGAGGAACGGCGCACGCGCACGGAGGACGACCCCGACGGCTTCCTCGGCGAGGAAACGAACGGGATCGCCTTCAGGGCCCACCCCTACCGGGCGCCGGTGATCGGCTGGATGGCCGACCTGCAACGGATCACGCCGGCCGAGATCGCGGCCTTCTATCGAACCTACTATGTGCCGAACAACGCCATGGTCGTCGCGGTGGGAGATTTCAAGGCTTCGGAGCTGCTCGAGAAGATCACGCGGGTGTTCGGCGCGATTCCGCGCAGCCCGGGCCCGCCCCCGGTGCTCGCGGTGGAGCCGGCCCAGGCCGGCGAGCGGCGCGTGACGGTCTCGAGGAACGCGCAGCTGCCGATCGTGTACATGGCCTACCACGTGCCGAACTCGCGCTCGGAGGACGCGCCGGCGCTCGAGCTGCTCTCGACCGTGCTGTCGGGAGGACGCGCCTCGCGGCTCTACCGGAACCTGATCCACGACCGGCAGCTCGCGCTGAACGCTGGCGGCGATTACTCCTACTTTTCCTTCGATCCGAACCTGTTCTGGTTCTGGGCGACTCCGCTGCCGGGACAGACGCCGGAGGCGCTCGAAAAGGAGTTGCTCGGCGAGATGGAACGCCTGAAGAAGGAGCCCGTCTCCGATGAGGAGCTGCTGCGCGCCAAGAACCAGATCGAGGCGAGCTTCGTCTTCCAAGAGGACTCCGTGCACAGCCGGGCCTCGCTGCTGGCGCGCTTCGAGCTGATCGGCGGCTACCGGCTCAAGGATCAGTTCGTGCCCAGGATCCGCGCCGTCACGGCCGAGCAGCTCATGCGGGTCGCGAACGCCTACTTCCCCGACGACAGGAAGAACGTCGGCATCCTCGTCCCGAAGTCCTGACGCGTGCGAGCCACGTGACCGATGATGGCCCGTTGGTTGAGGCTTCTCGCCGTTGCGGCTCTCGTCGTCGCCCTCGGGCTTGCCGCCGCCTACGCCGCCCGCCGGTTCGGCCCGGCCGGGGACGGCACGGTCCAGGTGACCGGCACGATCGAGGCGCGTCAGGTTGACGTGAGCGCGAAGATCGCAGGGCGGATCAGTTCGCTCCTTGTCAACGCCGGGCAGGCCGTCACGAAGGGGGAGATTATCGCGCTGCTCGACTTCACCGATCTGGAGGCCGAAGCGCGCCGGGCCGAGGCTGCGCTGCGAACCGCCGAGGCGCAGCTCAAGGACCTGGAGGCCGGCGCCCGGGTGTACGAGATCAACGAGGCGCGCGCCCAGGTGGCGCGCGCCGAGGCGCGGCTCGACGACCTGCTCGCCGGCTCACGCGTCCAGGAGGTCGAGCAGGCGCGCGAGGCGATGCGGAGCGCCGCCGCCTCCCGGGACTGGGCCGAGCGCGAGTACCGCCGAGCGCAGGAGCTGTACGCGAAGGAACTGGTCGCGGCGCAGGAGGTGGATCGCGCGAAGCAGGCGTGGGAGGTGGCGGTCGCCAACCAGGGGAGCGCCCGGGAGAAGTTGAGCCTGGTCGAAGCGGGGTCCCGGGTGCAGGAGATCGCCGCGGCCCGCGCCGAGCTCAAGGCGGCCCAGGAGCGCCTCGAGCTCCTGATGGCCGGCCCGCGCCCGGACGCGGTGGCGGGCGCGCGCGCCCGGGTCGCCGAGGCCCGGGCGGCGCTGGCGCTCGCCGAGAGCAGGCTCCGGGAGGGCAAGATCGTCTCGCCGCTGACCGGCGTGGTCTTGCGGAAGAATCTCGAGGCGGGCGAGATGGCGAACCCGGGCGTCCCGATCGTGACCCTGGTCGATCCATCCGACATGTGGGTGCGGGCGTACGTGCCCGAGGCTGAGGTCGGCCGGATCCGGCTCGGCGAGCCCGCGCAGGTCACCGTGGACGCGTTTCCGGGTCGCGCCTTCCCGGGCAAGATCACCGAGATCGCGTCCGAGGCGGAGTTCACGCCGAAGAACGTGCAGACGAGGAAGGAGCGCGTGAACCTCGTCTTCCGCATCAAGATCGGCCTCTCGAACTTCGAGGGCACCCTCAAGCCCGGCATGCCGGCCGACGCGGTCCTCGGAGCCGGGGCGCAGACGTAGCATGGACGCTGCTGCTCCGGCCGCGGTGGTGACGCGGGGGCTGACGCGGCGCTTCGGTAAGATCGTCGCCGTCGACCATCTCGACCTCACGGTACGCACGGGCGAGCTGTACGGTTTCCTCGGGCCGAACGGCGCCGGCAAGTCCACGACGCTCAGGATGCTGTGCGGCATCCTCGAGCCGAGCGAGGGCGGGGGCCACGTACTCGGGATCGACCTCGTCGCCGAGCCCGAACGCGTGAAATCGGCCATCGGCTACATGTCCCAGAAGTTCTCCCTCTACGACGACCTGACCGTGGAGGAGAACCTCACGTTCTACGCGCGCGTCTACATGGTGCCCAAACCCGAGCGGGGGCCCCGGATCCAGCGGATGGTGCGGCTCGCCGATCTCGGCGGCCGCGAGCGCCAGCTCGCGGGCCAACTCTCCGGCGGCTATCGCCAGCGCCTGGCGCTGGCGTGCGCGCTCGTGCACGGGCCCCGGCTGATTTTTCTGGATGAACCGACGGCGGGTGTCGACCCGGTCTCGCGCCGAACGTTCTGGGCGGTGATCCGCCGCCTCGCCGACGAGGGCACGACGATCGTCGTGACCACCCACTACATGGATGAGGCGGAGCTGTGCGACACCCTCGGCTTCATCTACCAGGGCCGGTTGATCGCCCAGGGAAGCCCCGCGCGCATCAAGACCGAAGCGTTCCGGCGGACGGTCGTCGAGGTCGCCGCCGAGGATCTGCGCAAGGCGGCCGACGCGCTCTCGGACTGGCACGCGATCGAGGAGGTCGTGCGGATCGGCACGCGACTCCGGCTCATCATGGCCGACGGGCCGAGCGCCGACGACGTGCGCGCGTTCCTCGAGCACGAGGGCCTCGCGGTCAACTGGGTGCACGAGGTCGAGCCGTCGGTGGAGGACCTGTTCGTCTCGTTCGTGGACAAGGAACGGAAGCTGCGGCTGCGGGAGCAATTGGGGGCCGTCTAGACAATCGAAGGGGGCCTCGACGGCCCCCTCCGAGCCTCCCCCAGGTCGGGCGCCGGCAAAGCCGGCGCTCGAAGCCGGTTACTGCGAGAGGCTCCTAGTGGTTTGGTGCCGTTCCACGTTGCGCGCCGGACGAGGCCGAGGGAGGAGGCGCCACGCGGCATGTTGAGGACCAAGGATCGCCGACGACCGACAACGACGTATCGCCGTCGAGGCCCCCTCCGATGGTCTAGGGGATGGTGAGCCGGCTCGTCGGGATCATTGCCAAGGAGTTCATCCAGCTCCGCCGGGACCCGCTCGCCGTCACGCTGGCGCTGTTCGTCCCGGTCGTGATGCTGTTCATCTTCGGCTGGGCGATCAACACCGACGTCAAGCACGTCCCGACGGCGGTGTTCGAGCAGTCGGGCAGCCTGGAGGCGCGGGTACTCCTCGAGGCGTTCGAGAACAGTCAGTACTTCACGATCCGCTACTGGGTGGCGAGCCAGCGCGAGCTGACGCGGCTGATCGACGAGGGCAACGCGAAGGTCGGCGTCGTGATCCCGCCCGATTACGCCAAGCAGCTCTCACGGGCGCGTGCCGAGATCCAGGTGATCGTCGACGCTTCGGATCCGATGGTCGCGACGTCGGCGATGAACGCCGCGGCGTCGCTCGGGGCGGCGCGGTCGCTGGACGTCCTGACCCACACCGTCGAGGGCACGGTGGTGCGCCGCAACGGTCCCCCGGTGGATTTCCGGGTGCGGGCCTGGTACAACCCGGACCTGGTCTCAGCGATCTTCATCGTCCCAGGGCTGATCGGCGCGCTCCTGATGCAGACGACGATCACCGCGATGGCGGTGGCGGTGGTCCGCGAACGGGAGCGGGGCACGCTCGAGGCGCTCATCGTCAGCCCGATCCGTCGGTGGGAGCTGCTGCTCGGGAAGATCATCCCGAACCTGTTCGTCGCGTACGGGCAGATGACCATGGCGCTGCTCGTCGCGCGCTTCGTCTTCGACGTGCCCATCCGCGGGAGCCTCGTCCTGCTCTACGCGATGGCGCTCCTGTTCATGTGGGGTACGCTCGGCATCGGGATCTTCGTGTCCACCGCGGCCCGCACGGTCCCGGCGGCGATGCAGCTCGCCTTTCTGACGTTCCTGCCCTCGATCTACCTCTCCGGGTTGCTCTTTCCGATCGAGGGGATGCCCCGCGGCGCGCAGTATCTCGCCGCGGCGATCCCGCTCACGTACTTCCTCAGGATCGTGCGCGGCATCGTGCTGAAGGGCGTGGGGCTCGGCTATCTGTGGCCCAACCTGATGCCGCTCGCCGGCTTCGGCGCCGTCGTCTTCACGCTCGCGGTGTTCCGGTTCCGGAAGCAACTGGACTGACGGGCCGGTCGTGAAGCGCCTGACGTCCGCGGAGCTGCGCGCCGAGCAAGCCCTGACGCTCACAACGCCGCGGCGCGCGTACGGGTGGCTGGCGCAGGCGCTGTTCCGCGGCCTGGACCTCGTCTACGGCCGGCGGCGCACGCTCAGCAAGTTCAAGGTGCTCGAGCTGATCGCGCGCGTGCCCTACCAGGCGTGGGAGCAGGTCGCCTACGTCGCGATCACGCACACGTCGACGTTCCCCGACTTCGCGCGCCGGGTGTTCGATCGCGTGCGCGAGAGCCGCCTGCAGCAGGACAACGAGCAGTGGCACCTGCTGATCCTGGAGGAGCTGATCGACAAGCGCGGGATCCGCGAGGGCTTCTTCTGGTACTGGCTCGTGCCCCAGGCGATCGCCTTCCTCTACTATCAGATCGTCTGGCTTCTGTACGTGGCGCGTCCCGCTCGGAGTTACCAGCTCAACGCCGACTTCGAGGACCACGCCGAGCACGAGTACATGGAGTTCGTCCGGGAGCACCCCGAGCTGGAGGCGGAACCCTTCGAGAGCATGTTCCGCGCCGACTACGGCCCGTTCGGGTCTCTCGCGGACGTGTTCCGTCAGATCGGCTACGACGAGCGGGTCCACAAGGAGGAGAGCCTCGCGCGGCTCGCGAACGCGCGGTTCGCCTGAGGTATATCATTGAGTGCGATGCATACCTGCGTCCGACTCGTCGTCCCCGCGCTCCTGCTCGTCTTGCCGGCCGCGGCCGCGGCCGGTCCGATCGCGCACCGCGAGGTCCTGCCGAACGGGATCGTGCTGCTCGTCGCGGAGCGGCCCGCGGTGCCGATCGTCGCCGTGCGCGTGTATTTCCGCGCCGGCAGCGCGTTCGATCCGCCCGATGCGCCGGGCCTCTCGAGCCTCACCGCCGAGCTGCTGACGCGGGGCACGGCGGCCCGCTCGGGCGAGGAGTTGGATCGCGCGATCGAGTTCGTGGGCGGAAGCCTTGAGTCCAACGCGAGTCGGGACGGCCTCACCGTGGCGCTGTCGGTTCTCAAGAAAGACCTACCGCTCGGGCTCGATCTCCTCGCGGACGTCATCCGCGCCCCGTCGTTCCCGGAGCAGGAGCTCGCGCTCAGGGTGAAGGAGATCCAGGCGGCGATCAAGCGCTCCGAGGAGAATCCGGAGGCGGTGGCCGGCCGTGAGCTGATGCGGCTCGTGTATCCGCGCCATCCGTACGGCCACCCCGTCGAGGGCACGCGCGAATCGGTCGGCGCGCTGACCCGCCAGCACGTGGTCCAGTTCTACGGGCGGCACGTCCGGTCCGACACGGCGATCGTCGCCGTCGTGGGCGCCGTGACCGTCGAGGAGGCGCGGAAGGAGATCCTGGGCCGCCTCGGCAGCTGGCCGCGGCCGTCGACCCCGGCGCCGACCGTGCGCGTCGACGACGCGCCGCCTCCGCCGCCGCAGACGCGGACGATCAAGCGCGACCTCACGCAGGCGACCGTGGACATGGGGCGCCGCGCGATCCGCCAGGACAATCCGGACTACTTCGCCCTCGTCGTCGCCAACTACATCCTGGGCGGCGGGTCCGCCTCGCGGCTCTACCTCCGGGTGCGGGAGGAGAGCGGGCTCGCGTACTCCGTCGGGAGCCACGTCTCGCCCGGCCGCTATGGATCGACGGCGGTCGTGGGGCTGCAGACGCGCACGAGCGAGGTCGCGAAGGCGCTCAGCATCACCCGGGACGAGCTGGCGCGCATGTCGCAAGAGCCGGTCACCGACCGGGAGCTGTCGCTGGCCAAGTCCTATCTCATCGGTAGCTTCCCGCTCCGGCTCGACACGTCCTCGAAGGTGGCGAACTTCCTGGTGGGCGTCGAGGAGCAGGGGCTCGGGCTCGATTACGCCGACACGTTCAAAGCGCGCGTGGCGCAGGTCAGGGCGGAGGACGTCCGCCGGGTGGCGGGCCGCTATCTCGTGCCCGCGACGTTCCACGTCGTCACGGTCGGCAACGTCGCCCCCGCGAACGAGGCCAGGTAGGCCCCGCCGGACTCGCGTGCGCGGCGCGGAGCGCGCCAGCGGCGGCGGTCTCCTTCACCCTCACCGAGCGCGAGCAGGCGGAGGCGATTCACGTCGGCGAGCGCAGCGTGACCGCAGAGACCTTCGGCAGCGAGTGGGTCCAATCGACCGGCGCGGGCGAAGTCACCGTGATGACGCCCTTTCACCGCCTCGCGCTCGCGGCGCGTCAGGCTGCGTTCAAGCAGAACACGATGAAGCCCGCCGACGTCGAGAAGCTCTTGCGCGAGGACAGGGGACGCCTGGTCTTCTGGGTGTCACTCCGCGGTCCGCGCGGCGATTTCGCCCGCTTCTACGAGCCGGTGCTGCAGGTCGGCGCGGGCGAGCTGCGCCCCTCGTTCGTCCAGAACGAGCGTAGCGCGCTCCGGCAGCCCGACGGGCGGTATCTGGCGCGGTCCGTATACGGGTTTTCGACGGCGACGCTCGGCACGACGGCAGGCGTCGTGCTGGTGGTCCGCGATCCGGATGGCAACGAAGTGGCGCGGTTTCCGGTCGATCTCGCGTCGATCCGATAACCTTTCTGCGGAACCTGCTGAAGGTAGCGATGCCTCCACACGGCTGGGTCGGCCTCGGCGTCGTCGCAACGGCCGAGGCCCTTCTGTTTCGCGGCAGCACGCTCGTGGGGGAATGGTTCACGCCGGTCGTCTGGACGGGCTACGTGCTCTTCGCCGACGCGCTCGTCGCCCGCGTGACCGGGCGGTCCTTCCTGACGACGGATCGCGCCGAGCTCGTCGGCGTGGTCCTCACCTCGATCGGCTGCTGGTGGCTGTTCGAGTGGTACAACGCGCCACGATTCTGGCGCGGCGGCCAGGATACCGCCGGTCTCTGGTGGCAGTACCACAACCTCGAGCCGAATCCGTTCCTGCGCCGCGTCGGCTACGACTGGGCGTTCGCGACGATCTTTCCGGCGCTGTTCCTGACGGCGCGCATCCTCGCGGCGACGCTCTTCGCCGGGTTTCGTGTCGCGCCGGTCAAGCCGCCACGGTGGGCGCTCTCGCTCTCGATCGCCGCGGGGGTCGTCGCCGTGGCGCTCCCGCTCGCGGTCGTGTCGCCGTGGCTGGTGCCGCTCGTCTGGGTCGGCTACGTCCTCCTGCTCGAGCCGATCAACTACCGGTGGGGCCGGGCCTCGTGGCTCCGCCTCCTCGAGCGCGGCGAAGCCTCGCTCGTCGGATCGCTTCTCGCCAGCGGCGTCGTCTGCGGCGTGCTCTGGGAGTTCTGGAACTATCGGGCGCTGGCGAGGTGGACCTACACCGTGCCGTACTTCGGCGCGGTGAAGGTCTTCGAGATGCCGGTGCTCGGCTACCTCGGCTTCCCGCCCTTCGCGCTCGAATGCTACGCCATGTACAATTTCCTGGCGCCCGTGTTCCGGTCCGGGTCCGCGCGGCCGAGCGTTCTCGCCGGCCCGCGGTCTGTATGACCGCGCCCCACCTCGACCACCGCCGGGAGCCCGTCGGAGTATCAGCCGTCGAGCGCCGGCTTTGCCGGCGCAATGCGGGTTTGGGGGAGGCTCGGAGGGGGCCGCCGAGGCCCCCTTCGATGATCGTGTCGCGTTCCGGCCCGCATGATGCTACCGTTTCTCTTCGAAACGAGGGGAGAACGACGTGATGGAACGAATGGAGCGGACCGAGATGCCCGGGGTCGGCACCCGGGCGCCCAACTTCCGCCTGCCGGCGGCGCAGGGGTCTGACATCGCGCTCGAGGATTACCGCGGGAAGCGCAACGTCGTGCTGTGGTTCTCAAAGGGCCTCTTCTGACCGTTCTGCCGACGGCACATGGCGCAGTTGCGCCAAGGCTATCCAGAGATCCAGAAAAACAACGGGGAGATCCTCCAGGTCACGCACAACACTCCCGAGGAGGCCCGGCTGTACCACCGGAAATTTCAGCTCACCTTCCCCTACCTCTGTGATGCCGAGCGAGTCGTGCACGAGACGTACGGGATTCGCATGGGTCAGCCCGATCTCGTCGCGGGGATGAGGAGCTTCGTTGCGTGCTCTGCGGCCGCGGCGAGCGATCTCGTGCTGCGCGGGGAAACAACC
>QHRS01000207.1 GCA_003221435.1 Candidatus Rokuibacteriota bacterium
AAGACGCTCACGCTGGTGGGCCTCGGCGAGATCGGCCGATCCCTGGCGCGCGCCGCGCGGAGCTTCGGCATGCGCGTGATCGGCGTCAGCCGCACCGGCCGGCGGGTCGCCCATGTCGACCGGGTCTACCGCGTCGGCCAGGTCACGCGGGCGCTCGGCGCCGCCGACTTCGCCGTGCTCGCGCTCCCGCTCACGTCGGCCACGCGCGGTTTGATCGGCGAGCGGGAACTGGCCGCGATGCGGCCGACGGCCTGGCTCGTTAACATCGCCCGCGGGCCGATCGTGGACGAGCGCGCCCTCCTCGCGGCGCTCGAGCAGCGGCGGATCGGCGGCGTCATTCTCGACGTCTTCGACGAGGAGCCACTCCCGCCGGCGCACCCACTGTGGGCGCTCGCCAACGTCGTGATCACGCCGCACATCTCCGGGCCGAGCGCGCCGGAGGAGATCGCGACGATCTTCAACGACAACCTCCGCCGCTACGCCGCGTCGCGCGGTCTCGTCCACGTGGTCGATCGCAGCCGCGGGTACTGAGTCAACGTCGGGGGGGCTCGAGCGCCGCTCCCCGCGACACCCCCCACCGGCCACCGGTCGCGACGATTCTTTCGCGCGCTCTGAGCGGCGATCGCCGGGTTGCGCGATCATCGCATCGACTCTGGCGGGGGAAAAACCGGCTGGGGCGATGGACCCTACTGGGTCTGCACTGCCCGCGTCGCGTCCACCTCGACGTAGGTGTACCAGACTCCCTCGTAGATGTGGACCTGGAGTGCGTTGCTGGCTTTCTCGTAAACCTGGATCGTCCCGCGACCGGACGTGGTCGTCGTGCTCACGTGCCGCCACCCGTTGGCTTCGAGCGTGGCGCGCATGGCCTGGCCGAGGCTCTCGGGCTCCAGGCGGCCGCGATAGATCAGACGGGCGGCCTTCACGGCCGGCGACTCGATGACGGTGGACTTGTCCAGCTGGTAGGTGAGACCCTTGGGCACGGGTATATCCTCAAACTCGCTGCGGGGCGGGCGGGGCGACGGGGTGGCGCATCCCGTCGCGACGAACACGACCAGAACCAGTGGGAGAAGGCGGGTGAATTTCATGGCCGCATGGTATCGCGCGAACTGCCGAAGCCCAAGAAGATTTCTCGCGGGCCTCCTCGTCCTCGCTCTCGCCCTGCCCGGCTGCGCGAGCCGGAACGTACAGCCGATGGGCTTCGGCGGCAAGCCGTTCAAGCCCGAGGCCGACGAGCAGCGGATCTGGGCCGAGGCGGAGAAGGAGGAGGACAAGATCCAGAAGACGGCGAAGCTGTACGACGATCCCCTGCTCGAGGACTACCTCGGCAAGATCGGAGACCGGCTGACGCCCGAGGAGGTCCGGAAGGCCGGCGGTCCCGGCTTCCAGTTCCACGTCCTGCGCGATCCGACCTTGAACGCGTTCGCGATGCCGAACGGCAAGATCTACGTCCATACGGGGCTTCTCTCGCGGCTTGACAACGAGGCGCAGCTCGCGACGATCGTCGGCCACGAGATGACCCACGTCACGAACCGGCACGCCCTCAAGTTCAACCGGGACGCGCAGAACAAGATGATCCTGCTCAACGTGATCGCGATCGCGGCGTCGATCGGCGTGGCCGCCGCAGCGGGTTCCCGGGCCCAGTCGGGCGACCGGGTCGGCGCAGCCGTCCTGAGCCAGACCGCCCAGGCAGTGCTCGGGCTCGGCCTCCAGCTCGCCGCGCTCGCGGCCATCAACGGCTACGGACGCGATCTCGAGCGGGAAGCCGACGAGGGCGGCATGGACAAGCTGGCCCACGCCGGCTTCGACCCGAACGAAGCCCCGAAGGTCTTCGAGCTGTTGAAGGAGGACGCCGGGGACCGCGGCGCGCTCGAGACGTTTTTCTTCGGCAACCACCCGCGGCTCGACGAGCGGATCAAGACGACGCGGGAGCTGCTGGGGACCAGGTACGTGGGCGTCGGAGGGGAGAAGAACTCGGAGGACTTCGCGCTCCGCACGCGCACCGTCGTACGTGAAAACGCGCTGCTCGACGTCCGGGCCGGGCGCTTCAAGCTGGGCCAGGACCAGCTCGACCGCGTGCTGGCCATCACGCCGAAGGATCCGACGGCGCAGCTCTACTACGGCGACCTCTACCGGCTCCGGGCCCAGCGCGCGCGCACGCTCGCCGAGAAGGAGTCGCTCAGCAAGCTCGCGCTCGAGCGCTACGAGCGTGCCACCGAGCTCGACCCGGCGTTTCCCGACCCGTTCCGCCAGCTCGGCTTCCTCTACTACCAGCAGAAGGACAGCACGCACGCGAAGGAGGCGTTCCAGAAGTATCTCGCGCTCAAGCCCGACGCGCCGGACGCCAAGCGGATCAAGGAGTATCTGATCGAGCTGGACCGCTGAATGCGCTGGCTGATCGTGGCGCCGTCCCTCGGCGTGGAGCACATGGGCATGGACGTCGGCGCCGAGCTCCTGACGTGCTCTACAAGAACAAGAGCACCAAGGCCGCTTACCAGCGCTGGATCCTGCGGCGGCTCGAGCGCCTGTGTCTCCAGTGGCGGCCGCGCCTCGTACTAGTCTTCAAGGGCGGCCCCATCACGCCGGGAATGATCCGGCGGGTGAAGACGCGGATCGACGCCCTGTTCCTGAACTACTTCCCCGACAACCCGCTCCTGATGATCCCGTTCGAGTGCATCGAGGCCTACGACCTGTTCTTCACGAAGGCGCGGTACGCGCTCCGGCAGCTCGAGAAGGTGGGCCTGAAGAACCTCTACTACCTGCCCTGGTATTGCGTGCCGGCGCTGCACCACCCCGTCGAGCCGACCGCTGAAGAGGCGACGGCGCTCGCGGGCACGATCGCGTTCGTCGGCAGCCGCTACCCCTACCGCGAGCGCCTGCTGCGCGAGCTGGCGGCATACCCGCTGCGGATCTGGGGGCCGGGCTGGGACGCGGCCGATCCGCAGGTGCGCGACCTGGTCGCCGGGAGCAGCGTTTGGGGCCGCGAGAAGCTGGCGATCTACTGCGGCGCGCGGCTCTCGCTCAACCCGCACCACCCCATGAACGACATCGTCAGCGTGAACAACCGCACGTTCGAGCTGGCCGCCGCGGGCGCGTGCCAGGTCGTGGATTTCAAGGACGAGCTGCCGACGCTGTTCAAACCGGGGGAAGAGGTCGTCGCCTACAACGACCTGCCCGAGCTCCGGCGGCAGCTCGACCATTACCTCGCCCATCCCGACGAGGCCCGCGCGATCGGCGACAACGCGCGCCGTCGGGCGATGGCCGAGCACACCATCCGCCACCGGATCGACGAGATGCTGCAGGCGCTCGACGAGCGGTTCGGTCGGCTGTGAGCGACACCGTGTCCGGCCCCGCTCCCTCGTCGTTCCCGCTGCCGTTCCGAGCGGCGGCTTTGCCGCCGCAGTCGAATCCTGGGGGAGGCGTCGAGGCCCCCTTCGAGATATGAGCGAGTCCCTCGCCCGCGAGCTCGCCTGCATCGACTGCGGCGCGATCTACGTGCTCGGCTACCGCCTCGAGTGCGAGAAATGCCGCGGGCTGCTGGAGCTGCGCTACGACGTGGACCGCCTGCGCGCCGCGGGACCCGCGCTCTTCTCGGGGACGGGGCTCTGGCGGTACGCCGCGATGCTGCCGATCGCCGATCCCGGGCATCGCGTGACGCTCGGCGAGGGCGGGACGCCGCTGCTCGACTGCCCGCGCTTGGCCGCGCGGCTCGGGGTCCGGCGCCTGCTGCTCAAGTACGACGGTGCGAATCCGACGGGCACCGTGAAAGACCGCACGTCGGCGACCGCTGTCGGCGCCGCGCTCCAGTTCGGGTATCGGGCGACGTCGGTCGTCAGCTCGGGCAACGCGGGCTCGTCGATCGCCGCGTACTCGGCGCGGGCCGGCCTGCGCTCGTTGATCTTCGCTTACGAGCGCGCCTCGGCCCCGAAGCTCCTGCACATGACGGCGACCGCGTCGGACCTGATCATCTACAAGGGCGTGTATGACGACCTGATCAGCCATTGGGACCGACTCGTCGAGGAGCGGCTCTTCTTCGACTGCGGCGCGTCGCGCAACGCGTACAAGCACGAGGGGAAGAAGACGCTCGCGTACGAGATCGCCGAGCAGACCGGGTTCGTCGCGCCGGATGTCGTCGTCGCGCCGGTGGCGGTCGGCGAGACGTTCATCGCGACGGCCCGCGGCTTCCGGGAGCTCTGCGAGGCCGGGCTGATCTCACGCGCTCCGCGAATGGTGGCCGCGCAGGCCACCCGCGCCAACGCGATCGCGCGCGCGTTCCGCGACGGGACGCCGATCACGCCGCTCAAGATCGGCTACACCGTGGCCGAAGGCCTCGCCGCCGGCAACCCGGGACGGAAGGGCGATTGGGTCCTGCGCCTGCTCCGCAAGGACAACGGGCTCGCCGCCGACGTCGAGGATCCGGAGATTCTCGAGGCGCAGCGGATGCTCGCCCGCGTGGAAGGCATCTGGGCGGGGCCGACCGGGGTCGCCACGGTGGCGGTGCTCCGGCGCCTGCTCGAGCACAAGGACCTCGACCCCGCACAGACGATCTGCGCGATCATCAGCGAGACCGGGCTCAAGACTGAGGCCGAGCTGCCGAGCCGTGAGGGCACCGCGTTCGACGAGGAGTCGCTGCGCCGGCTCGTTCGCGGACTTTTATCAGGGCGCGGGCACCCGGGCTGACGCCACACCCGCGCCCCGCCGGAATCCCACGGCGCGCCCAATCGCTCGCCCGATCTCAGCCCAGTGCTGCGCCGCGGGCACCCGGGCTGGCGCCACGCCCGCGCCCCGCCGCGACTTTGCCCCGGAGCCCTCGTCTCCGCCGTTTTGACCGTGACGCTCCCGCGTGAGTTCTACCTCCGCCCGACGCGCGCTGTCGCGCGCGATCTACTCGGCTGCATCCTCGTCTCGACGCACGGCGGGGCGATCACAGCCGGGCGCATTGTCGAAACCGAAGCCTACCTGGGGCCCGAGGATCCCGCTTCACACGCCGCGACCCGCCCGGTCGCCGCGCGCAGGCTGTTCTACGGCGAGGGCGGGCACGCATACGTCTTCCGCATCTACGGCCTGCATCAATGCCTGAACGCGATCACGGGCCGCGCCGGACGGCCGGGCTGCGTGCTGATCCGGGCGCTTGAGCCCGTTGCGGGAGCGCGGGTGATGGCGCGGCGGCGGGGCGTTGCCGTCGACTCCGTCTCGCTCACCAACGGTCCCGGGAAGCTCGCCGAGGCGCTCGGGATCACGCTGCGCGACAACGGGGTGGATCTCACGCGTGGGCCGCTCGAGATCGGCCCACCGGACGCGCCGCGTGAATTCAGCGTTGGCGTCGGCCCGCGGGTCGGCATCACGCGCGCGACCGCGCTACCGCTCAGGTTCTGGATTTACAGGAACCGCTTCGTCTCGCGACGGGAGCGCTGATTTCGAGGCTCCGGGGAAGACCGCCGGGAGCCGTCAGCGCCGCAGAAACGCCGCGCCTTGGGGCACCGACGACCCCAGCACGCCGTCGTTTCCGATGTGGCAGGGATCCTCGATCGACTGGAGGACTGCGACGGCATGACAGAGCTCGTGCATATCGATCTCGAAGGCCATCGCCGACGGCAGCGAGTCCGTATAGCGGACGATCTTGACGACCCTCACCGGCCCGCCGTCCGGCAGCACGACGGGCCACGACAACTGACAGCCGACGACCGGCCCCGACGCCTGCACGTCGCGACACTCGCGCCGGACGACTGCAGGGTCCTCGCTGACGACCAGC
Source organism: Candidatus Rokuibacteriota bacterium (assembly GCA_003221435.1). GTDB lineage: Bacteria > Methylomirabilota > Methylomirabilia > Rokubacteriales > CSP1-6 > AR9. The sequence continues at coordinate 5,750 of QHRS01000207.1, forward strand.
ATGACCAGCGGCCCAGCATTCGGCAGCAGGCCGAAGTGTCCGGAACGAGTTTCGGCGCAGCCTCCGAACAGGAGTAGGGCGGCGAGAAGGGCACCGGCCAGCGCGAACGAAGACCCCGCCGTTCCCGGCAATTTCTCTGGAGGATCGGGAGATCGACGCACGCCCGGGTGGTCAGCAAGAGAAATGCCACTCCACTAAAGTTTTGAAAAATCGAACGACGGCCACCTCATGACCGATGGAATTTGTTCGTTTCTGACACTGTGTCGACGGATCGGTGAAACCGCCCGCCGGTACCGCACGCGGCGGCCTGATCGCCCGCCTAGTGTCCTGAGTCTGAAGTCATGAAACAGACTAGCGCACTCCGGTGTTCTTCGTGTAAACACGGAGGACGCCGATGCGCACGGGTCGCCCGACACCGCCTGTGATCCTGACCGCTGACGAACGCGAGACGCTCGAACAGTGGGCGCGCCGCCCCAAGACGGCGCAAGCGCTCGCCCAGCGCGCCCGCATTGTGCTGGCGTGCGCGACGGATCGGACGAACGGCGCCATCGCGATCGCCGCGGGCATCACGCGACAAACGGTGGGTCGCTGGCGCACCCGTTTCGTGCGGAAGCGGCTCAATGGGCTGCTCGATGAGCCCCGCCCAGGCGCACCGCGCAAGATCATGGACGCCGAGGTCGAACGCATTGTGCGGCTGACCCTGGAGACGACACCGCGTGACGCCACGCACTGGAGCACCCGCGCGATGGCGAAGCGCTGTGGATTGAGTCAGACGGCGGTGAGCCGCATCTGGCGCGCGTTCGCGCTGCAGCCGCATCGGGTCAAGACCTTCAAGCTCTCCAAGGACCCGCTCTTCATCGACAAAGTGCGCGATATCGTGGGGCTGTACCTCGACCCGCCGGACAAAGCTCTGGTCCTCTGCGTCGATGAGAAGGCCCAAATCCAAGCGCTCGACCGCACCCAACCGGTGCTGCCCATGCGGCCTGGGCAGGCGGAGCGCCGGAGCCACGACTACACCCGGCATGGCACGACGACGCTCTTCGCCGCCCTGGACGCCAAGAGCGGCGCGGTGATTGGGGAGTTTCACCGGCGCCACCGCGCGCGGGAGTTTCGGACATTCCTGGACACG
>QHRS01000187.1 GCA_003221435.1 Candidatus Rokuibacteriota bacterium
GGCTCGCGCTGATCTCCGGGTGCTTCCTTCGGGAGTCCGCGCCTTCCCGGATAACGCCGTCGGTGGTGGAAAGCACTTCTTGACACCGCGTCGCGCATGGAGCGAGTCTGACGCGGGTTCCCGACGCGCGCAGAGCAGCACGCCGGTCATCTGGAGGAGGATGCGATGAAGCCGTTCCGACTTTTTCGCTGGCGCTTCACCCACTGCTGCGGCCACGCCACGGGCTCCGCCGAACCCGCGGGGACGAGCCGTCGCGAGTTCCTCAAGACGACCGCGGCCGGCGTCGCCGGGATGGCTGCGCTCGCGTCGCTTCGCGAGCCCGCCGCCGGCCAGGGTCGCTGCTGATGGGCTGAGGGGACCATGGAGATCCGGCCCGGAGCCACAGCGGAAGTCGCCTACACGGTCACCCCCGACCGCACCGCCCACGCCATGGGGAACACGGACGTCAACGTCTTCGCGACGCCGTTCCTGGTCGGTCTGCTAGAGGATGCCGCCGGATCGGTGATCCACCCTCACCTGCCCCCCGGCGCGTCGACCGTCGGCACCCTGGTCGAGGTGAAGCACCTCGCCGCGACGCCGGTCGGCATGAAGGTGCGCGCCAAGGCGACGCTCCTCGAGACCGACGGCCGGCGCTACCTCTTCGCCGTCGAGGCGTGGGACGAGAAGGAAAAGATCGCCGAGGGCCGGCACGAACGCGTCGTCATCCCGAACCTCGAGAAGTTCCTCGAGCGCGCGCTGAAGAAAAAGGCCGCCGGCTGATGCCGATCCGGATCGACAGAGCGCTCGTCGGCAAGGAGTACCCCGCGTTCGTCGTGACGGCCGAGCGCGGGAAGATCAAGGCGTTCGCCCGGGCGATCGGCGATCTCAACCAGAACTACGTCGATGACGACATCGGCGGCGCGTCCGCATGGGGCGATATCATCGCGCCGCCGACGTTCGCGATCACGTTCCGCGACGAGACCGCGGACGCGGCCGCGCTCCTCCGGGACCTCGGCGTCGACATCGGGCGCGTGCTGCACGGCGAGCAGGAGTTCGAGATCCACCGCCAGATCCGGCCCGGCGAGACCTTCACCTGCCGGACGAAGGTGGTCGACATCCAGGACAAGACCGGTAAGAGCGGCCCCATGGCCCTCGTCACCCGCGAGACGGTCATCGTCGACCGCGGCGGCGAGGTCGTCGGCACGCTGCGGCACGTCACGGTGGTGCGGCTATGAAGTACGCGAAGGTCTACGGGGAGGACGTGAAGGTCGGTGACGCGATCCCGCCGCTGGTGAAAGGCCCGATCGCGCAGATCCAGCTCACCCGCTACGCGGGAGCCTCCGGCGACTTCAATCCGATCCACCAGGACGACGAGTTCGCCAGGGCGGCGGGCATGGGCGGCGTCTTCGCCCACGGCATGTTGTCGATGGGCTTCGTCGCGCAGAGCGTGACGGACTGGCTCGGCGCCGGCACGGTGCGGAAGCTCGGCGTGCGGTTCTCCGCGCTCGTGCGCCTGAAGGACGTAATCACCTGCACGGGTCGGGTCCTCGGCACGAGCGAGAAGAACGGCGAGCGTCTGGTCGAGCTGGAGCTCTGGGCCGAGAACCAGCGCGGCGAGAAGGTGGTCACCGGCAGAGCCACCGCCGTGCTGCAGTCACGAAGCGCCTGAAAGAGCCGTCGGGCGTACATTGCCCGCCGGCTCCACCGGTGGCCGGTGGGGGCGTCGCGGAGGAGCGCCGCGGTGGACGCTGCGGGGCTGACGTGAGCCGAGGCTTGACGTATGCTGGCGCCCGAACCCAAGGAGGCTGCCCATGCACTACGGCGTCGTGATGTTCGCCACCGAGTACGCGATTCCCCCCGACGAGCTGGCCCGGGCGCTCGAGGAGCGCGGCTTCGAGTCGGTGTGGTTTCCCGAGCACACGCACATCCCCGCGAGCCGGAAGACCCCCTGGCCCGGCGGTGGGGAGTTGCCGCGTGACTACTGGTCGGCCTACGACCCCTTCGTCGCGCTGACGGCGGCGGCCGCGGCGACGCGGCGCCTCAAGCTCGGCACCGGCATCTGCCTCGTCATCGAGCGCGACCCGATCACCACGGCAAAGGAAGTCGCCACCCTCGACCGGCTGTCGGGCGGCCGCTTCCTGTTCGGCATCGGCGGCGGCTGGAACGCCGAAGAGATGGAGAACCACGGCGCCCAGTTCAAGACGCGCTGGCGGCTGCTCCGCGAGCGCGTGCTCGCGATGAAGGAGATCTGGACGAAGCGTGAGGCGGAATTCCACGGCGAGTTCGTGCGCTTCGACAAGATCTGGGCCGACCCGAAGCCGCTCCAGAAGCCGCACCCGCCCATCCTCATCGGCGGCGACGGGGCGACCACGTTCGATCGGGTGGTCGACCTCGGCGACGGCTGGATGCCGATCCTGCGCCCGAACAAGAACCCGGCCGAGCGGATCCCCGAGCTCCGCGAGCGGCTCAGGCAGGCGGGGCGCGACCCGAAGTCGGCACCGGTGTCCATCTTCTTCGCGCCGCCCAAGCGGCCCGCGCTCGACGCGCTGGAAGCGGCGGGCGTCGTGCGCGCGATCTTCGGCGTGCCGTCCGAGCCCCGCGAGGCCGTGCTGCCGAGGCTCGATGCCTACGCGGAGGCGATGAAGTCCTGACCGCCGCGACCCCTCGGCACGTCGCGAGCGCCTCGAACTTCCGGGAGCAGTCCCGGCGGGACCCAGGCATGGCGTATGCCCAAGCCGCAGCGGTCCTCGCGTTGGTCACGGCCTGCGCCGCGCCCGTGACCGCTCCGCCATTCTCGCCGTCCCCGGCGGCAGTCGCCACCTTGCGCCCGGCCTCCTTCGCTACCATTCCCGGCTGGCGGGCCGACGACCAGCGGGATGGGTGGGAGGCGTTTCTGCGGAGCTGCGCCGCGTTGAGCAGCCAGCCCGCCTGGGGCGAGGTGTGCACCGAGGCCTCTGCGCTGGCGCCTGCTGAGTCTGAAGCGGTCCGCCGGTTCTTCGTGTCGCGCTTCACGCCGTACCAGGTGGTGAATCCGGGCGGCAGCGAGCATGGGCTGATCACCGGCTACTTCGAGCCGCTGCTTCGCGGGAGCCGCACCGCCTCCGGGCCCTACCGGTACCCCCTCTACGGGGTCCCCGACGATCTGCTGGTGGTGGATCTCTCGGAGGTCTACCCAGAGCTCAGGCACCTTCGGCTGCGAGGTCGGATCGAGGGCAGGCGTGTCGTGCCCTACCATTCACGGGTAGAGATCGAGAGCGGCCGGGCGCGGCTCGAGGGCCGGGAGATCCTCTGGGTGGATGACCCACTCGACCTCTTCTTTCTCCAGGTCCAGGGCTCGGGGCGGGTCCAGTTGGACACCGGGGAGACAGTCCACGTCGGCTACGCGGACCAGAACGGCCATCCCTACACGTCCATCGGCCGCACGCTCGTGGAGCGCGGCGAGCTGACCGCGGAGGAGGCCTCGATGCAGGGGATTCGCGCCTGGGCCGCGAGGAGCCCGGGCAAGGTAGCGGAGCAGCTCGGCCAGAACGCGAGCTATGTGTTCTTCCGGGAGTTGCCCGCCTCGGGCCCGGGCCCGCTCGGGACGCTGGGCGTGCCCCTCACCGCCGGCCGCAGCCTCGCCGTCGATGCGCGCTCAATCCCGCTAGGGGCTCCGGTGTTCCTCGCCACCACCTGGCCCAGGAGCGCAGAGCCGCTTCAGCGCCTCATGCTCGCCCAGGACACCGGCGGCGCCATCAAGGGCGGCGTGCGCGCCGACGTCTTCTGGGGCTTCGGCGCGGAAGCCGGGGAACTCGCCGGACGGATGCGGGAGCAGGGGCGGCTCTGGGTGCTGCTGCCCAGGGGATACCCGCCGGACGCCATCCAGACGTCCGGGCGCTGACGACGTATCGGCACGGTCGCGCGGACTGCAACCGTGCCGCGCGCGAGTGCGCCTCGGCCGCGCCGATGGCTTCTCTCCATCGCGCGGAACGGCATATGGCAGTATGATCAATGCCATATTGCAGGAGGCGCGATAATGGTCAGGCCGGCGCGGATCATGGACACACTGGGTGGGCGAGCGGTCTTCAAGCGGACGGCACGCGGCACGGGGGGCCTCATCGCACAGGTCCGCTCCGGGCTGCCCTACGCCGCGCTCGAGGCTGTCTGCTCACGGTTCCAGATCGGCCAGCGAGACCTGATCGCGGCCCTCGACCTTCCCGCCCGGACGCTGGCTCGCAGAAAGCGACAGCGCCGTCTGCGGGCGGATGAGTCCGATCGCCTGTTGCGTCTCGGAAGAATCGCCACGCTGGCGGAACAGGTTCTCGGAAGTCGAGAGAAGGCGAGCTCCTGGCTCCATCGGCCGAATCGAGCCCTCGGGAACGTCGCGCCCCTCCACCATCTGGACACCGATGTCGGGACACGTGAGGTGGAAGACCTGCTCATCAGGATTGCGCATGGGGTTCATAGCTGATCCGCGTCTGGCGGATATGCAAGCGGCGATACGCCGCGTTCGACGGAGAGGGCGCGCGGCTGGCGGGAGGGCGATGGAACNNCGCCGCCCTCGAGTATTTCGTGCATCTGAGTCCCGAGGAGGCCCCCGGCGACCTGGTCGCGGTCCCGGCAGACATTCCTGCGGGCGCGATCGAGAGCCTCGAAGACCTGCCGGGAAGTCGGCTTCCGCGGAATTGGCGAGCCTATCCGGCACCGATCGCGCTGGCCGACCTGGGCGCCGCGTGGATCCTGGCCGGCAGGCGGGCGGTCCTTTCGGTGCCATCCGTCGTCATTCCGGCGGAGCGGAACTATCTGATCGATCCACGCCACAGGATGTTCGGGCAGGTCCGCCCCGGAAAGGCCCAGGTCTTTCGCTTCCATCCTCGGATGTGGAAGTAGTCGGGCCACGGGGATCACGCCGCGCGGCACGTTGACAAGGTCCCCCGGGCGCGCATACTCAGAGCGCGTGAAAGAATCGTCGCGACCGAAACGCCGCCCTGCCCTACCAAGGGGACGCAGACGCCCGTCGGGCACATCGCCCGGGGGGCATCCGGATTCTCACCGACGCCAGCCAGGAGGCCAATCATGAGTGAACGGACTCGACGCGACTTCATTCGGCTTTCG
>QHRS01000201.1 GCA_003221435.1 Candidatus Rokuibacteriota bacterium
AAGTGCCGCTTGTACTCCCGGCTGAAGTGCGAGGCGGAGACTCCTGGATTTTGTGGTCTCAAACTGCACCTGGAAGTACGGCGAGCTGCAGGTGACCTATCGACAGGCTGCGACGGCGCGTGCTGACCGGGAGCTCGTGGCGGCGAGAGGGACGTCAGAAGACCGTTTTGAGAATTGGCTCGGGAGGCAGGGCAAGAACAGCGGGATGAGCAGGGCCGACCGGCGCCCGGAGTCTCAGCGCAGGATCCGTTCTCCTGTCACGCCGTCGAAGAAGACGAGCTTGTCGGTCCTGATGGTGAACACTCGCCGATCGCCGACGGCGATCTTGTCCTCCGCGTCCACCTTGGCGACGAGTGATGCCGGGCCGCCGTAGTCCAGAAAGACGAGTGTCTCGTCCCCCAGCGTCTCGGTCAGGCTCACCGTTGCCGGCCACCCGCCGGCCGTGTCGGCCAGCCGGACATGCTCCGGCCGCACGCCCAGCACCGCTGCCGGTGTGCCCGCCGACGCCGGCGCCGCCACGGGGACGCGCAGCGCAGGGGCCCGGAACGTCAGCGTCGCGCCGTCCCGCGCGAGCTCGCCGTCGACGAAGTTCATCGCCGGGACGCCGAAGAATCCGGCGACGAAGCGATTGACGGGGTCGATGTAGATAGCGAGCGGCGTTCCGACCTGCTGGATGACACCGTCGCGCATGACGACGATACGGTCGGCCATCGTCATCGCCTCGGCCTGGTCGTGGGTGACGTAGACGAACGTCGCGCCCAGCGAGGCGTGCAGGCGTTTGAGCTCCGTCCGCATCTCGACGCGGAGCTTGGCGTCGAGGCCGGAGAGCGGTTCGTCCATCAGAAAGACCGCGGGATGGACGATGATGGTCCGCGCCAGCGCGACCCGCTGCGCCTCGCCGCCCGAGAGCGTCGCGGGTCGCGTTCCGAGCAAGCGCTCGACGTGCACCGTCGCTGCCACCGCCCGCACACGCTCCCCGATCTCGGCGGCCGGGACCCGCTTGATCCGGAGCGGAAAGGCGATGTTGTCGAAGACGGTCATGTGGGGGAACAGCGCGAGGCTCTGGAAGACCATGCCCAGGTTCCGGTCCCGCGCTTCCCAGTCGGTCACCCGCTCGTCGCCGATGTAGACCTCGCCCGATGTCGGCCGCTCGAGCCCTGCGATCAGGTTGAGGGTCGTCGTCTTGCCGGAGCCCGACGGCCCGACGAAGACCACGAACTCGCCGTCCGCGATGTCGAGGCTCACGCCGCGCACGGCCTCCACCGTGCCGAACCGCCTGGTCAGGTTGACGAGCCGGAGCCCGGCCACGGGTCAGCGGCGGATCATCCCGAAGCTGAAGCCCTTCACCAGGTGCTTCTGGATCAGGAGCCCGAAGACGACGACGGGCAGCGTGACGACCGTGCCGATGGCGGCCTGGGGCCCGTAGAGTCGACCCTCGACTGCGGACTGGAACTTGTTCAGGAGCACGGGCAACGTCAGCACGTTGGGCTGGGTCAGCGTGAGGGCCAGGAGGAACTCGCTCCAGTTGAGGATGAAGACGAAGAGGAGCGTCACCGCCATGCCGGAGGCAACGAGCGGAAAGACGACGACGCGAAGAGTCGTCAGGCGAGTCGCGCCCATGAGCCGGGCGGCGTGCTCCAGCTCCCGCGGCACCGCGTCGATGAAGGCGAGCATCATCCAGATCACGTAGGGGAGCGTGGTCACGATGTACAGGAGGATCAGCCCGTGGTAGGTGTCGAAGAAGGCGACGCGGACGTTGAAGACGGCCCTGAAGAACTCGGGGAGGCTCGTGTAGTAGATCAGCATCGGGATGGCGATGACGATCGGCGGCAGCATCCGGACGGTGAGGATCGTGTACGGGTAGTTGCGGCCGCCCGTCCTGAAGCGCGAGATCGCGTACGCGAGTGCCGCGCCGAGCACCAGGGACGCGAGCGACGCGATCGTGACGATCACGCCGCTGTCGACGACGCCCTTCCAGATGGCGTAGGCCTGCTCGGACGCCTCCCGGCGGAGCTCACCGCTCGCCGTCGTCCCGCCGATATAGAAGATCTGCCGGTAGTTGAGGAGCGTCGGCTCGAAGTCGAGGAACGGGAACCAGCGTGTCGGCCAGCTCACCCAGTCGCCGGCGTCCTTGAACGACGTGAGCACCATCCACGCCACGGGGAACAGGACGATCAGCGTCCACGCCGACAGCACGACGTGGCGGAAGACGCCGAAGGCGGCCCGGCGGCGCGTCATCGCCGGGACCACTCAGCGCGCCGGCGCGGTCCATCGGCCTCGAGCGCCGCCCGTTCGCGTCGGAGCAGCCAGATGCTCGCGAAGATCACGGCGCTGAAAAGTACCAGCACCAGCAGTGACGCGGCGGCGGCGTAGGAGACCTTGTTGAAGACCCACGCGTTGCGCCACAGGAAGATGGATAACGTTTCCGTCGCGTTCCCCGGCCCGCCCTGGGTGAGGAGCATCGGCAGGTCGAAGATCTTCAGCGCCTCCATGGTGCGCACGACGAGCGCGATGACGATGACCGGCTTGAGGAGCGGGAGCTGCACGTAGCGGAAGACCTGCCAGCGCGTCGCGCCCATCACCTGGGCGGCCCGGACCGGGTCTGGGGGCAGCCCCGTGAGCCCGGAGACGAGGATCAGAAAGGTCAGCGGCGTCCACTGCCAGACGTCGGCGAGGACGACCGCCACCTGCGCTGCGCGGTACTCCGACAGCCACCGGATCCGGATGTCCTGTCCGCTGAGCAGACCGAGGACCGAGTTCAGCGGACCCGTGTCGATCAGGAGCATCGAGAAGTTGTAGCCGATGACGACGGGGATGATCATCATCGGGACCAGGAAGATCGTCAGGTACACCCGGCGTCCTCGGAAGCTCCGGTAGGTCAGGAGGGCGAGTCCGAAGCCGATCAGGACCTCGAGCGCGACCGCGGTCCCCGCGAAGACGAAGGTGCGGACGATCGAGTTGAGCAGGGCCTCGTCGCCAAGCGCGTCGGCGAAGTTAGAAAGCCCGCCGAAGGGCGCCGCGGTCCAGAAGCCGCGCGTCAGGCGCCAGCGGAGCAGGCTGATGTAGAGGGTGAGGACGAACGGGACGGCGAGCAGCGCGAGGATGAGCCCCTGGACGGGGACGAGGGGAACCAGGCGGAACACCGATTCCCGTTCGAGCCAGCGGCCGAGCCGTCTCTCAGTACCCTTCGGCATCGAAGTAGGAGCCGGCCTCGACGACGTGTCGCCAGGCTTCCATCTGTCTCGTGCGCCCGATGTCGTCCGTGGTCTTGTCCCACGCTCGAGCCGTGCGCTTCATCGCCTCCTCGGGGGTGATGCGTCCGTGGAACGCCTCCTGGAGGTTCACGTCGAGCGCGTCGAGATACTCACGGTTGCCCTGCAGCGGGAGCATCGGCACCGCGATCTTCGCGTTCTCCAGCGTCACATGGAGGAACTGTTCGCCGTACTTGGCGGCGATGCGCGGATCCCTGAGGTGCGAGGGACGGAACGGGTCCCAGAACCCGTCGGGATCGGCGATCGCGCGGTTGCCGACCTCCGGCCCGGTGAACCACTGGAGAAACCAGTACGCCGCCTCCGGGTGCTTGCTGTATCGGCTCACCATGTAGTTGGTGCCCGCCGGCTGGACCGATCGGCGGATCAGCTTGCCCCCGACGATAGTGCCGGGCACGACGCAGCTCCGCACCTTGCCCGAGACCAGTGTGCCTTGGGCCTTTTGCGCGTAGCCGACGATGGACGGGAACGCGACGATCGAGAACGAGTTGCCCTGGGCGAAGAACGGGTAATTCTGCGGGGTGCCCCACCCGAAGATGTCCTTCGGCATGTACGTGGTGAGCGCGACCATCTCCCGGGTCGCCTCGATGCCTTCGGGACCGGAAATGAGGGGCTTCATGTTCCGGTCGAGCATGAGCTTGTTCTTCGAGGCGTAGCGCCCTTGCCACCACCGGTAGCCGAACTCCCGCGATCGGTACTCCTGCGCGCCGTAGAGGTCCTTGTCCAGCGTGATCCCGTAGAAGTTCTGCCCTTTCTTGCCGTTGAAGAACGAGGCAAGCTCTTCCCAGCGCTTCCAGGTGTCGGGGCACCCCGGCTCCCACCCGAACTTGGCCTTGAAGGCCTTCCGGGCCGGGGCCAGCTCGATGAGGTCCTGGCGCAGGGCGAGGATCGTCTGGTCGCCGTCCGTGAAGAAGCTGTAGAGCTTCCCCGTGTAGTACATCTCGTTCCGGAGCGTCTTGGGGATGTCGTCGAAGGAGGGCTTGCCCCGAGCGGCATACTCGTCGAGCGGGATGACGACGCCGGCCTCGGCCGCGTCGGGCAGCATGTACATCTGATGGTTGAAGATGTCGTACTCGCCTGTCTTCGCCACCGCCTCGGCCATGATCTTGGCGGGGATCTCGATGTAGCCGTACTCGACGGTCCTGATCCGGATGGACGTGAGCCGCTCCCACTCGTCCAGATACTTCGGCTGCGCCTTGGCGAAGAGAGCCGGCTCGCGCCGATCTTCTTGAGATAGGCTCGGGCTCCGTTCACCGCGCGCTCCTCTACGGTCGCGCCGGGCACGGTCTGCGCCTCGGTGACTCCGCCGAGGAAGGTTACGAGGCCGAGAACGATCCACCCCATTGCTCGCGTCAGCATGGCCACCTCTACGCAAACCGGTTGTGCGTGACGCCTTCCCCGAGAAACCCGTCGACCTCGGCGTCCGAGAACTTGAGCGACCGCAGGATCTCGCGCGTTTCAGAGCCGAAGGGGCGCGACGGGGCGGCGGGCTCGAAGCCGTCGCCGTCCATGCGCACCGGCGTCGAGACGACGCGCACGGGCCCGAGGGCCGGATGCTCGAGGTCGTGGAGCATTCCGTTCGCCAGGGCTTGCTCGTCGTCGAGCAGCTCGAGCGGGATCTTGACGCCCGCCGCGGGGATCCCGTGGGCGTCGAAAATCGTCTTCCACTCGGCGGTGGTGCGGGACGCCAGCACCGTCTCCATGCGGGTCTGCAATGCCGCATAGTGGCGCGCCTCGGCCGCGTGATCCCCGAGGGGCTTCTCCTGGACCTCGTCCGTCAGTCCCACCGCGCGCATGAGTGCCTGCTGCAAGCCCAGGCTCACGCAGGCGAGGGCGATGGCGGCGTCCCGCGTCGCGTAGGTCCGATAGTAGACGGCGGTCATCGCGGGCGTGCGGAATTGTGGCGTGACGCTCGCCTGCTCGGCGAAGGGCGCGTCGCCCTCCCTGAGCCGCGCGAGCGCCTCGAGTGCCGCGGCGTGGGCCGGCCCGTCCACCCTGTGGACCCGGACCATCGCGTTGTTTTGCACGACCAGCGCCGCCATGAGCAGCGAGACGTCGACCTCGCCGCCGCGTCCCGTGATGGCCCGGCGGAAGAGCGCTGACGCGATGCCGAAGGCGAGGGTCATGGCGCACATGTAGTCGGCGATGGGCGGGTCGGCCGCGACGGGGGTCCCGTCTCTTGTCCGGCCGGCCGCGGCCATGAGTCCGCTCCGGGCCTGCACGACGAGGTCCATCGCCGCGAGCCCGGCGTCTGGGCCGCGGGGTCCGAAGCCGGTGATGTTGCCGACGATGAGCCGCGGGTGGCGGGACACGAGCGTCCTCGCGTCGAGACCGAGCAGGACGGCGAGGCCGGGGCGCAGATTGGTGAGCACCACGTCGGCGCGGGAGGCGAGCGCGTCGATGATGCGCGCAGCCGACGGGTGCTTGAGGTCGAGCGGGAGCGAGTGCTTGCCGCGATTGCGGCAGACGAAGAGCCTCGACTCGCTCGGGGCGAGCGGCGCCAGCCGCCGCACGGGGTCGCCCTCGAGCGGCTCGATCTTGATCACGTGGGCGCCGCCGTCGGCCAGGAGCTGGCCGCAGTAGGGGACGGCGATGAACTGACCGAACTCGACGACCTCGAGATCGGCGAACGGATGGCTATCGGACATGCGATCGTGAGGG
>QHRS01000196.1 GCA_003221435.1 Candidatus Rokuibacteriota bacterium
CTGCTCGTGGAGCAGACGCTGGAGGTGGCGCTCGCGCTGTCGCACCGCCTCTACGTGATGGATCAGGGGCGGATCCAGTTCGAGGGCACCCCGGACGAGCTTCGGCGCGACTCGACAATCGGACAGCGCTTCCTCGGCGTGTGAACGCCGGATGAGGGCAGGAGGGCAGGGAATGCGACGATGGCCCGCGCGCGTGGCGCTGATGCTCCCGGTTCTCGTGTCGGCGGGCCTGGCGCTCTGCGAGCCGGCGGTGGGGGAGACTCCGGGCATCGTCGACGACACGAGGCTTCTCGCGGCGTCCGGTGACGCGCGGAACTGGCTCACCTTCGGCCGCGACTACTCGAACCAGCGCTACGCGGCGCTGGCGCAGATCACCACCGGCAACGTGGCCTCGCTCGTGCCGCGCTGGATCTATCAGACGGGCATCAGCGCGGCGTTCCAGGCGACGCCGCTGGTCGTCGACGGCGTGATGTACCTGACCACGCCATACAGCCACGTCGTGGCGCTCGACGCCCGGACGGGCGCCGAGCGCTGGCGCTACGAGCACGCCCTCAGGACCCGCAGGCTCTGCTGCGGCCCCGGGAACCGCGGTGCGGCGATCGGCTACGGCAAGGTCTACGTGGCGACGGTCGACGCGCGCCTGATCGCGCTGGACCAGCGGACGGGCAAGCTCGTCTGGGACGTGAGCCTGGCGACTCCCGGCGACGGCCAGGCCGAAACGACCGAGGATCTCGCCGCCGGCGATCCGCTCAAGGAGGCGTCGATCACTGGAGCGACCGGCGTCGGCGCTAACATGGCGCCCCTCGTCTACAAGGGCAAGGTGATCGTCGGGATCACGGGCGTGGGCTACGGCCTGCATCTGAGCGGCGCCGCCGACCAGCCGATCGGCGCGGTCATCGGGGTTGCCGGCAAGTCGAGCCGCCGCGGGTTCATCGCCGCCTATGATGCCGAGAGGGGACGCGAGGTCTGGCGCTGGCACACGGTGCCGGAGCAGGGATGGGAAGGCGAGTGGCGCACGGAGACGGCGGATGGCGCCCCGCTGCACCGCAACATCGCCGCCGAGCGCGACGCCTTTGCGCGGTACGCCGAGTCGTGGCGCGCAGGCGGCGGGTCGACCTGGACGACGCCCGCGCTCGATCCTGATCTGGGCCTGCTCTTCATGGGGGTCGGCAACCCGTCGCCGCAGATGGATGATGCGACCCGGCCCGGCGATAACATCTACACCGTCTCACTCGTCGCGCTCGACGTCGAGACCGGCCGGCTTCGCTGGTATCACCAGCAGGTGCCGCACGACGTCTGGGGGTACGACGTCGCGAGCCCGCCGGTGCTGCTCGATCTCGAGATTGACGGACGGCCCGTCAAGGCAGTCGCGCAGGCGGGCAAGACCGGCTGGCTGTACGTTCACGAGCGCGCGCGGGGCCGGCTCGTCTACAAGTCCGAGCCGTTCGTCCCGCAGGAGAATCTGTTCGTGCCTCCGACGCCTGAAGGCGTCCGGGTCGCGCCGGGGGCGGCGGGCGGAGCGTCGTGGTCGCCGGCGGCGTACAGCCCCAGGACCGGGTTGATCTACGTCGCCGCGATGCACATGCCCATGCGCTACACCGTGCGCGAGAGGCCCGCCCAGGGTGACCGCCCGGCCCAGCGCTACACGGTGACCGAGCCGACGGTGGAGCCGCGCTGGGGCACGCTGACCGCGATCGACGCGCGCACCGGAAAGATCCGGTGGCAGCACAGGACGGCAGAGCCGCTGGTGGGCGGGGTCCTGGCGACGGCCGGCGGGCTCGTCTTCATGGGCGAGGGCAACGGGTACTTCGACGCGTTCGACGCCGAGACCGGCGCGCTGCGCTGGCGGTTCCAGTGCGGCGCGGGCGTCAACGCGCCGCCGATCACGTACGAGGTCGACGGCACCCAGTACGTCGCGGTGGCGGCGGGCGGCAACCCGCTCTTCGGCTTCCGCGTGGGCGATGCCATCTTGAGCTTCGCCCTCCCGCGGTAGGCCTGCACTGACGAAGCGCCGGATTCAGGTCCAAGCTGAGGCCTCTGCGATATTGCCTCTGCCGTCTGAACCATCGCTGAACTGTCTGTGTTGTCACTGAGCGCCCCGCGTTCTCAGCCAGCGCGGGTTCAAGCAATGCGGATACCAGCCGTTGACGCGCGATTCGTCGTTCGCATACAATTCGCCCGCTTTCGAAACCGGCCGGCGCCGCATTGGGCCGTAACCCGCGGGAAGGGAGGCGAAAGACTTCCGCAAGCCTACCTCGTAACGTCCCGTTCAATGGCGTCTCACTGATGAGAGGGAACATGGCCATGAAATTCCGGCTGGTAGCCACGATTCTGACCCTCGTCCTCGTCGTGCCCGCGCTGGCGGCAGCCCAGAACGTCGGGTGGGTGTACTACGGCGGCAACCCGCAGAACACGCATTGGAGCGAGCTCAACCAGGTCAACACGTCGAACGTGAGCAAGCTCAAGGTCGCCTGGGTCCTGTCGCTCGGGACGCTGCGCTCCCAGGAGTCGACCCCGCTCGTCATCGGCGACACCCTGTACGTCACCTCGTCGTTCGGACCCAAGCACATCTTCGCCGTCGACGCCCGCACGGGCGAGCTGCGCTGGCGGCACGATCCCGAGATCGCGGCCGACGTCGATCCCTTCGGTTGCTGCGACGTGAACAACCGCGGCGCGGCCTACGCCAACGGCAAACTCTTCGTCGGGCTCCTCGACGGCCGCCTCCGCGCCCTCGACGCCCGCACCGGCAAGGCGCTGTGGACGTCCAACGTCGTCGACTACAAGCAGGGCTCGGTCATCACCTCGCCCCCGGTCATCGCCAAGGACAAGGTCGTCATCGGCTACGGCGGCGGCGAGTACGGCGTGCGCGGCTCGCTGCAGGCCTACGACATGAGCACCGGGCGGGAAGTCTGGCGGACTTGGCTGACGCCGGGGCCGGGCGAGCCCGGCAACGAGACGTGGAAAGGCGACTCCTGGAAGACCGGCGGCGGCGCCGCGTGGGCCATCGGCTCCTACGACCCCGACCTGAACTTGATCTTCTACGGCACGAGCAACCCCGGCCCGTGGAACGCGGCCGTGCGCGGCCCCGACCGGACGGACTACGGGCAGTTCACCAACCTCTACACCGCGGCCTCCGTCGCCCTCGATGCCGACACCGGCAAGATCGTGTGGCACTACCAGTCGACACCGCACGACGCGTGGGACTACGACGGCGTCAACGAGTTGCTCGTCGCCGACCTCGCGATCCGAGGGGAGAAGACGCCGGTGGTGCTCAAAGGCGACCGGAACGGCTTCTTCTACGTGATCGATCGGCGCAACGGCCGGCTGATCTCCGCGAAGAACTTCCAGTACATCACCTGGGCCACCGGCGTCGACATGTCCACGGGCCGGCCGATCGAGAACCCCGACATGCGGCCGCGCCAGGGCTACCGCGCCAAGGGTGTGTGCCCCGCGGCGATCGGCGCCAAGAA
>QHRS01000208.1 GCA_003221435.1 Candidatus Rokuibacteriota bacterium
GAGAGGACGGATACGCCCGCGAGCCAGAGCCAGGTGCTGTGGGAACGTCTCAACACCGGAGACGAATAGGCCGCGAACGGACTCCCGTCCGGCGCCGAGAGCGGCAGGGTGCCGTTCTCCCTCGGAGCGGCGAACGATCTTCGTTACCGCGGGGCGAGCAGGACCTTGCCGAAGTTCTTCCGGGACTGGATATAGCGGTGGGCCTCGGCGGCGCGGTCGAGCGGGAACACCCGATCCACAACGGGGTCCAACGTCCCGGCCGCGACGAGCCGCAGGATGTCGCCGAGCATCTCGCGCAGCAGCGTCGCGTGGTCCCAGAGATGGCCGAGATTCACGGCGAAGACGCCGCGGTTGTCACTCATGAGGCGGAACGGCTTGAACGTGGGCATGCGGAGAAACTTCGCCGCCGCGGCCAGGATGCTGCGCGTGGTGGAAGGCGCAAAGCTCGAGGCGCCGAACACGAAGAGCCGTCCCAGCGGCGCCAGGCAGCGATAGCTCTTCGCGAACGACTCCCCTCCGACGGCGTCAAGGGCAATATCCACCCCCCGACCACCGGTCAGGCGCTTCACCTCCGCCTCGAAATCCTGCGCCGTGTAGTCGACGCAGTAAGCGACGCCGAGCTCCCTGAGCCGCCCGTGCTTCGGAGCACTGGCCGTGCCGATGACCTCGGCGCCCCGCCAGCGGCAGATCTGGACCGCCGCTTGCCCGACGCCGCCGGCCGCCGCATGGACGAGAACTCGCTCACGCTCGCGCACGTTTCCGAGATGCACCAGCATGAGCCACGCCGTCAGGTAGTTGACCGGGATCGCCGCGGCCTTTTCGAACGACAGGCCGTCCGGTATTGGCAGCACGAGCGCCTGGGGAACGCATACGACATCGCTGTAGCCGCCGAACCGAGTGAGCGCTAGGACGCGCGCGCCATCTCGCAAGCCCTCGACCCCCACGCCGAGGCCGTCGATGCGCCCCGCGACCTCATAGCCCACCACGGCGGGAAGCTTGGGCGCATCGGGGTACAGCCCCATTCGCGCCAGGATGTCGGCGAAATTGATCCCCGCCGCGGCAACCCTGATGCGGACTTCGCCCTCGCGCGGCTGGGGATCAGGCGCCTCGCGCAGCTCGAGCACCTCCGGGCCGCCGATCCTCGGGATCCAGACCTGTCTCATTCGTCTCTCTTCAGACAGCGAGTACGCCGCGCGCCCGTTTGAGCACGCGGCCAGCGTGGTCGTCGCCCCGCGGCGACCCGTCTCCGATGGTGCCGGCGAAAAATTCGCGTGAGGCCTATTACACCACTGTGGCGGCGCAAGCGAGCGCGGATGTGGGGCCGAGGCCGGCGGGCGCGTGGCTCACGCCACGATTGGGAGAAGTCTCCCGCAAAACCGCGTGCGAGAGCGGAATCGCGAGAGGAGTTTCTTGACCGGGCCGGCGCATCCGGCATAGGGTCGCGACATGCGGGTGACGCGGGCGCGCTCCCGTTGCGGAACATTTGGAGGTCTCGGCGGGCGGGCGAGCCTGGCGACGCTGGCGCTCGCCCTCGGCGTGGCCGGCTGTGGCGGCCAGCGGTGGGATTATGAGAAGCGCGGGGTCACGGCGGTGAGGCTCGAGCACGATCTGCGGGAGTGCCGGAAGGAGGCGTTCAACCCGAACACCCTCGCGATCTTTCGGCGGGTCGACTGGGACGCCCTCAACCGCTGCATGGAGCGGCTGGGCTACACCGTTAGGCCTGAAGGCTGAGCGGGAGCAGGCTCGTCGCGCACGCTCACGGCAGGCCCACGCTCGGCCGGCGTGCGCCGGCGCGCTCTCGAGGAGCGGACCTCAGGCCCGCTCCCCGGCAGATCGGCGCGCTAGACTAGTACGCTGTTGCGGTAGCCGGCTCCGAGCGCCGGCTTTGCCGGCGCCTCCGGGTCCTGGGGGAGGTTCGGAGGGGGCCGTCGAGGCCCCCTCCGATGGTCTAGTACGGAGGCGGAGGCGGCGGGGGTGGCGCGTTGGGAATCCAGACCCACTGGTACGCGTGATACACGCCGTCGCCCCGAAGCTCGTACCGTCCGTGGGCGTACTGAACGACGGTTTGCTGAGGCGGGGCAGGCTGGACGGCGACCACCTGGGTCGGAACCGCGTACACCGCCGGTGTCGTGTACACGACAGGCGTCGTGTAGACGATCGAACGAGTTACGGTGACGGGCTCCGCATAGGCCTGTCGGTGGTACGGCTCCGCATAGGCGTGCCGCTCGTACAGCAGGGGCGCGAGCAGCTGGTTGAACACGGCGAACGAGGCCAATCCCAGAGCGACGTTGGTCCCCGTATTGCCGCCGGCATAGGCCGCCGGCGCGGTGACGCCGACCAGCAAGACTGCCACGAGAACGAGAGCGGCTAATCGACGCATCGGACTCACCTCCTTCGTCCCCTTCGACGACACGGCTGGCGCGGTCATTTCATCCGCCACTCTTGGCGTGTCACCGATAGGATTCGCTCTATAAACCGGAGGGCGGGAGGGGAAGTTCCCCGGACCTGGATCGTGACCGGCTCGCCAAAAGGGGCCGACACCCAGCATCAGGAGCGCTGAAGGATTGTCAGCGCCCGGACTGATCTACCGCCGCGCCATCAGGATCGCGACGGGGTAGACGAAGTGGATCTCGTCTCCCTGCGGATGCGTGCCGATTCCGAGCGCGTCGTCGGCGAGCGAGTCGCGGAGGATCCGGCGGATCTTCGCGGCGTTGCCCGGCTCGGGGAACGAGCGCCGAAGGAGCGCCTCCATCTCACTCCGCAAGCCGTAGAACGTCGTCCGGGGATCGCCGAGACCGGTCTGCGAAAAGAGCCTCGTGAGCTCGGTCAGCGCTAAGGCGCGGACGTGCGACGGGTCCCGGAGCCGCTCCATCCTGTTGAAGGCCGCCGCCTTCTCCGGATCGGGCGAGGCCATGACGTCGATCACGACGACGTTGCCAGCGGGCGCGCACACGCGCTTCATCTCGGCGAGGACAGCGCGCGGATCGGGGAGGTGATGGAACGCGAAGCGCGCGGTCACGATCGAAAACGACGCGTCGGGGTACGGCAGTGAGAGGACGTCCCCGACCTCGAGCGTCACGTTGGTCAGTCCCTTCTGTCGCCGGAGCTCCCGCGCGCGCTCGATCATCGCCGGGGTCAGGTCGATGCCCGTCACATGGCGCGCCACCTGGGCAAAGGCGCAGACAACCAAGCCAGGGCCGCACGCGACGTCGAGCACGACATCCTGCGGCCCCGCTCCTGCGAACTCGACGAGCAGCCTGAGCGCGTCCTCGTCCTTGATGCCCGGAGCATTGGAGAACGGGATCGCCTGCTTGGTGAACTGCTCGCGGATCGTGTCGTCATGCGAGCTCACGAACCCTCCTCATGGCCTCTAGCCCCTTCACGGTCTCCGCCGCGCGTTTCACATCCCGCCGCCGCCCGCGCCTCCTGCGCCGCCCGCGCCTCCGACTCCCCCTTGCGGGAACGTCGCCCGCGCCTCGGGTCGTGGAGCGTTGGCCGGCGCCACCGACGAGTCATCGGGCGGGGCGCCGAACCCGCGGGCGCGAGTGCAGGCCGATGTGAAGCCCGCGACGATCGCGAGCAGGACCAGACTTGAAACGATGCTTCGCACAGGTGCACCTCCGATTCGGCCGAACGTGCAGCGCGGCTGCGGGGGCAGGCGACCCTTCACACGGGTACCGCCTGCCTGCCAGAGAACCTCGTTTGTT
>QHRS01000209.1:0-504 GCA_003221435.1 Candidatus Rokuibacteriota bacterium
TCGCAGCTCCAGTCAAAGATCGTCCACTCGAACTCGAGGCCGAACCGCCGGCCGGCCGCCTCGAGGACCCGAATGCCCTCGGGCACGACCTCCTTGCCGATCCCATCACCAGGAATCACTGCTATGCGGTGTCGCATGCTGTCCCCCCCTGTCTCCGGCGTCGCGTCTCAGGTCGACGGATGCAGACTCGCATCATCTTTAACTGCAATCGGTGTACAACTCAAGCTCGGCTAGAATCCCTTCCATATCGTTCAGGAGACGCCGGTGAAATTCATGTGGTTCACCCTCATGCCGTGGCCCTCCCTCCCGGACGACGTCCGGAAGGAAAACCGCGAGTCCTCGGCTGAGCTCGGCGAATGAAACGTCGGTGCCACTGGGCCAAGGGGGAGCTGGAGACCCGGTACCACGACGAGGAGTGGGGCGTACCGATTCACGATGACCGGAGGCTGTTCGAGCTGCTGATCCTGGAAGGGGCCCAGGCGGGGCTGAGCTGGTCGACGATCC
>QHRS01000209.1:545-1539 GCA_003221435.1 Candidatus Rokuibacteriota bacterium
GACAAGCAGACGCGCAGGCTCCTTGCCGACGCGGGCATCATCCGCAATCGCTCGAAGATCGAATCAGCGATCGCGAACGCGCGGGCGTTTCTCGAGGTGCAGCGGGAGCACGGCAGCTTCGACACGTACGTCTGGCGGTTTGTCGGCGGCAAGCCTGTTCAAAGCGCGTGGAAGTCGCCGGGGCAGGTGCCTGCCGAGACCGAAGCCTCGAGGGCATTGAGCCGGGACCTGAAGGCGCGCGGCTTTCGGTTCGTGGGGCCGACGATCTGTTACGCGTTCATGCAGGCAACGGGAATGGTCAACGATCACGCGGTCGGCTGCTTCCGGCGGGAGCAGATCCGGAGGATGGCCGCGCGGGTCAGATCCTCGCGTCGTTCGCGTCGTCCGGACTCTGCGACTCGGGTGGACGGCGCGGGGTCCTGTCCTGGCGGACCCACTGACACGTCTGCGTCCGCGTTTCGCGCACGTGTCCGAGGTTGTCGATGACCCCCTCGTCGATCCACGGCTCGTCGCGGCCGGTCGTAAGCCGGTCGTTGACGGCAGCCAGAACGAAGCCGTCATCGCCAGTGTCGTGAGCCGGGACGAAGAAGAGGATGTATACGTCGCCGATCGCAGGCTCGGACGAGCCCGGCGCTTCATCGCGCCGCACCGCTAGCGTTCGCTGCAGCGCCGGTATCGTGTCCAGGTGCTCCTGGTGAAAGCCCTCGAGGGGGGCCCGCAACCAGCGGTCGTGGAGGAGGATCATCGACTCCAGCGCGGGAATCTTCGGTGGCAAGCACTTCGCGCCGAGCTTCGGCATCGCCGCGCCTTCGGTAGACCCGGCAAAAAGGCCGAGGACCAGAGCCAACGTGATCGCAGGCTTCATACGCTACCCTCCGAATGAGGCTTCGGAGCCGTTTCCAGCCACGCAGGCACCTGAGCCCTGCCCTACCGTGCCCGCGATTAGCAAAAAGGGAGCCACGCCCGAATCGCGTGAAAACCGCGCGGTTTGGAG
>QHRS01000209.1:1548-2109 GCA_003221435.1 Candidatus Rokuibacteriota bacterium
AAGTGACACGAACTGTCACGCCGAGCCCGAAACCTGACACCCGGCGGGGTATACCGGCACGCGTCGGCGAACCAGCAGTTCGATGCATGCGATCCGAGGTGGCAGGTTCCGGCCGGGCGATCGTCGACTGGAGCGACCGAATCGTAACGGCCAGGAGGATGCGTCATGCCGTTGTGGGGAATCAAGTACATGGATGTAGACGAGCGGTGGTGGATCGACTTGATTCTTCAGGATCATCAGCCTGAGATCGAGAACGTCATCGTGGGGTCCGGAATCTTCTGCGACGGATTCAACACGACGAACGCCCGGATTCTGGCGCGCAAGGCCAGCGTCGAGGCGACCGATCTGGCCGAATGGCCGACGGACTCGGCCGTCGTCTTGCGCCCATTCGGGTCCTCCCGATAAATGATCGCCGACGGCCGAGAACGACGTGTGGCGAAGGAGATCGGAACGGCCGTAGACTATCGCCGCATGTGGGAAGGCAGCGTCGTGTCCATCCATATCGCACGAGAGGCGTCCGCGGCGATGGAGTCCGTGTCCGAGGTGCGCGCTGTGCCCGGG
>QHRS01000209.1:2123-6478 GCA_003221435.1 Candidatus Rokuibacteriota bacterium
GCCGGGCTTCGGTGGACGTGAGGTTACGTTGATCGAGACGGAGACGATCGAGGCGCTCCTGCACGGCGTCGTCAACGCGGCCGGCGACAGGCTCGGCATCAAGCTGTCCGCCGCCGACACGCGGCGCAACATCGCGACCGCGGGTGTGCCGCTGAATCACCTGGTCGGCCGCGACTTCTGGGTTGGACGGGTCCTCATGCAGGGGATGCGGCTCTGTGAACCGTGCAAGCACCTCGAGGACCTGACGCAGCCCGGCGTCCTCGGCGCGCTCGTTCACCGGGGCGGCCTTCGCGCCCGCATCATGAGTGAGGGCACGATCCGCGTCGGCGATACCGTCCGCCCGTCTTGATCGAGCGCTGACGTCGCCTCCGTTCCGGTCTCCCTGGGCGCGTTCGGGCGCGCGGACGAGGAGGCCGCCCGCATCTTCTACGCGCACCCCGGCGCGTCGTCCGTCGTCTGGGGGGTGAAAGGCGGGGAAGCGGCCCGCGCGGGGGCGAGCCGCCGCTTGTCGAAGATCGCTAGGAGCCTGTCGGAGAACCCAAGTTCGAGCGCCGGCTTTGCCGGCGCCATCCGAGGCCCCCTTCGAGCGTCTACCGGGACTTGACCAGGAAGTGCCCCCTGCGGTTTTCGCTCCAGCACGTCTCGGACTGCTCGGTGCAGAGCGGTCGCTCCTCACCGTAGCTGATGACCGAGATCCGGCTCGCCTTGATACCCTGCCCGATCAGGTAGTTCCTCGCCGATCTCGCGCGATGCTCGCCGAGGGCGGTGTTGTACTCGTTCGTTCCGCGGTCGTCGCAATGGCCCTCGATCAAGAGCTGAACGTTTGGGTTCGATCTGAGCCATTCCGCGTTGGTGTCGAGCGTCTTCGTGTCCTCAGGGCGGATCTCGTACCGGTCAAAGTCGAAATGAATGTCGGGCAGCCCCGGCGCCTGGGAGAATTGTACGGGGTTCGGCCGGGCCGCGCCGGTCGTCAGCCCCAACTGCGTGGCGTCCTGCATTGCAGCGTCTCCGGTGGCGCCGGCGCGACCGCGTGAGCCTCTCGTCGTGCCGCTGCCGTCGACATCCCCGCCGTCTTGGCTGCGAGCGCTAGCGCTCTCCGAGCCCATCGGCGACGGGCCTGAGACGTGTGTGCCCGACGGCCGCCTGGCGCAGCCGGCGAACGAAAGCACCAGAAGGGCAACGGGTATTGCCGCTGCGCGGACGTCCCACCGTCGCTGATCCATGGCGTCCTCCTGTTTTGAACGCTCGAAGATACGCTCGCCTGACGTAGTACGGACCGGATTCGATCGGCGTGCAGATCGGATGCCATGCTCGGTAGGAGTTTCTCCGTCTTGTAAGGTGTTGATTCTCGGAATCCGATGACTTCCGGAGAGGCGCCAAAAGTGTCGAAGTGGCGTTCTGCGGCAAGGGGCGTCAACCGGCGTTCTGACACTGATGCCCGACGAACACCGGCTACGCCTAGCTGCCGAGTCCTGCCGGCGATGCCTTCACCGTCTCTTCGGGGAGGCGAAGGCTGGTCGCAAGGCTCAGGAACTCGGGGTGCTCTCGCGATGGTCGCGATCCCGCCTTCGAGGAGAAATGTTGCGGGGAAACGGAACCACCGACGATAGGATGACCCAGCGTTGCAGGTGGAATTGAGGTCCCCGTTTTCAAGGAGGCGCGAATCCCCTTGGATAGGAGTCCGCATCAATGGAGTGGGCTCCTCGTCATCGCGCTGGCGCTTGACCTGTCCGTCTGCGCCCGGGCAGAGGCCCAGAGCGCCAGTAGGGTCGTCCAGACTCGGTTCCCCTCGCGCGATAGCGCCGCGCTGGCGATGGAGTACCAGACCACGATGGCGGAGAAGAACGCGACGGCTGTGGCGCTATTTACCGCGGGAACGATCGCGGGTGAGCTGGACGACGCGGGCCGGCAGGAGGAGGCGTGGAACCGGCTCCGCCAGGAGTTCCCGGATCACGAGCTGGCCCAGGTGGCGGCGCTCGAGCTGGCGCGCGCCGCGTACAAACTGTCCAGGTACGAGGAAGCTGTGACGCTGGCGGGCGCGGCGACGAAGAGCGCGGAGCTGCGGGGTGAGGCCTACGTCTTGATGGGAGAGGCGGAGCTGAAGCTCAAGCGCTTCGGCGCGGCGCTGCGCGCGCTGGAGGCGGCCGCCGTGGGGATCGGGCGGCCGCCGCAGCCGATCGAGCTGGCGCGCTCGGCTCTGACGAAAGAAGAGCGCGGGCAGTGGCCGGAGGCGTTGAAGCGGTACGAGCGGGTCGCGACGGAGAGCCCTGACGCGACGCTCGCGCGGTGGGCGCGCGAGGCGATGCTGGCGCTCGGCAAGAGCCGCTTCTGGCACGGCGATCTGGAAATGGCCCTCGACGTGTTCCGGCGCGCGAATTCGCCGGCGCCCGCGGACCCGTTCCAGGAAGCGAAGTTCTGGGAGGCGGAAGCGCTCTTCCGTCTGAAACGGTACGCGGAGGCGGAGGCCGCGTACGAGGCCGTGGCGGCCCGTGCCCCGTCGCCGCTCGCGCCGGAGGCCGTATACGGGCTGGCACTGCTGGAGCTGGAGCTGAGGCGGCCCGAGCCCGCCGTGCGCAGCTTCCGGCGCCTGCTCGAGACATGGCCGGAAAACACCCTCGCGGCGGATGCGACGTTTGCGATCGCGCGAACCCTGGCGGAGCTCGGGCGCTACGATGAGGCAGTGCCGTTTCTGGCGGCGTTCACGACGCGGTATCCCAGGCACGAGCACGCGGCCGATGCGCGATATCTGCTGAAGCTGACGACTGCGCAGAGCCCGGAAACCGTCCAGCCGCTTCCCGGCGAGACGTGGGCGGACGCGGGGCGGGAAACCATCTCTGCCGACGCGACCGACTTTCCGTTCTCGAGGTACCTGCAAGATGTGGAACGGCAGATCGGTGAGCGGTGGGCGCCGCACAGGCGCTCGGTGGAGACCCGCGTGGTCGCGGTCCTCGAGATCGGCCGCGGTGGCGACCTGCGTCACGCGGCGCTGGAACGCGGTTCAGGCGACGCGGCCTACGACCAGGACGTCCTGCGTGCGATCAACCGCGCTACGCCCTTCCCGCCGCTTCCGGGGGGCTTCGACCAGCCGCTGATCCGGATTCACGTGGGCCTCACGCCCCCCGCATCGACCCCGATGGCGGGCGCGCGCGGCGTCGTCGAAGGCGAGCCCATCCCGCTCGACACGAAGGATCCGAAGTTCCGCGCGTATTTCAGGACGCTGCGGCGACAGATCAAGGAGCGGTGGCGGTATCCTCGGGAAGCCGCCGACAAGAATATCCAGGGGCAGGTCGTGCTGGAGTTCGGCATCGCGAAGGATGGCCAGCTCGATCACGTGACGGTGCGCAGCTCGTCCGGCGCCGACGTCCTCGACGATCACGCGGTGATGGCTGTCAGGCTCGCGTCGCCCTTCCCCGCCGTTCCCGACCAGATCGGCCCCGCCGGGATTCCGGTGCTCGTGATCTTCGAGTACGTCATCGGAGGCGCTCGCTAGCTCGTCGGAGGGGGCCGCCGAGGCCCCCTCCGAGCCTCCCCCAGAACCTCATTGCGCCGGCAAAGCCGGCGCTCGAAGGCAGATACTCCGACGGGCCGCTAGGAGCTGTCGCAGTTTCACTTCCTACGCATCACGCAATCCAGCACGTCCAGCATGGCGCCGTCGAACCTGCAGCCGAGGCTCCACATGACCGAGAGAAGCTGAAGGGCGAATTTGTCCTGAAGGTCCTCCCGGGACTTTCGGCTGAGGGCCGCCTCCACATCCTCGACGCTCAGGTCGCGCGGGCTGTACAGCCCGAGACCGCCCAGGGCCTCGACGGCGCCGGCAAGGAAGGCGACGCGCACGCTCTCGGGAAGCGACTGCCAGAAGGCGACCGTGGACTCGCCCACCCTCTCGGGTTGCGTGCCGGACGAACGGGTCGGTTGCTCCTTCGAGACCACAGTCGGTCCTTCGTTCCTCCGCCCGTGCGCGTGCTCTCGCGGGATCATAGCAGAGGGTGATCGGTGCCGGTTGACTACCGCGCGGGGGCGGGCCTGAAGCGGTGACGGGCTCTGGCGAAGGAGCTACGTCGGGAGCGTTACGCGGAGCGCTTCTTCGACGGTCGTGGTGCCTTCGATGACCTTCATGAGGGCGGACTCCCGCAGCGTCTTCATGCCTTGATTGACCGCCACCTCCCGGATTTCGGCAGTGGAAGCGTTGCGCAGGATGAGGTCACGGATCTCCTGAGTGATGGGCATGCACTCGTAGATGGCGATGCGGCCCTTCGTACCGGTGTTGTTGCAGGTGGAGCAGCCCTTGGTCCGGTAGAAGGTGCAGGAGCCGAGGCCCTGGGGGAGATGGCCGTAGGGGACGAGGCTGTCCTCGT
>QHRS01000210.1 GCA_003221435.1 Candidatus Rokuibacteriota bacterium
ATGGGGTTCGTCGGCGGGCGCGTCGGGACGGGCGCCTGATGGCGCTGCTCGAGGCGCACGCGATCCGCAAGCTCCACGGGAGCGTCATCGCGCTCGACGGCGTCAGCCTCGCGATTCGCGAGGGCGAGTTCGTATCGGTCATCGGGCCCAACGGCGCGGGCAAGACCACGCTGGTCAACGTCCTCACCGGGCTCGTCCCGCCCACCAGCGGCACCGTGAAGTTCAAGGGCCGGGACATCGCCGGGATCGGGCCGGTGCGGCTCGCGCGGCTCGGCATGGCCCGGAGCTTCCAACTCGTCAACGTGTTTGCCGGCCTCACGGTCGCGGAGACGCTCGCCGTCCCCGTGCTGTCGCGCCTCGGCCGCGGCGGCCGCGTGCTCGCCGCGCTCGCGCGCGACGCGGAGGTGCACGCGGAGGTCGCCGAGGTCGCGGCGCTCTTCGGCCTCACCGACGCGCTCGGCCGGCCCGCTCGCACGCTGCCGCACGGAGACCGGAAGCTCCTCGACGTGGCGAGCGCCGTCGCGCTCCACCCCGAGATCATCCTGCTCGACGAGCCGACGAGCGGCGTCGGCACGCGCGACAAGACGGCGATCATGGAGGTGCTCGTCGGGGCCGCTCGTCGCATCGGGATCAAGGCGATCATCCAGGTCGAGCACGATATGGACATCGTCTTCGGCTACTCCGGCCGCATCATCGCGCTGCACGAAGGCCGCGTGCTCGCGGATTCGACCCCGGATGGCATCCTCGCCGACGCGCAGGTGGTCGCCGCCGTCGTCGGCAAGCGCGTGAGCGATGCTCACCGTTGACCGCCTCTGCGTCGACATCGGCAGGAGCCGCATCCTGGGCGATGTCTCGCTCCGGGTCGCCGCGCAGGAGGTGGTCTGCCTGGTCGGACGGAACGGCGCCGGGAAGACCACGACGCTCCGAACCATCATGGGCTACCTCGCGCCCACGAGCGGCACGATCGACTTCGACGGCCGGCGCCTCAATGGCCTGCCCACCCACGCGATCGCGGCCATCGGGGTCGCGTTCTCCCCGGAGGAGGGCGGCATCTTCGGCGGCCTCACGGTCGGCGAGAACATCGAGATCGCCACGTGGACTCGCGCCTCGCGGCGTTCCCCTGCGGAGCGCATGGAGCAGGCGTACGCCGTGTTCCCGAACCTGCGACGCTACGCCTCGCGCGGCGGGACCCAGATCTCGGGCGGTGAGCGCAAGATGCTCTCGATCGCCCGCGCCCTCGCGCTCGATCCGGAACTGCTCCTCCTCGACGAGCCCTTCGAGGGGCTCTCGCCCTCGATCATCCCGGCGGTCGGCCGGGGCATCGCCGCAGTGACCCGGCTCGGGCCCGGCATCCTGCTCGCCGAGTCCAACATCCACCACGTTCCCGAGTACGCGAGCCGGCTCTACGTCATCGAGCGCGGCGAGATCGTCTTCTCCGGCTCGGTCGCGGACGCCCGCCGCGACCCGCACGTGTTCCGCATCGCGGGAGGGACCCCGTGATGACGGGGTCGGGTTTCGTCTTCCTCGAGACCTAGAGGTCGAGTACCTCGTAGCGATGGCGAGCAACGCCCGGCTGAAGAAACTGGCGCCGCGCCTGATGGGCCGGGAATCCCCGTTTCCACGCTTCTTGACAGGCCCTCCTTGCCCGCGCCAGACTTGCAAATGGGGCATGTGCGCTGGCAGTTCGATTCCACTCGCGAGACGGTCGCAATGCACTGAGTCGCCGCCGTACGACCGGACGACGACCTACTGGAAACGGCTGGGGCAAATGCGCCGATACGTCGCAGAGTGATCGCTAGAGAAAAGATGGTCCGAGCGGCCACCAAGCTCTACAACCTCTATCGTGAGTTCCGTGCAGGCGTGGGCTGGCGTGAGCTGGCATGGCGGTGTCTGGCTGGCGGTGTCTGGCGGAGCTTCCAGAGTTCACGGGGCGCTCGACGACGGTGCACGGCAAGCTGAGCTACAGCAACAAGGACTGGGTGATCAGTAAGGCATTGTTCGTGCGCGGAGAGTTCGAATACGAAAAGATCCAGAAAGCAATAGCCCTGGCGGTGGAGGCCGGATGCATCTCACCGAAAAACCAGGGATACATAATCGATGTGGGTGCCAATATCGGCACCGTCTGTATCACCCTCGTTCGAGAGGGTGTCTTTTCCGCTGCCCTTGCATTTGAGCCGGAGCCGCGAAACCACCGCTTGCTCGTCAAAAACATTCGTCGAAACCGCCTTGCTCGATCGATCGAGGCATTCAACTATGCTCTTTCCTCGGCTCCTGGGAAGCTGGAAATGGAGTTGTCGACCCATAATTTCGGCGATCATCGGCTCCGGAATCAAGGGGCTGCGCTGGAATATGGACAGATGCGTGAATTCGAACGGTCGAGGATAACTGTTGGTGTGCACCGCCTCGACGACGTGCTGAGCGCGCTGCAGATTCGGCCGGAAGAGATCAAGCTTTTGTGGATGGACGTCCAAGGACACGAGAAGCACGTCGTCGAAGGTGCAGACCTGCTCCTCCGGTGTGGTGTGCCGGTAGTTGCCGAGTTCTGGCCGTACGGTCTCGCGAGAGCGGGGGTCTCACCGTCTCAATTCCATGCGTGTGCGATAGCGCGGTTCGGCCATTTTTACGACCTCGGGGAGCAGGTGCCCAGGAGGCGGCCGATTGCCGAGCTGCCAGAGATGTTCGGGCGGTATCGTGGCGCCACGCAGTTCTCCGATTTGCTGCTGCTGGCGAGGCAGGAGCAAGGTCAGACGGCGAGCACCTGAGCTCGCTCCTTCAATAGCTCAGGAACTCCGTCACCTTTACCCAGCGTCCGTTCCGGATCTGCGCGACGAACGCCGTCTTGGTGGCGAGGTGGCTGTCCCTGGAGAACGCGATCGGCGCGCTGCCGAACATGTCCGTGTAGCCCCGGATCGAGTCCAGGCCCTCGATGAGGCTGTCGACCGTGAGGTCACGGCCGGCGTTCTTCAGCCCCTGGGCCGTCACCATGATCACGTTGTAGCCGGCGAGCGACTGGATGTTGGCCTCGACGCCGAACTTCGCCTTGTAGGCCTCCATCCACTTCTTCACCGGCGGCGCAGCGGTGTCGTAGTACGGGATCGGCGTCTGGCCCGTGGCGTACAGGCCCTCGACGACCTCTTTCCCCAGCGCCGCGACCTCCGGGGCATAGGCGGCCGCGCTCCCCACCATGTCGACCTGCCAGCCGAGCTTCTTCGCCTCGGCCATGGCGCCGATGGTCTCGCGGATGACGGTGCCCAGCGCGACGAGGTCACACTTCTCCGCGCGCAGCTTGGCGATCTGGCTCGAGAAGTCGGTGGCGCCGCGCTTGTAGGTCGTGGCCGCGACCAGCTCCGCCTTCATCGCCCTGAGCTGGTCCTCGACGCCGCGCTTGACGTTGAGGCCGAACTCGTCGTCCTGGTGCAGGATGCAGACGGCCTTCTTGCCTCTGGTCTCGACGAACCACTTGGTGGCGACCCGCATCGCGTAGTTGTACGGCGTGAACAGCGCGTACTTCAGCCGGTCGTACGGCTCGTACATCTGCGTCGCCGCGGTCAGCGGGAAGACGTGCGGCAGGCCCTTCTCGATCACCAGCGGCATCGTCGCCAGCACCGTCGGCGTGCCCATCGCCCCGGCCATGATGAAGATGCTGTCGCGGGACAGCATCTTCTGCGTCGCCAGCACCGCCTTCTTCGGATCGTACCCGGAGTCCTCCACGATCAGCTTGATCTTGCGACCGTGGACGCCGCCCGCGGCGTTGATCTCATCGGTCGCCATCTGCATGCCGTTCCTGACGGGCACGCCCCAGAAGGTGATCGGGCCGCTGAGGTCCTGGTGCGTGCCGATCACGACCTCCGTGTCGGTCACGCCCTGCGGCGCGGCGGCGCGAGCCGCTGCGGCGACGCCGACGAGCCCGAGGACGCCTGCGAGGAATGCCAAACGTTCCAGTCGTGTCATGATGCGCCCTCCCAAGTGTTTCAACCGCCGTCGTACATGGAGTTGATGAGGTCCCGGTACTTCCGGTTCACGAACGTCCGCTTCAGCTTCATCGTCGGCGTCAGCTCGGGGTCCTCGGGATCGAGCTGGTGCTCGATGAGGCGGAAGCTCTTGATGGTCTCGACCCGCGCAAACTTGCGATTGACCTTCTCGACCTCGGCGGCGATCAGGTCGAGCACCGGTCGCGCGCGGGTCAGGCTCCCGAAGTTGGTGAACGGCACGTCGTGGTCCTGCGCGAACGTGGCGACGTTGTCGTGGTCGATCATGATCAGACAGGTCAGATACTTGCGCCCGTCGCCGATGACCACCGCATCGGAGATGAAGGGGCTGAACTTCAACTCGTTCTCGATCTCCGACGGCGTGACGTTCTTGCCGCCGCTGGTGATGATGATGTCCCTCATGCGGTCCGTGATCCGGACATACCCGTCCTCGTCGATGGTGCCCACGTCGCCGGTGTGGAGCCAGCCGTCGACGATCACTTCGGCGGTCTTCTCCGGCTGGTTGTAGTACCCCATGAAGACGTGGTCACCCCGCAACAGGATCTCGCCGAGCGGAGAGATCCGCAGCTCGCCGTACGGCACCGGGAGGCCGACGGTACCGAGCTTGATCCGGTCGGGCGGCATCACGGTGGCGAGACCGGTGTTCTCGGTCTGGCCGTAGACTTCCAGCATGTCCCGGCCGAGCGCTAGGTACCACCGGACCAGGTCGGGCGAGATCGGCGCGGCGCCGGTCGCGAGATATCGGCAGCGGTCGATGCCGATCGTCTTGCGGATGTTCTTCAGCACCACGACGTCGGCGAACCGGTACGCGAGCCGGAGCCACGGCGGGATCGGCCGCCGTCCGAGCCGCCGCTCGACGACCCGGTAGCCGAGGCCGATGGCGGCCCGGTAGGCCCACTGCGCGAGCGGCGTCGCTTCGGCCATCGCGATGGTGACAGCGGAGTAGAACTTTTCCCAGATCCGCGGCACGGCGCCGAACACGGTCGGCTGCACCTCGCGCACGTTCTCCGGCACGGTCTCGACGCTCTCCGCGAAGTTCATGATGGTGCCGGTGAAGAGCGAGTAGTAGACGCCGACCACCCGCTCGGCGACGTGGCACATCGGCAGGAACGACAGCCGCTCGTCGCCCGGCCCGGCCGGCAGCAACCGGGTCCCGTGCTCCACCTGAAAGATGATGTTGCGGTGACTGATCATCGCGCCCTTGGGCGGGCCGGTCGTGCCAGAGGTATAGACGAGGATAGCCAGCTCGTCCGGACGTGGCTCCCCGAGCCGCAGTTCCCACAGCCCCGGGTTGCGGCGGTCGTGGTCGGCCCCGAGTTCGATGAACGCGTCGAGGCTCAGCGCCATCGGATCGGAGAAGTCCGCGAGCCCCTCCATGTCGAAGATCACGATCCGCCGGAGACCCGGCAGTTGCGCTCGCACCCGGAGCACCTTGTCGAGCTGCTCCTCGTCCTCGACGAAGACGACCGTTGACCGGCTGTCCTGGAGGACGTACTCGACCTGGGCCGCGGCATCGGTCGGGTAGATACCGACGGAAACGCCGCCGGCGCCGACGATGCCCATGTCGGCGTAGAGCCATTCCGGATTGTTGCCGCTGAGGATCGCCGCGCACTCGCCCTTGGCGAGCCCGAGCGAGACAAGGCCCAAGCCCACGCGTCGGGCCCTGTCGCCGAACTGCCGCCAGGTGATGGCGCGCCAGATGCCGAGCGTCTTCTCGCGCATCGCGACCAGATCGCCGCGCTCGACGACGAGCTTCCTGAACATCGTCGGCAGCGTGTCGCTCCGCTCACCCGCGGAGGTTGTCCGCGGTGCGCTACCCTCCGCCCGCTCCCTCATCGCATGCGCCACCCACCGCTCCCCGTCAGCCCCTGCTGCCTGCATCGTGCATCACGTCCGCGCGCTCCGCTCGCAGCACCCCCAGCGCGGGCTTGGCCCGCTCCGAGCCCCCCTCCGAGTCCTACCGCCGCACCGGATTATCTGCCATCGAGCGCCGGCTTTGCCGGCGCAATCCGGTTCCGGGGAGGCTCGGAGGGGGCCGTCGAGGCCCCCTTCGATAGTCAAGCGCCGGCTTTGCCGGGGCAATCCGGTTCCAGGGAGGCTCGGAGGGGGCCGTCGAGGCCCCCTCCGATGCGCTAGCGCCACAGCTTCTTTTTCTTCCAGCGGCGGTGGCCGCGCACGCCAGATTCCTTGATGCCTCCTTGATGCCCAGGTAGAATTACTTGGTGTCTTCCTTTTCCAGCAGTCGCCGGCAGCTATCTTCCATCACCACGCGGCCGACCTCAAGCACGTAGCCGTAATCGGCGAGGCCGAGCGCCATGCGCGCATTCTGCTCGACGAGGAGGATCGTCGTCCCTTCCTCGCGATTGACCCGCGCGATGATGCGGAAGATCTCCCGGACCAGGATCGGCGAGAGGCCCAGCGAAGGCTCGTCCAGGAGCAGGAGCTTCGGCCGGAGCATCAGCGCGCGCGCGATCGCGAGCATCTGCTGCTCGCCGCCGGAAAGCCGCCCGGCCTGCTGCGCGCGACGCTCCCCCAGCACCGGGAAGTAGCCCGAGACCCGCTCGAGGTCCCCGGCGACGCCGTCACGATCGGTGCGTAAGTAGGCGCCCATCAGGAGGTTCTCGCGGACGGTGAGGTAGGGGAACACCTCGCGCCCCTCGGGCACGTGGGCGACGCCCAAGCGCACCACCTTGTCGGGACCGGTCCCCTGGATCTCGCGGCCGTCGAACACCACC
>QHRS01000202.1 GCA_003221435.1 Candidatus Rokuibacteriota bacterium
CTCCGACAACGCGCTCCAACACGCTCCAATGGTGCCTGTGGGCGTCCGCGGGCCGGAAGGACGGACCTCAGCACTCGCCTATGACGCCGCGACGCCACCGCATGGGCTCGCGAGCTGGGGAAGCCTCGACGACCGTATCAGCATCCCCCCGGGGCGGTCCCAAGGCGATTTCAGGCTCGTGTCGTACGGGCTTCCAGCGATTCGCGATGTGCGCGCAGAGCCCGACGTGACACCTCCGCCTGACTTGGCGGACTGGGCGGCTCTCGACGCGTTCTACCAGCAGTTCGTATTTCGCGGACGGACGGTGGGGCCCAAGGCGCCGCCCCAGACTTTCGTCGCGCTTGAATTCCTGAACTACCTGATCAGTCTCCTCCACGACGGCCGACAGATCAGTTGGATTCGTGAAGCGGAGGAGGAGAAGGAACTCCTGAAAAATTCTGCTTAAGGCTAAGCGGCAGCTTGAAGCGAACGAACCAGCCAAGGCCGCCATGCGGATCGAGAAGTTCCTGAAGAAGGTCAAAGAGGAGAGCTGCCAGGACTTTCGCTGCCGGAAAGAAAAGGCCCTAGCCAGCGAGGCCTATGCCCTCCTGTTTTTCAACGGCAAGTTCTTTCTGGAGCGCCTTCCGCCGCCCTCACGAGAGCGAGACGATGACGACCGAGCTCCATCCTTGAGGGATTTTGACACTCCATCACGAAGGACCGCTGTCAAGGACTAGGGTGGAGAACCCATCCGGCGCGATCACCGTCCTGAGTTGGCAGCGGCGCCGCTTCCGCGAGCATTGGACCAAGCTCTCCAGCCGCGGAATGGAGTTCCTTGACCGGGACAGGAGTGAAGGACGCTGAGGCATGGCGGTCACTGCGGGCAATCTAGGAACCAAGATCTTCGGCCGGGTCCCGAACGTCAGGTCAGGAACGACCGGGGGCTGAGCTCTCGAGCGGGTGGGCGCGGAGCGAGGGGCGGCCCGGCGTGCGCGCCGGGCGAGCTAGCCGAGGAGGTCTGCGGTGGGGAGCGCGACGTCCGGGAAGGCCTCGGGCGCGACCATCTCGCCGCGCTGGACGACCAGGGTTCGTTCGTACCGGGCGCCGCGTGGCTGCCGGTACACCTCGACGCGCTCGGCTTGAAGGTCGACGATCCACGCCTCCACGATACCCGCCTCAGCATAGAGTGAGAGCTTCGCGCGGTCGTACTCCACGGCCGTGTCGGCGACCTCGATGATGCAGAATACGTCTGTGGCCGTGGGAAGTGCGGTGCGGTAGTAGTCGGCGGATCGGCGGAGCAGCGTGACGTCGGGCTGAGGCTCGTTGTGGGGGCCGAGCCGGACCGGACTCTGCACGCGGACGAGCGCCCGGCCCCGGAGGGCTCCGCCCAGGCGGTCGTTGAGAAAGTCGACGGCGGCGGCGTGGCGGTGGCCGATCGGGGTCATCACGGTAATTTCGCCCTCGAGCAGTTCGACGCGGTCGTCCTCGGTGAAGACGCCGGCGGCCCCCATGCGGTGGAACTCGTCGACCGTGAAGCGGTAGGTGGCTCGGACCGTCCCCATGCGCGTCCCCCCGGTCATTCTAGCGCACCCCGACGGCCGGCGCCGACCACACAGCCTGAGTGGATTCATGCCTGTGACGGGCTCCAGTCTCGATGCGGAACTCGGGAAGCGCCGCAGCGGCCGTCGACGCGACGTGGTGTCCCTCGCTGAGCCGATCCACGTGCCGCGAGGTGCTCCAATTCTCGTGCCGACGTTGGCGAGTGAGTCGCGAGGCAGATAAGTTCTCCCGGCAGTCCCTCGCCCCGGATCCCGGACCTCTCGCCGTCGTCTGCCTCCCGTCTTCGTTCTGGTGCTTGCGGCGCCCGGCTTCTTCTCCACGAGGGCAAGGTTCTCGACGGATCGCCGCCACTCTGAGCACCGCCAAGGGTCATCGTCCTTCCCGCGCGCTTGACTTCGCCCTCCGGGGGCGCGATGGTGGCCTGCGGCAAGGGGGCAAGGGGGAAAGGTTGGCGGCAGCGTGCCGCTCCTCCTGGCGAACGTCACGCAGCAGCTCTACCAGATGGCGCGGGCCGCCGGCCTCAACAAGGAGGACGGGCTCGCGGTCGTCAAGGTGCTCGAGCGGCTCGCGGGCGTGGAGGTGAAAGCGCGATGAGGGAGAACGCCTACCGGGCCCGCGCCGAGCGCGGCGAGGTGCAGATCGGCACGTGGATCACGATGATCCGGACGCCCTCGGTGCTGATGCTGCTCCAGGGCGCGGGGCTCGACTTCGCGCGGCTCGACATGGAGCACTCGCCCTTCTCGATGGAGACCCTCGCCGACATGGCGGCGCTCGCGCGCGCCCTCGAGTTCCCGCTGGTCGTCCGCCCGCCCGAGGGCAACCGCGAGTGGATCACGCGGCTCCTCGATGCCGGCGTGTGGAACCTCCACATCCCGCAGGTGGACACGCCGGAGCAGGCCGCCGCGGTCGCCGCGTGCTGCCGCTACGCGCCGGAGGGCGAGCGGGGCATGTACGGCTTCGGCCCAGCCACGGAGTACCGCGCGGTGCCGGCGCGCGAGCTGACGGCCGCCGCGAACGCGCGCGTGCACGTGACCGTCATGCTCGAGTCGAAGCGCGCCTTCGACCGGCTGGACGAGATCGCGTCGGTCCCGGGCATCGACGCGCTCACGCTCGGGCCGACCGATCTGGCGCAGGATCTCGGCGTGCTCGGCACCCCCGCGCAGCGCGAGGCGCTGACCGCGCATCGCCGCCGGCTGGTGGACGCCGCGCGCAAGCATGGCAAGCAGGTGTCGATGGCGATCGACAGCGTGGAGGGCGTGCGCGAGATGATCGCCCTCGGCGCGACGATCGTCAATTACGCGTCGGACGCGGCCGTGCTCCGCTCGGGCTACGCGACGGCCGTCGAGGAGATCCGTCGCGCGCTTCCCAGCCGCCGCTAGCGCATGAAACGCCGTCGCATGACAGGGAGAGCCCAATGACGAACAAGAAGGGCAGCGCGCTCCTGATGGTCTGGGCCGACATCCCGGCGGACAAGGAGAAGGAGTTCAACCGCTGGTACAACGAGGAGCATCTGGCCGAGCGCCTCGCCGTGCCGGGCTTCCTGAGCGCCGCGCGCTACGAGGCCGTGAAGGGCGGACCGAAGCATCTCGCCTGCTACGAGCTGGAGACCGCCGCGGTGCTCGAGAGCGCGGCGTACAAGAAAGTGCAGGCGAACCCGACCGCGTGGACCAAGCGCTGCTCGCCCGAGCACATCGGCACCGCGTACATCAGGAACGTCTATACGATGATCCATCCGAAGGCGCTGGCGCCGGCCGCCGCGCAGGGCGCGATGGCGCCGGCGCTCCAGATGGGGCGCATGGACGTGCCGCCCGAGGTCGACGCCGAGTTCAACACCTGGTACAACACCGTGTACGTCCCCAACTACGAGAAGGTTCCCGGCGTGATCCGCGGCCGCCGCTATCGCGCGGTGACCGGCGCGCCGACCTATCTCACCCTCTACGAGTTCGAGCACCCGAAAGTCCCGGAGAGCGCCGCGTGGAGCGCCCAGCGGGACATTTCGCCGGCCAACGCGCGCATGCGCGCCCACATGCATCACGCGCCGGGCTCGCCGGGCGTCTACGTGAAGACGTTCGAGCTCTGAGGGTGGGGGAGCCGGCTACGGTGACCGCCAGACGTAATGCCCCGGCACATAGGTCGAAGAGAAAGGACGATACCCGGGATCGACGCCGATGGGCGGTGGTGGTGCGGGTCGGCGAGTGAACGCGGGCTCGCTCGCAGGTGGGGCCATCCGTGATGAATCCAAGCCCATCGGGGGCACGGCGTGACCGTGGACGATGACCTGTGAGTCGCGCGGCGAGCGGACCTGGGCGTCCGCGCGTAACGCAACGACGCCAGCGCCGAGCGCGGTCAGCAGTAGCGCAACGACGGCGACACGCGTCATACGCGGAGTCTCGCGCGGGCCGTTGGGGACATCAACCCCTCTCCTCGAAGCGCTCGAGACGTGAAGCCTGTCACCCGCCGGACTCCTCGCACACCTCAAAGCGCTCACGATCAGTGCCCCGAGCGCGGAGCGCATCCCGCTGACCCAGCTCGCTGACCTGAGCGAGCGTCCTGGCCTGGCGACGATCATGCGCGAGGGCAATCTTCGCCGCATCGCGATCAAGTGGAGCGTTCGCGAGCGCGACATGGGCGGGATGGTCGAGGAGGGCATGCGGAAGGTCGCCGCCGCCGTCACGCTGCCCGAAGGCTACACCATCGTCTGGAGCGGCCGCTTCGAGGACCAGCAGCGCGCCCTCGCGCGGCTCTACATCATCGTGCCGCTCGTGCTATTCATCATCTTCATCCTGTTGTTCAGCACGTTCCAG
>QHRS01000203.1:0-4909 GCA_003221435.1 Candidatus Rokuibacteriota bacterium
ACCTCGCCACGCGGCGCGCGTCGCCTCCGGGCGCGCGCCGCTTCCATTTCCCGGCCGACTCTCGCAAGCGGCGCTTCGCGTGACTACTCGGGCGAAACCCGGAAAGCCGCTAAAGTCTTGAGGCGGAACCCCGAGGCGGGTGGCCCCGCGGCACGGAAGGTGCGACGTTTGCCGCAGCAGGAGCCACTCCCATGCCCCATGCACAGAGCCGTACAGCATCTTCGCCCCCCTTCCGCGGGGTTGGGCCGTTCCGCCCCGTGGCCCTGGGCGTCGTGGCCCTCCTTGCGGCCTTCGGGCCGCCGCCGGCCGCTGCCAGCACCGTCGTGGTCCCAGACGATTCCTCCACCGTGCAATCCGCCATCGACTCCGGGGCCGACACGGTCTCGGTCCGGGAGGGAAACTATGCGGAAGCTCCGCTCGTCGAGAGGAATCTCGTCCTGCGGGGGATCGGGATCGCTCGCCGTCCGCGCCTGGCCGGGTTGATGGTTACCAACCGCGACCGCCCCAGCCCCGATGGATCGAGCGTGAGCGGATTCGACGTTTCGGGCACCGTCACGTACCAAAATGCCGCTAACAAGAGCCCCATCTGGGTCAACTTCTCCGATTGCTCCATGGATAACGGCCTCCTGGTCTACGCGAACGATCCGGACGCTCACTGCATGCTCACCCTCAGCCGCTGTCACCTGCCCTACGCCAGCGGCGGCCTCGACTACATCTCCATGGAGGCCGACACCTTAGATAGCGGTGTCTCCTGGAGCCTCTGGGGCCAATCCGCCGTCTTCATCCAGAACTGCTGGTTCAAAGGGGCCACCGGCGCGGCGATCACGATATCTCGTGAGACGAGCGGGACCATCGCCCATAACCGGATCGAGAACTACGCTGTCAGTGTCTCCGCACCCGAAGCGACCTTGACCATGGACGGGAACACCATCTCGGGGTGCGGAACCGGGATCGATGTGCGCGCGGAAGCGTACGTCACGAACAATGTGATCCGTGGCTGTGGGGTCGGCATCTATTGCACGAGCTACGGTAGTGTGCGGCTCATCAACAATACAATCCTGAACGCCAGTAGTGATGGCATAAATGTCCAAGCCGCGGATGACTTAGGGGTCGGAGGGAACATCGTTGGATCCTGTGGCGGTAATGGCATCGTGATTTGGGGGAACTACAGCGGCCAGTATAACGATGTCAGCGTGCGGAACAACACGATCTTCAATAATAGGGGCTCCGGAGTCGTGTGGGGCGTGCAACCACCGACGTATTCTGCCATGGTACAAAACAACATCAGCTTTGCGAACGCATCCTGGGGACTGACCGCGCAGCCGGGGACGCGCTTCAGCCTCGGGTGTAACGATTGGTTCGGGAATGATGCAGGCGCCACGAGCGGGGTCGGGAAGGATTCGACCGACCTGAGCGTGGACCCGATGTTCTGCGACGTGGCCGGCGCGGACGTGAGGCTCAACTCGGCGTCGCCCCTGCTGAACGTGGCGGGATGCGGACAGATCGGCGCGCTCGGGGTGGGCTGTGGCGTGACGCCCACACTGGTGCAGCGCTTCACGGCCGGGCGCGTGAGCGTCGGGATCCGTGTGATCTGGGAGGTCGAGGAGGGCGCGACGGCGACCGCGATCTGGGTCGAGAGAGCGGAAGGGCTGAACGGTCAGGCGTGGACCCAGCCGGTGATGGAGCGCTCCATCGAAGGCGGAACGGTGGTCGAACTCGACCGCAGCGCGCTGCCGGATCGCACGTACTGGTACCGGCTGGTGGCACGCGACGGCGGGAAGGTCACGGTGCTCGATCCCGGCATCCTGGTCGAGGCGCAGGCGCGGCTCGCGTTCGGGCTGGTGGAGGTCGGGCCGAGTCCGGGCAGCGGTCCGGTCCGGATCGCGTTCTCTCTCGCCAGCGCCTCCGCAATCGAGATTGATGTGTTCGACATCCAGGGCCGCCGGGTGGCTTCTCCTGCCCACGGAACATGGCCGGCGGGAACGCAGGAGGTCGCTTGGGACGGCCGGACGCGTAGCGGGCAGTCGGCCCCGGCGGGCTTGTACCTCGTCCGGTACCGGTATCCGGGCGGGCAGGACCGGCGGAGAATCGTGCGCGTGCAGTAGGCTCTTGACACCGAGCGCGTGCTCTACCACCTGATGGAGGCGGACGTGCCGGTGCCGCACTTCCGGCTCGCGTTCCAGGCGGCGGGCTGTCGCGTGTACGAGTACGTCCCGCCGGGCTGATCCGCGAGCGCCCGACAGTGTATTCTTGCGCGACGAACGACCAGCCGCGGTCCCCAAGGCAGGTGACAGGCGATGCGCAAAGAAACCGTCGAGCCCGCGATCACGACGCCCGGCATCCACCACGTCACCGCCATCTGCGGCGATCCCCAGGCGAACGTCGACTTCTACGCCTCGGTTCTCGGCCTGCGGCTCGTGAAGCGCACCGTCAACTTCGACGATCCCACCACATACCATCTCTATTACGGGGACGAAGTCGGGCATCCGGGAACGATCCTGACGTTCTTTCCATGGCCGGGCGCTCCGCGCGGCGTGCGGGGCACCGGCCAGACGACGGCGACTGCCTTCGCGGTGCCTCCCGGCAGCCTGGACTGGTGGACGGACCGTCTGGCGCGCAGCGCCAACCGGTTCGAGAAGACGGAGGAGCGGTTTGGAGAAAGGGTGTTGCCGCTGCGGGATCCCGACGACCTCGCGATCGAGCTGGTGGAACGACGCGACGCCGCGGAGCGGCCGTGGTGGGAGGCGGGACCTGTAACCGCGCCGTACGCGCTTCGGGGTTTCCACGGCGTGACGCTCACTCTCGAAGGATACGAGCGCACGGCGGCGCTGCTCACCGACGTGATGGGACTCGAGCCGGCCGGCCAGCAGGAGAATCGCTGGCGCTACGCGGCCGCGCAGCGCGGGGCGGGAGCGATGGTGGACCTGATCTGCGCCCCCGGTCTGCGCGCCGGGCGCGTGGCCGTCGGCACCGTGCATCACGTCGCGTTCCGCTGTGCGACCGACGCGGAGCAGACCGCATGGCAGCGCCGACTCGCCGACGCCGGGATGAACGTCACCCCGGTGCTGGATCGCCAATACTTTCGGTCGATCTACTTTCGCGAGCCGGGTGGTGTGCTGTTCGAGATCGCGACCGACCCGCCGGGATTCACCCGCGACGAAGCTCCGGAGGCGCTCGGCAACACGCTCAGGCTCCCGCCGTGGCTGGAACCGCGCCGGACCTACATCGAGGATCGGCTCCCGCGCCTGCAAGTGCCGGCCGCCGTTCGCGCCACGTGACCTTCGAGATCGCTTCGACGGTCTCCGGCCCTCACGCGCGGGCGCGAATCGTGACCGCCGGTCGCCCAGCCACCGAGGCAGGCTCCGCCCTGGTGCTCATCCACGGCCGCGGCGCTTCGGCGGAGGACATCATGGCGCTGGCCCGGACGCTCGATGCGCCCGAATCGGCGTTGGTCGCACCCCAGGCCCAGCAGGGGACCTGGTATCCCTACTCTTTCCTGGCGCCGCTCGAGCGCAACGAGCCGCATCTGTCGTCCGCCCTCATGCTGGTGGGTGCGATCGTCGGCCTCCTGGAGGAGAACGGCATTCCAAAGGCGCGGCAGCTCCTGCTCGGCTTTTCGCAGGGGGGATGCCTGGCGCTGGAGTTCGTGGGTCGCAACGCGCGCCGCTACGGTGGCGTGGCCGGCATGTCCGCCGGTCTCATCGGGCCTCCCGGCCGCCAATGGGATTTCGGCGGGTCCCTCGAGGGAACGCCGGTGTTCATCGGTTGCAGCGATCGTGATCCGCACATCCCGCAGGAGCGCGTCGAGGAATCGGGCCGGGAGCTGGCGCGCATCGGCGGCGCGCTCGACGTCCGCATCTATCCGGGTCTGGGCCACACCGTGAACCGCGACGAGCTCGACCGTTTGCAGCAGATGGTCGAGGCCGTGCATCGCAAGTGATGGAGCGCCCGGTCGACAGGAATCAGGAGCGCGACCCGGGCGCCACCCCGGCCCAGCCCCTTCAGGACGAGCCCGCTCACGGCGTGGATCGTGGTGACCGCCTCCACGAGTTCCGCAGCGCGGGATTGAGAATCACCTGTCGAGGATCGTGAGCGCGTTCGTCCGCCGCGCTAACGCATGCGGACCACTCGCCAGAGCCGGTCGGGGCGGCCCTCGATGCGTGCCCTCACGAAGTAGAGGCCGGGATGCGCAAGACGGCCGTCGCCGTGGCGTCCATAGGTCGAGCACGACGGCACGCACTCTGGCCGGGGCTTCGAGGCCGTAGGCAAACGTCGTCGAGCTCACGAACGGATTGGGAAAGCCGAACCCGCTGGTCTCGCGAGCCTCTGGCGTCGACCGCTGGACCAGATCGCCCACGTGGTCGCAATGGCATGTGCCATTGGCATAGGTCGCCAGGTGCCAGAGACGCACGCTCGGCAGGACTCTGGACGCTCCGAAGCGCGCGCCTGCCCAAGCCCTCCCGCTCCTAACCCCGCTCCAGTCGCGACCTGAACCCGCTTCACCACCTCCGAGACCCTTGCGGCGGCCCCATGCCAGCGCGGGTCTGGGTCGAGACATCCTCGGGTGAGATCGCCGTGACGATACGCGGCGGGCAGCAGCTCGTGAAGAGGGACCACCTCTGGGAGACCTGGGTCGCGCTCGACGACGTCCGGCGGCGGATCGCGGACCCCGCGGACTTCTACACGAGCGTCCGCCTCCGCGTGCTCCAGAGCCGCCGCACAACGTGGCGCTCCGTCAAGGCAGACGATAGCGAGGTCGGCGTGGCGGGTGACGTCGCGGTCTCGGGCCGCGCGGTCTGAGGGGAAGGAGGCGGGGCATGCTCATCCCTCGCTGGCGACGGCGTGGTGCTCGTCTCGTTGGTGGCCGAGCGCCGTCCCCTCCGGGAGATAGCGGGACTTCACTCGCCCC
>QHRS01000203.1:4932-5855 GCA_003221435.1 Candidatus Rokuibacteriota bacterium
CGAGGAGCTCGAACAGCGCGCGCTTGTTCATCGCTCCACCACGCCGCGCGCAGTGAGCGCGCGGCCGGCCTGACGCAGCCGCAGCACGTAGGCGCCCGGTGCCAGGCGTGCGCCGGCATCCAGCGCCAGCACGTGACGCCCCGCTCCCAACCAGCCGACGTCGCGCCGGACGAGACGACGCCCGGCGACGTCCAGTACCTCGACCACTGCGGGCGAATCGTCCACGAGCGTGAACGCCACGACGGGCGCGCCGAACGCCGGGTTCGGCCGGAAGCCTTCGAGCCTGAGGTAAGACGCTGCCGGCTTCACGGTCGTTCCGCTCGCACTGCCATTCGACCCCTCATGGTCCCTCGCTGCATCCGCCGCGACGAACCCATCGGGAAACGGGCGGCGCCCGGGCGTGTAGCGGCGCTTGAGCGGCGGAGAGCTGGCGGTCCCCACGAGCAGGGAGATCGAGCTCGATGATGCGTTTGCAACGACGAGATCCATGCGGCCGTCTCCGTTGATGTCGCAGGCCTCCAGCGTGGTGGGGTTCTTCCCCACCCCGAAGCGCGTCGGGCTTCCGAACGTGCCGTCTCCGTTCCCCAGCAGCACGGAGAGCGACCCCGCGTTGTAGTCCTGGTGCAGCGCGGCCAGGTCGTTCCTTCCATCGGCGTCGAAATCGGCGATCGCGACGTACGAGGTCCAGAGGCGGACTCCGGACTCGACTCCGAACGTACCGTCTCCTTTTCCGAAGAGCACCGAGACCGAGTCCCCATTGATCTTGGTGAGGGCGAGGTCCAGGCGCCCGTCGCCGTCGAGATCCCCGATCGCGGCCATGAGCGGGCTGCCTCGAATGCCGTGGTCGGCCCTGTCCCCGAGCGTGCCGTCGCCGCGCCCCCGGAGCACGGAGATCGAGTTCGTCGCCTGGTTGACCGTCAGAA
>QHRS01000204.1 GCA_003221435.1 Candidatus Rokuibacteriota bacterium
CTGGACCCGGACGACGTTGAGGCGATAGTAGAGATCCTGGCGCAGGCTACCGTCCTTGACCACCTCCTCGATATTCCGATTGGTAGCCGCGATGACGCGCACGCTCACCGTATACGCCTTGCTCGAGCCGACCGGGCGCACTTCCATCTCCTGAAGGACGCGCAGGAGCTTTGCCTGAAGCGCCGAGGGCAGCTCCGCGACCTCGTCGAGGAAGATCGTGCCTCCGTGAGCCGAGCGGAACAGGCCGAGCGAGTCGGCGACCGCGCCCGAGAACGCGCCCCGGATGTGCCCGAAGAA
The DNA here is from genome assembly GCA_003221435.1 of Candidatus Rokuibacteriota bacterium. GTDB lineage: Bacteria > Methylomirabilota > Methylomirabilia > Rokubacteriales > CSP1-6 > AR9. The sequence goes on from QHRS01000204.1 coordinate 298, forward strand.
CTCCGACTCGAGCAGGTCGGCGGGGATCGCGCTACAGTTGACCGGGATGAACGGCCCCTTCGCGCGCGCCGACAGGCGGTGGATCGCCGCGGCGACCAGCTCCTTGCCGGTGCCGCTCTCGCCCTCGATGAGCACGGGCGAGTCCGCAACGGCCACCTTGCTGATGATGTCCTTGACCCGCGCCATCGCGGAAGAGCTGCCGACGAGCTCGTTCACGGCGAGCTGCTCGCCCAACCGGCTGCGCAGCACATTGACTTCCCGACGCAGGAAGCGGCGCTCCATTAACCGGGCCATCAGATGGCGGAGCTCGTCCATGATCAGCGGTTTGGGGAGATAGTCGGAGGCGCCCTGCTTCAGCGCCTCGACCGCAGTCGACACCGTCGGATACCCCGTCATGATGACGACCTCGATCGACTCGTCCTGCCGCTTGACCTCCCGAAGGAACGTAAGGCCGTCCATCTCGGGCATGCGAATGTCGACGAGCGCGGCGTCGAAGAGGTGCCCCTTCATCGCTTCCAGCGCCTTGACTCCGCTCCCGACACACGTAACATGGTAGCCCCCGGTTGTGAGGGCTTCTCTGAGGAGCATCTGGATTGACTCTTCGTCGTCGACGACCAGGATTTTCGGGGCTTCCATTTGGCTCCTCCCCGCGCCAAACGTGGCGTCATCTCGACACTAGCATAACGTTGGTGTCATAGTGACAAACAATGAGCGGGGATGGTGCCCGGAGGAACATTGCGCACAATCGACGGGTATGTTAGCGTTTTCCGGGAGGTATTTATGTCCGAGAGCACCCTGCACCTGACCGACGCTACATTCGACGCTGAGATTGCCGCACGCCCCGGCGTGCTGATGGTGGACTTCTGGGCCGAGTGGTGCGCGCCGTGCCGCGCGATCGCGCCGATGCTGGATGAGCTGGCCAGGGAGTCGGGCGGCGGCGTCGGGCTGGCCAAGGTCAATGTGGATGAGAGTCCGGACCTCGCGGCCCGGTACGGCATCCGCTCGATCCCGACCATTCTGTTCGTGAAGGACGGGAAGGTCGTGGACCTGGTGATCGGGGCGGTGCCGAAGTCCCAGCTCAAGAAGAAGCTGGACGCCGTCGCTTAGCCCAGCGTTTCCCGGGGGTCGCGATTACGTCAGCCGCAGTGCAGATCCCCGCGCTCTCTCCGTCGCGGGACGAGTTTCGTGCGCTCGCAACCCGGGGCAACCTGATCCCGGTGTATGCCGAGTTGCCCGCGGATCTCGACACGCCCCTGTCTGCGTTCCTGCGGCTGCGCCCCGGCCCGTACGCGTTCCTGCTCGAGTCCGTCGAAGGCGGCGAGAAGTGGGCGCGTTATTCGTTTCTGGGCGGCGATCCGTTCATGGTCCTCCACGCCAAGGACGATCGGCTCTCGCTCAGGAATGCAGAGGGAAAGACGAAACGGCTGCCGCCCGGCGATCCGCTCGGCGCGCTCCGAGGGCTGCTGAAGCGCTTCCATCCGGTCGCCGTCCCCGGCCTGCCCCGCTTCCAGGGAGGTGCGGTCGGTTATCTTGCCTACGACGTCGTCCGACACATCGAGCGCCTGCCGCGGACGACCCGTGACGATCTGGGATTGCCCGACGCCGTCTTCCTCCTGACCGACAACCTTCTGGTCTTCGATAACCTGCGACACCGGTTGCTCGTCATCGCGAATTGCCCTGTCGACAAGACCGACCCGGCATCGCTCGATCGCGCCTACGACGCCGCCGCCGTGAAGATCGGGATGACGCTGGCCAAGCTCGGCCGGCCGGCGCGCGTCCCGGCGCCGCTCACGTTGCCCGCCGTGGACCCACTCGTCGCGCTCGACGAGGAGGGGTTCACCTCGACGATGGACGAGAGCGCTTTCACGCAGGCGGTGCGGCGGGCCAAGGAGTACATCGCCGCGGGCGACGCCTACCAGATCGTGGTCTCGCGTCGCCTGGACTGCCGACTCGAGAGCGATCCGTTCACGGTGTACCGCGCGCTGCGGACGATCAACCCCTCCCCGTACCTGTTCTACCTGCGCCTCGGCAAGTTCAGCATCGTCGGGTCGTCGCCGGAGGTTCTCGTCCGCGCCGCGGAGGCGCGGGTTGAGGAGCGGCCGATCGCCGGAACCCGACCCCGGGGCCGATCCGAGGAGGAGGACGCGCGAATCGAGGCCGAGCTCCGGAACGACCCGAAGGAGCGCGCCGAACACGTGATGCTGGTCGACCTCGGGCGCAACGACGTCGGCCGCGTCTCGGAGCTCGGGTCCGTCACCGTGACCGAGTTCATGACGATCGAGCGCTACTCCCACGTCATGCACCTCGTCAGCAACGTCGTCGGCCGCCTCAAGCCCGGCGCCGACGCCTTCGATGTGCTGGCCGCCTGCTTCCCGGCAGGGACCGTCACGGGCGCGCCGAAGATCCGCGCCATGGAAATCATCGACGAGCTCGAGCCGACGCAGCGGGGGCCGTACGCCGGTGCCGTCGGGTACGTCTCGTACTCGGGAAACCTCGACTCCTGCATCACCATTCGCACCATCGTTTGCCAGGGGCGCCGCGCCTCGGTCCAGGTCGGCGCCGGCATCGTGGCCGATTCCGACCCCAAGGCGGAATGGCTCGAGACCTGCTCCAAGGCGCGGGGGCTCGTCCTCGCCTTGCGTTCACGTACAACCTCGTGCAGTACCTGGGCGGGCTGGGCGCCGATCCCACGGTCGTCCGCAATGACGCGCTCGACCTCGCGAGCATCGCCGCGATGCGGCCCGAACGGATCGTGATCTCACCGGGGCCGGGAACCCCAGACGATGCCGGCGTGTCGCTCGAGATCATCCGCCGGCTCGGCGACAGCATCCCGATCCTCGGCGTCTGCCTCGGCCACCAGGCGATAGGGCAGGCGTTCGGCGCGACCGTGAGCCGTGCCAAGCGGCAGATGCACGGCAAGATCTCGCCCATCGAGCACGACGGCCGGGGCGTGTTTCGCGGGCTCCCGACGCCGTTCAACGCCACCCGGTACCACTCGCTCGCGGTGATCGCCGAGACGGTGCCCGCGGATCTCGAGATCTCGGCGCGCGCCGACGACGGGGAGATCATGGGCCTGCGTCACCGGAGATGGCCTGTCGAGGGTGTCCAGTTCCATCCCGAATCGATCCTCACCGAGCATGGCAAGATCATGCTCCGCAACTTCCTCGAAACCACATGAGGCGAGGCGAAGCCGAGCGCTCCCGATGGAAAGCTCGGACATGCGCGGACCTCGCTGGAGATGCGGGCGTCGAAGACGGCGCCCGGCCAGCGAGAGCGCTGCGCACATGGGGCGCTCCGTGATGGCGGCCGAGCCGCCGAGTCGCGCGCCCCTGTCGGGGGGCGCTCTTCGTCGCACCGCACGATCCCGCCGCGCGCTGGTCCCTCTCCGTGCCGCCGCCCGTCCGCGCGGAGCGCGCCCATGAGCTTCCTCGGAGGGGGGCTACGCCCCCCTTCCGAACCTCCCCCCGGGATGGCGCCGGCAAAGCCGGCGCTCGACTGCCGAAGGGGGCCTCGACGGCCCCCTCCGGGCCACCCCCAGGATCGGATCCCGCCGGCAAAGCCGGCGCTCGACTACCGAAGGGGGCCTCGACGGCCCCCTCCGGACCACCCCCAGGATCGGATCCCGCCGGCAAAGCCGGCGCTCGAACAGTGCGTCGACAGTTACGAGAGGAGGGTAGCCCAGTGAGCCGAAGCGCCGTCACCGAGCACGGGCTGATCCGCGAGATGCGGCGGGTGTTCGGGACGGGCGCGGGCGTCCGCGTCGGAATCGGCGACGACTGTGCCGTGCTTGAACCCGTGGCCGGGCGCTTGCTTCTCGCAACGACAGACCTCCTCATCGAGGACGTGCACTTTCGGCGGCGGTACGCCACGCCCGGCGACATCGGGTGGAAGGCGCTCGCGGTGAATCTGTCGGATATCGCCTCGATGGGCGGCCTGCCGCGCTGGGCGCTCGTCGCGCTGGCCTGTCCGCCAGACATCACCGCTGACGGGGTGGTCGAGTTCTGCAGCGCGATGCGCGAGCTTGCCTCCGCCCACGGCGTCACGATCGTCGGCGGCGACACCTCGACATCGCCGGCCGGGTGGATCGTCAACCTCACGCTGGTCGGCGAAACGATCGCCAACCCGAAGCTCCGGTCCGGCGCGCGGCCGGGCGACCTGATCGCCGTGACCGGCTCCCTGGGTCGCTCGGCGGCGGGCCTTGCGCTGCTCGAGGCGGCGCCCGGGGAGCGTGGCGACCTCGTCCGCGCGCACTTGCGGCCGATTCCGCGGGTGCGCGAGGGGCAGGCGCTCGGCGCCATCGAGGGCGTCACGGCCATGATCGACCTCTCTGACGGTCTGGCGACGGACCTCGGGCACATCGCGGAGGAGAGCGGGGTCGGCGCGCGCATCGGGCTGGCTCGCCTGCCCGTCGACGAGGCGACCCGCGCGGCCGCGCGGCGACTCTCGCGCGACGCGACGTCCTGGGCCACGAGCGGCGGCGAGGACTACGAGCTGCTGATCACGTTGACCCCCGCCGCGTTGGGCGAGGCGCAGCACGCCGTCCCCCTCACCGTCATCGGCGAGGTGACCTCGACCGGCCCGGTGGAGTTCCGCGCCGCAGACGGCCGGCCCGCCGCCGTGTCGGCAGGGTTCGAGCATTTCGTTCCGCGGCCGCGACGTGCGCCTCCCGCCGCGTCCGTGGCGAAGGCCACGCGGGCCCGTCGGCCGGCGACGGCGAAGGCGTCCGGTCGGCGCGGCGATGGATAGCATGCTGGCACTGAAGATACTGGGGCTCGTGTTTCTCGTCGCATCCTCGGCGCTGCTGACCGGGGCCGAGGCCGCCTACTTCTCCCTGGGTCGAGCCCGGCTCAAGCAAGCCACGGAAGCCGGCGGCCAGGGCACGAAGGTGACGCCGCTGATCGAGCGCCCGCACGACATGCTCGTCACGCTGCTGGTCGGCATCACCTTCATCAACATCGCGGCCTCGGCCATCGCCGTGGAAATCGCGACCCAGCTCCTGGGCGACCGCGGCCTCGCGGTCGCGATCGGGGGCATGGTGTTCCTCCTCACCGTCTTTGGCGAGGTGCTGCCGATGACGATCGCGGTCCAGCATCCCCTCCGGTTCTCGTCTCTCGCGAACCGGTCGGTCGCGTGGCTGTCCTGGTTGCTGACCCCGGTGCGGCTGATCCTCTCCGGACTGACCACGCTGACGCTCAGAACCCTCGGCCAGACGGGACTGCGCGAGCCCGAGCTGACCGGTGAAGAATTGCGTACGCTCGTCGACGTGGGCGCCAGGGAAGGCGTCGTCGAACGGGGAGAGCGGGACATGATCCACAACGTGTTCAAGCTCGAGGACACGCTCGTCCGAGAGGTGATGGTGCCGCGGCCCGACATCTTCTGCCTCGACATCGAGACGCCGACCGACGCGCTCTTGCCCGCACTCCGCGAGCACCTGCACTCGCGCGTGCCCGTGTACGAGGGCACGATCGAATCCATCGTGGGCGTGCTCTACACGAAGGAGCTGCTTCAGTATCACCGCGGGCTCCCCCCGGCCTTCGATCTGCGGGCGTTCCTGCACCCGCCGTATTTCGTGCCGGAATCCAAGCGCGCCGACGCTCTGCTCCAGGAGTTTCAGGCCAAGAAGCTCCACATGGCGATCGTCGTCGACGAGTACGGCGGCACGGCAGGCCTGGTGTCCCTCGAAGACCTGCTCGAGGAACTCGTCGGCGAGATCGCGGACGAGTACGACGAGCCCGAGCGTCTGATCTACGCGGTCGACGGCAACACCTTCCGCGTCGCGGGCAAGCTGCCGATCGACGAGCTGAACGCGGCCACCGGCCTCAAGATCTCCGACGAAGCGTACGACACCGTGGGCGGCTGGGTGCTCGACCTGTTCGGGCGGGTGCCCCGAAAGGCCGAGCGCGTGGAGACTCCGCAGCTCGCCGTCACGGTCGAGAAGGTCGAACGGACCCGCGTAGTCGAGGTGCTCGTGACGCTCCGCAAGCCCGCGCCCGGCGAGGCGGCGGCATGACGCCGATCTTGATGGCCGTCGCCTGCCTGTTCGCCACGATGTTCTTCTCGGCTGCCGAGATGGCCTTCATCGCCGCGAACCGCCTGAAGCTCAAGCACCTGGCGGAGGAGGGACACGCGGGCGCCCGGCGCTACCTCGACAGCTTCCACCGGCCGGAGCGATTCCTGTCGACGGCGATGATGGGCGTCACGCTCGCCCACATCATCGCCTCGTCCGTGACCACTTCGACCCTGCTGCCCCGGCTCGGCGCCACCGCGCCGCTCGTCGCCACGCTGGTCCTGACGCCCGTGATGCTCGTGGCCGGCGAAGTGATCCCGAAGGCCGTCGCGCGCGAGTGGGCGACCACCCTCATCCTCACCCTGTACCGGCCCCTGACCTGGGTGGCGGTGCTGCTCTACCCCCTCGTTGGCCTCGCCAACGCGATCGTGAGCGGGGTGCTGCGGCCGTTCGGCCAGCGCGGCGCGGACACGCGGAAGTTTGTGTCGCGGGAGGAGCTGAAGCTGCTGCTCCAGACGGAGCCTGGCGAGGCGGACGTGACCACCCAAGAAGCCGAGATGATCGACAAGATCTTCGACCTCGGCGACACGACCGTCCGGGAGATCATGGTGCCCCTCGTCGAGGTCGTCGCCGTGCCGGACACCGCCACTCCGGACGAGGCCGTGGCGGTCATCCAGGAGCGCGGCTTCTCGCGGCTTCCGATCTACCGCCAGCGCGTGACGAACCTCATCGGCGTCCTGACCGTGATGGATCTCTTCCACCGGGGAGGGAGCGCCCGCACGGTCGAGGAGCTGATGCGCCAGCCATACTACGTGCCCGAGACGAAGCGCATCGACGACCTGCTCCGCGAGATGCAGCGC
>QHRS01000205.1 GCA_003221435.1 Candidatus Rokuibacteriota bacterium
TCGCCATTGGTGAGTCCCTCGGCGCGGCCGCGCTCCGCATCGCCGGCGGTATCTTCACCAAGATCGCCGACATCGGCTCGGACCTGATGAAGATCGTCTTCAATATCAAGGAGGACGATGCGCGCAACCCGGGCGTCATCGCCGACTGCACCGGCGACAACGCCGGCGACTCGGTCGGGCCGACGGCCGACGGCTTCGAGACGTACGGCGTCACGGGCGTCGCGCTCATCGCGTTCATTCTTGTCGCGGTGGGGAACCCGGTCGTGCAGGTGCAGCTCCTCGTCTGGATCTTCGTGATGCGCATCCTGATGATCCTCACGAGCGGCGCGTCCTACCTCATCAACAACGTCGTCGCCCGGGTCCGGTACGGCGCCGCCGCCCGGATGAACTTCGAGGCGCCGCTGACGTCGCTGGTCTGGATCACCTCGCTCGTCTCGGTAGCGGTCACCTACGTCGCCTCCTACGTGCTGATTCGCGAGCTCGGCGACGGCAGCCTCTGGTGGAAGCTCTCGACGGTCATCACCTGCGGGACGCTGGCCGGGGCGATCATCCCGGAATTCGTGAAGATCTTCACATCGACCAGGTCGAGCCACGTGCGCGAGGTGGTGACCTCGGCCCGCGAGGGTGGGGCGTCCCTCGGTATCCTGTCGGGGTTCGTGGCCGGCAACTTCAGTGCCTACTGGCTCGGGCTGGTGATCGTGGCGCTCATGAGCATCGCGTTCGGGGTGAGCACGCTCGGCCTCGGCGCGCTGATGGTCGCCCCGGCCGTGTTCGCGTTCGGGCTCGTGGCGTTCGGCTTCCTCGGCATGGGCCCGGTGACGATCGCGGTCGACTCCTACGGTCCGGTCACCGACAATGCCCAATCGGTGTTCGAGCTATCCGTCATCGAGCAGATACCGAACATCAAGCAGGCGATCCGGAGAGAGCACGGGTTCGACGTGGACTTCGAGCGGGCCAAGCACCTCCTCGAGGAGAACGACGGCGCCGGCAACACCTTCAAGGCGACGGCCAAGCCGGTCCTCATCGGGACGGCGGTGGTCGGTGCCACGACGATGATCTTCTCGATCATCGTGCTGCTGACCCACGGCCTCGCCGAGAACCTGGACAAGCTCTCGCTCCTCCATCCGCCGTTCCTGCTCGGGCTCATCACCGGGGGCGCGATGATCTACTGGTTCACGGGTGCGTCCACGCAGGCGGTGACCACGGGTGCCTACCGCGCGGTGGAGTTCATCAAGGCCAACATCAAGCTCGAGGGCGTGACGAAGGCCTCCGTGACCGACAGCAAGAAGGTCGTCGAGATCTGCACGCAGTACGCCCAGAAGGGCATGTTCAACATCTTCCTGACGATCTTCTTCGCCACCCTGGCCTTCGCGTTCGTCGAGCCGTACTTCTTCGTCGGCTACCTGATCTCGATCGCCCTCTTCGGCCTCTACCAAGCCGTCTTCATGGCCAACGCCGGCGCTGCCTGGGACAACGCCAAGAAGATCGTCGAGGTCGAGCTGAAAGAGAAGGGCAGCGCGCTGCATGCGGCCACGGTCGTCGGCGACACGGTTGGCGATCCGTTCAAGGACACCTCCTCGGTCGCGATGAACCCGGTCATCAAGTTCACGACGCTCTTCGGCCTGCTGGCGGTGGAGCTTGGCGTGACGCTCACGGAGGAGGGCGGTCCGGGGCTGAGCGTCTTCCTCGCGGGCGTGTTCTTCCTGCTGTCGCTCGTGTTCGTCTGGCGGTCGTTTTACGCGATGCGCATCCGGGGCGGAGCGCGCGCGGGGGCCGCGGCGGGCGCCGGCGGGCCGGTCGGGGCCGTGGCGCGGGGGAAGTAGCGGCGGGTGGAGTCTCTCTACGGTCTTCTCACCGGCGCGCCCGACGCGATTCAGGAGGCGATCCGGTGGGGAGGCTACGGCGTTCTCGTCGCCATCGTCTTCACCGAAACCGGTCTGTTCGTCGGCTTGTTCCTTCCCGGCGATTCGCTCCTGATCGTCGCGGGACTGGTGGCCGCGGCCGGCGGGCTGAATATCTGGGCGCTGATCCTGCTCCTCGGCGCCGCCGCGATCGTCGGCGACAGCACCGGGTACGCGATCGGCTACCGCGCGGGCCCGATGCTGTTCAGGCGCGAGCAGTCGCTGCTCTTCAATCCCAAGCACCTCGAGCGTACGCGGGACTTTTACGCCCGCCACGGCGCGAAGACGATCGTCATCGCGCGCTTTGTCCCGATCATCCGGACGTTCGCGCCTATCGTGGCGGGCATCGGGCAAATGGAGTACCGGCGCTTCATTTTCTACAATGTCGCCGGAGGTCTCGGATGGGTCACCAGCCTGACGTGCGCCGGGTACCTGCTCGGGAGGACGGTCCCGAACATCGGCTCGTACGTGCACATCGTGGCGATCGTCGTGATCGCGCTGTCGATGGTGCCGATCGTGACCGAGTACGTCCGCACGCGGAGGCATCGTTCCGCCTAGCGCTAGCGCTGTGGCTCGGCCGCCGGGTCGGCGACATCCTGTATGCCCTCCTCCCCGGCCGGCGCCGCATCGCCCTCGAGAACCTGGCCATCGCATTCCCCGATCGCCCGGCGGGCGAGCGGCGCAAACTCTGCCGCGCCTCGTTCGAGCACGTCGGCATGATGCTGGCCGAGACCTGCGTCCTGCTCCTCTCCGATCCGGCCCGCATGCTATCGCGGGTCAGCGTCGAAGGGCTCGAGCACCTGACGGCGGCCGCGACGACGCCGGGCGGCGTCCTCATGCTGACGGCGCACTTCGGCAACTGGGAGTTGCTCGGCCTCGCGCACACTCTCTCGGGACTGCCGCTGACGGTGGTCGTTCGGCCGCTCGACTCGGTCCTGCTGAACCGGCTGGCTGAGCGCTTGCGCGCCCGCACCGGCACCGAGCTGATCGCGAAACGGCGGGCGCTTCGCCCTGTGCTCGAGGCGCTCCGCCGCGGGCGGATGGTCGGGATCCTGCTCGACCAGAACACTGCCCGCGGCGAGGGCGTCTTCGTCCCGTTCTTCGGCCGGCCGGCGAGCACGTCCCGGAGTCTCGCGCTCCTGTCGCTTCGCACGGGACGGCCCATCGTGCCGGTCTTCATCCACCGCGAGCAGGACGGCCGGCACCGCATCCTGGTCGAGCCCGCGCTCGTCGCGCCGGCGGCGAATTCGCCCGAAGCGGCGATCGTCGAACTGACGGCCGAATGCGCGCGACGCACCGAGGCAATGATCCGTCGCTGGCCCGAACAATGGTTCTGGCTGCACCGGCGGTGGCGCACGACGCCCTCCCGCTCGTGACCCGGCTCGCGACCGTTGCCGCGGCGGCGCTCTGGCTGTCCGCCGCCATCGCGGGTGGCGCGGAGCCGCCGCCCTTCGAGTCGTACCGCGCTGCCCTCGATCGCGGCGACGCCGGCATCGTGGACGGTCGGGCGTACATCGAGCGGCGGAAGCCGGACGAGCCCGACCTCCCGCTGAAGGACGTCGCGCTCACGCTCGTTCCCTACTCCGAGATGCTCTTGGTCGAGCTCGAGGGCGTCAAAGGGCACGCGCGCGATTCGCTGGACACGTATCGGGCGGCGGCGCTTCGGGTCAGGCGGCTGCAGGAGGCGTACGAGAAGACCGTCTGGGAGGCCGGGGCCGCGGACCTCGTGCAGTCGAGCCTCGTCGGCCCGAACGGCCGGTTTTCATTTGCCGATGTGGCGGCCGGACAGTGGCTGCTCTGGGCGCGCCACGAAGCGCTCCGCTCGGTGGCCGCACGGAAGCCGAAAAAGGGTGACAAGGAGAGTTTCGCGTTGGGCCCGAAGCTGGTCGGCTACCGGACGGCAAGCTTCTGGGTCATTCCGGTCACGGTGAGCGGTGGCGTGGCGTCCACGATCGAGCTGACAGACCGCAACATCTGGTTCACCGGCGTGATCGAGGAAACGCTGCGGCAGGACACCGCCCCGTAGCCAAGGCGGTGTCCTGCCGCGACAGGGTGGGTGCCGCGAGCTACTTGCTCTTGGCCGCGCAGGGATTCTTGGCGGTGCCCATCTTCTTCGCGCTGCCGCCGGCCTTCACCATGACGCTCTGCGCGACAGCCTTGCCGTCGTGCTCCATGTACCGGACATGAACCGAATCGCCCGGCTTGATGTCGGCGGCCGTGATCGCCTTGCCGCCCTTCTTGACCATCGTCTTGTCGTCGATGGCAAAGGTCCACTCGGCTTCCTTAGCGTCCTTGCCCCTGCCCTGTTTACCCATGACCACTGCCGTTGGCGTTCTTGGTAGCCGCCATCGGCATCTTCCTGGCTTCGGCCGGCTTCTCCATCTTGCCCTTGTCCTCGGCGTTCTTCTCATCAGCCAAGGCATGACCGGCGAAGCCCGTCATGAAGGCTACGGCGGCAAACAAAACGAGTAACTTCTTCACGTGAGTGAGCCCTCCACTTACGTTTGTTTCAGGTTAACTGCCTCCCGCCCCACCACCGTACGGCCTCGCGTTGTAGAGACACCTCCCTTCGGTAACCGCCCGGCAAATTTACCAAAATTGCAGCATCCACTCTATTCCGCCCAGACCGTCCGGTCAAGGAGTTTGACCCATGCCCCTCCAGAATGGTAAAAACGGATCAGTCCTTCTACCTTATGGCTATTCGAGCCATATCGTTCCCTATACGGGTCGTGCTCCTGCTCACCCTGGTCCCTGTCAGCCCGGGGTTCGGGGTGGCCGAGGTGCGGTCTGACGAGCCAATCGTCGAGCACGCCGCGCTCCCGCCTCCTCCGGCGGATGCCCCCGCCCCCGTCGCGTCCGTAGAACAGCCGCTCGACACAGTTGGTGACGATCGGCGACCCCGGCCCGGCCAGAGGGCTGAGTGCGCCAGAAGAAGGGGTCGTCGACCCCCTGGTGGATGCGTTTCCCGAATACCCGCTAGTGTCCAATGACCGGATTCAATACTTCGTGGAGCGCTTCACCGGCTCGCGGCGGGAGGTAATCGAGCTGTGGCTCAATCGCTCGCGCCGCTATCTCGGCATGATCCGCGAGACGCTCCGCAAGCATGGCTTGCCGGAAGACCTGGCGTTCACGGCGATGATCGAGAGTGGCTTCAATCCGGTCGCGGTCTCGCGCGGCGGCGCGAAAGGCCTCTGGCAGTTCATGGCGAAGACCGCGCGCAATTACGGGCTTCGCGTGGATCGATGGGTCGACGAGCGGCTCGATCCCGAAAAGTCCACCGTCGCGGCGGCCGCCTACTTCCGCGACCTGTACAAGCAGTTCGGGTCCTGGTTCCTCGCGCAGGCCGCCTATAACGCCGGCGAGGTGAAGGTCGCGCGTGCTATCAAGCTGACGCGCACGACCGATTTCTGGGAGCTGGCGCGGAGTCGGCACCTCCGCGCAGAAACAAAGGACTTCGTCCCCGCGATCCAGGCGGTGACTCTGATCGGCCGTGACCCCGATCGATACGGCTTCGAGGTCGCCGCGTATGAGTCGCCGCGCTTCGAAACCATCCGCGTCCCGCCGTCGACCGACCTCAGGCAGCTCTCCCGGAGCGCCGGGCTGCCGCTCGCGGCGCTTCAGAGGTGGAACCCAGAACTCTGGCGCAGCATGACGCCGCCCGGTTCTTTCTATGACCTGAAGGTGCCGGAGGCCTCGAAGGAGGGCGTCGGCCTGGCGATTCTGGCCGGGAAGGCCTCCGTCGGGCGTGGCGTGATCTCGAAGGCCAAGAGGGTCCACATCGTCCGCCAGAACGAGACCATCAGAGGAATCGCCACGAGGTACGGCCTCAGCGTGAAGGATCTCGTGCGCTGGAACGACCTCGCGAGCGGGGACCGGATCCGACCTGGTGACCGCATCCGCGTCATCAACGTGCCGGCCTCCGCCACGAACAAAAACGAGCAGGCCTGGGTTCGTTGACTGACGGAATCCGGCGGCCCACCGCGCTTTCCATCTAGCCGCCTTTCGCAGCAACCGGCTTCGAGCGCCGGCTACTGCGACAGGCTCGCAGCGCAGCCCGAGCCAGTACCGCACTGAACAACGCGAACAGGTGGCTCGACTCGGGAGGCCCGTATGGCCGAGACGCTCACCCGTCGTCGGTTCCTCGGCAAAACCGGTTTCATCGCCTCATCGGCGCGGAGCCTCCAAGTCCGTCTGTCGGCCACGTGGTTCCTTGCCGCGTGCGTCCGCACCGCTTGGGTTGTGTCCTCAGAGCGCGTGAAAGAATCGTCGCGACCGGTGGCCGGTGGGGGGTGTCGGGGCGGAGCGGCGCTCGCTCCCCCCGACGTTGACTCAGTCGGAAACGCGGTCCGACTGATGTCGCGCTGGAAACTCCGGATGACGGTGTCGGCGAGGACGCCCGGCGGCCCGGCTCTGCTGGTACAATGCAGGACGCCTCAATCAGGCCCTGGGCTAGACACTCGGAGGGGGCCTCGACGGCCCCCTCCGAGCCTCCCCCAGGCCGGGCGCCGGCAAAGCCGGCGCTCGAAGCCGGCTACTGCGACAGGCTCGCAGCGCAGCCCGAGCCAGTACCGCACTGAACAACGCGAACAGGTGGCTCGACTCGGGAGGCCCGTATGGCCGAGACGCTCACCCGTCGTCGGTTCCTCGGCAAAACCGGTTTCATCGCCTGTGGAGCGACGGTCGTCGTCGCGGGTGGTCTGGCCGGTCGCGCGTGGGAGCAGGGCTCGCTCGGGAACATCTACGGCGGGCCGGCGTTTGAGCCGTGGCGCGCCTGGCGCAGCGGCCGTCACCGTGGCTCGCTGGCCGTGGTGGCCGCCGCCATTCTCGCGAGCAATCCCCACAACTCGCAGCCGTGGTTGTACCGCGTCGGTGAGCGGCGCGTCGAACTCTTTGCTGACCCCGCCCGTAATCTCGGCACCATCGATCCCTTCCGACGGGAGATGCACCTCGGCCTGGGGTGCGCCGTCGAGAACATGGCACTCGCTGCCCGCGGTCTCGGCTACCGGCCGCACGTGGCGCTCAGGCCCCATCCCGCGCACGGCGCGCTGATCGCGCGCGTGGATCTCACCGAGAGTGCCCCGGAGGCCAGCGTTCACTTTCGCGCCATTCCCGAGCGCCACACGAACCGGGCCGCGTACGAGCGGGGCCGTCTGCTGCCGCGCGTGGTGCTGAGCGCCTTCGGCGCTCAAGTCGCGAGCCCCGATACACGACTGATCCTGCTCGATGCGGCGAGTGCCGAGGGCACACTCTTCGCGGAAGCCACGGTCCACGCGACTCGGCAGTTCGTGGCGGACGCCGAGATGAGCCGGGACAGCCACCGCTGGTTCCGGCACGCTCTCGACGAGGTCAACCGCTACCGCGATGGCGTGACCACGCTCGCGGCGGGCCTCCCGGAGTCGACCTTGCGGCTGGCGCTGATGATGCCGAGGCGCTTGATCGGCGACCCGGGTCAGGCGTGGCTCGCCGCTACGCGCGACCGCCATTGCCGCACGGCGCCGATGTTTGGCTTGATTGCGGTGCGGAACCCGGCCGATGTCACACAGCTGTTCGAGGCCGGACGACTCTGGCAGCGCGTTCACCTCGAGGCGGTCGGTCAGGGCGTCGCGATGCAGCCGCTCAACCAGCTCATGGAGATCGCTGACCGCGAGCGCGCGCTGGGACGCTCCCCGGAGGCGGCGCGACACCTTGCTCGCATGGTGGGCGATGACAGATTCCGGACTGTGTTCGGCTTTCGGTGCGGGTACGCCGTAAGACCGGCCCCGCCATCGCCCCGACGCGGCGTGAATGCCGTGTTGATTGCGTAGTATAGGCACCGTGCATGGCGCACAGGACGGCGGCGCAGAACGCGATCCGCGCTCTCTGCGCGCGCTTCGGCTGTCTCATTTGCGCTCTGCTCGTTGCGACCAGCGCCCACGCGTTGCCGAGTACCTCGAGCGCGCCTCACCTGACGGTGGGCCTGGTCTCTGAACATGCCGCGATCACACCTGGCCAGGATTTCTGGATCGGCGTGAACTTCTCTCTCGAGCCGGGCTGGCATGTGTACTGGGTCAACCCGGGTGATTCGGGTGAACCCCCCCGCGTGGCTTGGAAACTGCCCGCCGGTTTCCACGCCGGTGCCATTCAATGGCCGCGGCCTGAACGGATCATGGTGCCGCCGCTCGTCGACTACGGGTATCACGGAGCGGTGCTGCTGATGGCGCTCATCCACGCTGCGCCGGATGCACGGACCGGCAAGCCCGCCGAGCTCGCGGCCGGCGTGAGTTGGGTGGTGTGTCGCGAGGTCTGCATTCCCGGTAAAGCCCAGTTGGGCAGGTCCCTTCCTGTGACACGGCACGCTGAAATCAACGCGAGACAGCACGCGGTCTTTGAGGCTACCCGGCGGCTCTTGCCCAAACCCGCGCCGGCCGGGTGGAAAACCACCGCGCGACTCGAAGGCGATCAGTTCGTCATCACCGTAGAAAACGGACACCCGACACGCCCGGCAGACTTCTTCCCCCTTGCGGGGCAGCAAATCGCGAATGCGGCTCCCAAGCGCGTGGAAGCGTTCGATCGAGGTGTTCGCATTGTGGTGAAGACGGCCGAACAGCTATTGCGAACGCCCGCCACTCTCGCAGGTGTGCTGGTGCTCGCGCGGGGAGCAAGCTACGTCATCGAGGCGCCGATCATGCCAACTGCAGCACCCCCTTCCGGGGATCCTCGCTCGTCCGACCCGTCGCGACAGTGATCACGTTGACCTTGCTCGGCGGGCTCCGCATGCCCGAGAGCCTGAGCCCGCAAACGGTCCTGGATGCGCTCAACAATTGGCGGTCGAAAGGAAGGAACTGATGAAGCATCTCGTGTCGGTCACCGTCGGGTGTGTGTTGCTGGTGTTGCTGGCCCGAGCCGGATGGGCAGCTCGC
>QHRS01000211.1:0-3612 GCA_003221435.1 Candidatus Rokuibacteriota bacterium
TTCAGATCCCCGATCACCACGGAGTATGGACCTGGAGCCGTCCCGTAGTCGTTCTTCGCTCCGAAGGTCCCGTTCCCGTTCCCGAGAGCACCGAGACCGCGCTGGAGTTGTAGCTCGCGACCGCCAGGTCCGGCTTGCCGTCCCCGTTCAGATCCCCGATCGCCACGCAGTGGGGAGAGTCCCCCGTTCCGTAGTCGCTCTTCGGACCCAACGACCCGTCCCCGTTCCCCAGCAGCACCGAGACGGCCTCGGCGCCCTGGCTCGCCGTGACGATGTCGAGCTTGCCGTCCCCATTGACGTCGCCGATCGATGCGGATCGAGGTTGGTGTCCCGTCTCGTAATAACGGTTGGGCCCGAACGTGCCGTCGCCATTGCCCAGCAGCACCGAGACCGCGGAGATGAAGTCGTCCGCCGCCACGAGGTCCGGCTTGCCGTCCCCGTTCAGATCCCCGATCGCAATGGAGTGGGGAAAGGTTCCGGACCCCGTGTCGAACGAGAGAAACGGCGCCGCGAAGAGCGGACCGTCCGTAGCCGTGGCCGGGCCGAATGTGCCCAACAGGAGGCTCAGCGGGATTGCAAGGATCATGCACGCCCGAACACCGCCGCACTTCGGGATGACGGGCACAGCCGGGACCGAGCGCTTCATAGCGACCACCTCCGACTCGAGAGTCTTGCAACGGGGAAAGGCAGGTCGATTGTCGATGGAAGGGAGCGATTCATGATCAAGTCCTCCGCAGGGTGTATGCCGCACGGTTGCAGTACTTGATCGCTTCGGCCGTGAAGCGGCTCGCGGTTCGGAGGCTCGGCACGCGGCCAGGGGGCGTGTGGCCCATCACCTATTGAACATGGCGGCGCGTCGAGGCATTTCGTCGAAGAAGCTCGAAGAACTCCGATGCGCGCGAGGCTCAGACTACCCGCGGCAGGACGCTCGGCGCCAGCACTGTTTCGCGCTGCGGCCGCTTTGCACCGGCGTCCCTGCAGCGCCGTTGGACGCGCAGCGACGAGGCGCGACGCCGTTCGACCACGACGACCCCATCGTGTCCTCCCCGCCCATCAGGGCAGCCTGAGGACCCTGGGCGACCTGGTGACCGCCCTGCGCGGGCGGACGGGGCCCGTGCCGCTGCTCGTCGAGCGCCAAGGCAAGAAGGTCCAGATCGAGATCGAGCCTGAGCGGAGGGCGCCGGTCCTCGAGCGACGTGCCGCCATCATCGACGGGGCGCTGATCCGCCCTCCGGCGCTTCCGACCCGTCTATTTGCGCGATCTGGCGTTGAGCCGATGCGCCCGCTGAATCTTCCAATTGCTATCCACACGCTCATTCATGAGATTCTCGGCCGACTTACCGACTCGCCGAGGCGGCTGCGATTGCGGCGGATGGCCGGTGATGACGTTGTTTGCTCTCTCACGTTTCGAGAACTCAAACATCTCGTGCCCGTGCGGGCTTGAGGGTTCAAATCCCTCCTCCAGCATTTTTTCATCGACCCCTCGACGGCTCTGCCGAGTACAGGTCGCCCCGGAGGACTTGGGCCTCCTTGCCTAGAATCGTGGCCACGACTGCCGAGTAGTCGAGGTCAGCGGCGCCGTGCTCGGCCGCCTCGTCTAGCCAGGCGCGGGCGGCGCGCGCCTCCTTCAGGTCGAGGCCCGCCGCTTCGGCCGCCTCGGCGACCAGCCTCAAGTCCTTCGCAGCGTGCCGAAGCTTGAAGCTTGGTGGATAACGGTTCGCCTCCACGTTCGCCCGCTTGGCGCTGACGACGGACCCGATCGGGGACTCGGCGAGGACGTCGAGCACGGCCTCCTGATCGAGCCCAAGGGATGTCCCTAGTGCGAGGGACTCGCCGAAGGCTACAATCGAGGCGCCGAGCGTCGCGTTGACCACGAGCTTCATTGCTGCCCCCGATCCAGGTCCTCCGACGTGCTGAACATCCCCGAGCGACATCAGAATCGGCCGAACCCGATCGAAGTCATGGCGGGTTGCTCCGACGAAGATATGCAGCCGGCCATCGGTCGCCTCCTGGACACTGCCTCGGACGGGGGCGTCGACGACAGCGACGCCGTCCGGCAGCCGGGCAGCCACCGAGTGGAAAGTTTCGGACCGATTGTGGACATCTCGATCAGTGTCTGTCCGGGACCGAGGGCCAGCCCTCCCGCTCCGAACATCACCTGCTCCAAGGCTTCCGGGGTCGCGAGCATCGTGATGATTAAATCTGCACCCGCCGCAGCCTCTGCAGGTGATGACGCCGCAACGGCGCCCCGCTCGACCAGCGCCACGGCTCGCTCGGCGGTCCGGTTCCATACCGTGACGTGATGGCGGGCCTGGAGTAGGCGGGTTGCCATCGGCGTCCCCATCTGCCCGAGCCCAAGAAACGCGATCTTGGACATGACGAACTCCTTTCCCAGTCACATGCCCTCCGGCGACGGGCCAACGACCGAAGCCGCGCCGGAGAGGATTTTGTCACGAGCACCCCGATGTCGTGCCCCGCGGACCTGTCGCATGACGATCCTCCTGCGGTTCGGTTGGAGCCGCTTCAGACCGCGGGCGGGGCCAGGCGTCCGTAATGGCATCCCGCCTCTAACTCACTTCTTTTTTGGGACCACACCCTCTTTTTCGAGCTCCGGCAAGATCGCCTTGGAGACCGCTTCGTCCGCGGTGCCCTTTACGGACTCAAGCGTACGAAACGTCCCCGACCAGACAAGACGGCCGCCGTTCGCGGTGGTGCACACGTCTGTCTGAACCTGGATGATCGTGTCGGTTTCGGTGTACCCAGGATCCTGGATCGTTACCCAGTGCGTACGGTAGTTTCCGTAGTAACCGGGCGGCCCGTAATAAGCTGGCCCGTAGTAGCCGCCCGACCCGTAGGAACCCCGCCGCCCGTAGTAGCCTCGCGACGGCACGAGCTCCTGCCTCACGTCTCCGGGAACGTATCGGCTCGTAGCTTCGTTGGGCAGTCGGATCGATACGGCTGATACGAAGGGGTTGCGATCACGCCGCGGACGCCAAGCCCTTTTACGAACGCATCCTCCCAGATTCGGCGCCGCACCGGATTCTTCCGCACTCCCACGACGAGTACGTTGTGAATCGTAGTCGAGGTGAACGTCGGATCCTTCCAGAGATTCGTCATTTCTGATTGCACGGCGCACCCAACTGTACCAACCAATATGAGAAGTGCCATTGCAGCAATACTGTGCCGAATATACGAGCCCCTCCCTGCCTTCTCCCTCATGCGCCCTCCAGACGGATCGCGGCCAACCAAACTGGACCACATCGTTTCCAACGTGCGAACCCCTGCCGTACCAGTGTCAAACCGAGGCGCGACGCCCGGTTCACGAGCAAGTGCGCCACAGCCCCGGGAAATGTTGGCATCTCGCTAGCCGAAACGGTGTGGAACCGTACGCCGCCCGAGGTTGCTCGTCAATTGCTGATGGCCGCGCAGCAGGGGCCAATGTGTGACGCGGCGAGAAGGTCCCGTGTTAAGATGTCCTACGGTGCCAGGACCAGCTTGAGTGTGGCGCTCTCCATACCCGAGTGGGCCCGAACGAAGTAAACGCCCCGCGGCACCTTTCGACCGCTCTCGTCCAGACCGTCCCAGGCGTATCCGTAGGTGCCGGGTGGCAGC
>QHRS01000211.1:3684-9838 GCA_003221435.1 Candidatus Rokuibacteriota bacterium
AACGACGAGGGTGACAGCACGCGGTGCCCCACCTTCGTGCAGGCTGAGGAACTCCTCCCCGCTCGTCGCGGCGACCGACGCTTGCTTCGCCACCGTGGCGCCAACGACCTGGTAGGGACGCATCATCTCGTTGTCCTCGTGCTCGGAGATATGGCAGTACGGATCGCCGCCGGGAAATGGCGTCGCGGCATCGTTGGTGAGCACGAACCGTGATCCGACCGGCAGGCCCGTGAAGTCCACGATCACGTCCGCGCGCTCCGCGGGCGCGACCAGCAGAGCATGATTCCGACGTCCGGGTCCGCCGGCGATCCACACGGCCTTGCGAAGCAATCCGCCGTCCGTCCCGATCTGGCGGATGGTCGGACCCTCGGACCAGGCGGGGTCCTCCGTCGCGACACCGAGACGATAGAACCGCGACCCCGATGCGTTGACGACCCGGAAGCGATACCGGCGGGGCTCGACGTCGAGGTGCGGCCACGCCGTTCCGTTCACGCAGATCACATTGCCGAAGAACTCGGGCTGCCACTGGGGATGGTCGGGATTGACGCCGGTGGTGGGGTAGGCCAGCGATCCGTCGGCGTGGAACATCCGGTCCTGAAGGATCAACGGGATCTCATAGCGCCCGGACGGCAGCGTCCGCGGGTCGTTGGCCGGGTCGCGCAGGATGTAGAGTCCCGCCAGCCCGGCGTAGATGTTGAGCCGCATGAAGCCCAGCGCGTGATCGTGATACCAGAGCAGCGTCGATCGCTGCTCGTTCTCGTAGTGATAGGTCTCTTTCTCCCAGGTGGGTCCCTTTTCCGCGAACTCCGCCGTGAACCACGACTCCGGAAATCCGTCGCTGCCCGGTTCGGTCTCCGCCCCGTGGAGATGGACGACGGTGGGGATCCCCCGCGCCGGGTGCGCCATGTGGAGCGACGTGTCGACCGAGGCGGCGAGCAGATGCCGATCGGGAAGGTGGTTGCTCCAGCGCACGTCGATCGGATACCCGCGCACGGCCTCGATCGTGGGGCCGGGTGTGGTGGCCGTGGCCTGCGACGCACCGTAGGCCCAGACCGTCGCCATCGGGAGTTGCGAGTGGAACCGATGCTCGACCTGCCACATGCCGACCTCGTAGTGACCGGGCGACGACGGCGCCAGCACCGGCACGCAGGATCTGTTACCGAACCGGAACCGTGCGTGGCGCAGGCACCAGGGAACTCGTCGCGGCCGCGGCTCGTGCGGCGCTTGAACCCGGACTCTTCATGCGTCCGCGTCGCGCGAGTGCGAGATGACCGTGGGATGCGAGGATAATCCGGGTTGACGGCGGCGGACCGCTTGGAAGCGGGGTGTGGGGTTCGCTACTTCGCGAGCCACTCGAAGCGGTACGCGACCTCTGGACCACGATCACCCTCGTACGCGAGTCGTGCGACGAGCAGAGAGAACGGCTCCGTGTATCGAGCGATCCGCAGCGGGCCGACGTCTACGGGATCGAAGCCGACATCGCGGATCAAGCCAGCAGCGACTTCCTTGGCGTCTTGGTCATCGCCGCAGTACACGAGGGAGGGTCGCCTAGCCTTGCGCTTGGCCTCGAACACGCCGAACAGCACTTCGCTGGGCACGGTGCTGAAGGCGGCGACGACGCGAGCCCGACGAACCTTCTTCGCAAGCGTCTCCGCGCCGGAAGTCGTGTGCGCAAGGACAAGGTCGGTGTCGTTCGCGTTCATGGGGAGCGAGCAGCTCACGATGACTCTGCCCGCCAGGTCACCTGCCTGTTTCAGCACGTCTTCGAGGCGCGACCAGTGTACGGCCAGTAAGAGCACGTCAGAGTCACGGGTAGCCTCACCCGGTGTGCCAGCCCGTGCGGCTCCCTTTGCCTCGCGTGCGAGCCTCTTCAGCTTCCGCTCGCTCCGCGCGTAGCTGAACACGACTTCGTGTCCAGCGCGCGCGAAGAGCGTCCCGAGCTTGCCGCCCATCAATCCGGACCCGAGAATGCCGATTCGCATGCTGCTTCACCCTCAGTGCGTCAGCTGCGTCCGTGCATTCAGAATACCGCGCGCAAACCGCTCGTTCATGTGCCGCCATTCAAGGCTTGACCATGACCTTGATCGACTCGCGCTCGTTCATCGCCCGGTAGCCGTCGGGAACCTCGTCGAGGCTGATGACCCGGTCGAAGACGTGGCCGGGTTCGATCCTGCCCTTGAGGACATCCGGGAGCAGCTCCCCGATGTACGCGCGAACAGGGGCGGGGCCGCCGCTGACCGTGACGTTGTTGTAGAACGCCGGTTCCGAGGCGGGGATCGCCTCGTAGTGGGGGACACCGACGCGGCCCACGGCGCCGCCTGGACGGGCAATGGCGATCGCGGTGCGCATGGCCTGGTCGGTGCCGACGCACTCGAGGACGGAGTGGACGCCAGAGCCGCCGGTCAGCTCGCGCACGCGCTCGACCGCTTCCTCGCCGCGCTCGCTCACGACGTCCGTTACGCCGAACTCTTTCGCCAGCGCGATCCGGTCGGGATGGCGACCCAAGATGATGATCTGCTCGGCGCCGAGGCGCTTGGCGGCGATCACGCCGCACAGGCCCACGGCGCCGTCGCCGACGACGGCCACCCTCTTGCCAGGGCCGGCCTTTGCGGTGACCGCCGCATGGTGGCCCGTCCCCATCACGTCCGAGAGTGTGAGCAGCGACGGCATCAGCGCCTCTTCTGCGCCGACCGGCAGGACGACGAGCGTTCCGTCTGCCTGGGGGACGCGCACCGCTTCGGCCTGTGCTCCGGCGACCTCGGCCGTGCCGAAGAATCCTCCGTGGATGCACGAGGTGTGCAGGCCCTCGTGGCAGAAGACGCAGGTGCCGTCGGAGTAAGCGAACGGCATGACGACGACGTCGCCGACCTTAAGGGTGCGGACATCGGCGCCGACTGCCTCGACGACGCCGATCGCCTCGTGCCCCATCCGGCGGCCGGTCTCGACCGGCTCCATCAGGTTGTACGGCCACAGATCGCTGCCGCAGATGCACGCGCGGCTGACGGCAACGAGCGCGTCGGTCGGCTGGATCAGGCGAGCGTCGGGGACGCTCTCGATGCGAACGTCCCCGGCGCCGTACAGGACGGCGGCACGCATCGCGATCTACCTCGCCCTTCCGGGCAAGAGCTTCACGATGACATGAAGCATAGTTCTCTCCTCTTATTCTGCCTTTGATCCGCCCCGGTATTGTTCGTCGCTCACCTTTTCCATCCAATCCACCGACGTGCCATCGAGCCACTCCTGAATGGCGATGTGAGTCATGGCGGTCGTTGCTGTGGCGCCGTGCCAATGCTTCTCACCCGGCGGGAACCAGATCACATCACCGGGCTGAATCGTCTCGATCGGCCCGCCCCAACGCTGCGCGAGGCCGCAGCCGGCCGTCACGATGAGGGTCTGGCCAAGCGGGTGCGTGTGCCATGCTGTCCGGGCGCCGGGTTCGAAAGTCACACCGGCGCCGGCCACGCGCGCCGGATCGGGGGCCTGGAAAAGAGGGTCAATGCGCACTGTACCGGTAAAGTACGCTTCCGGTCCTTTGCCGGATGGTTGTGAGCCACTCCTCTTGATGTCCATTCGGAACTTCCTCCCCCGCGTTGCGGCCCGACCAGGGGTCAGATGCTCGGCGGCCCCCCTGGATAGCGGGTGGAATCCGGAAGGGCTTGTGACTAGGATTCAAGAATGGTGCGCGACGAGCTCAGTGCTTTATCCGCGTTCCTTGCCGTGGCGGAGGAACGGAGCTTCACGCGGGCGGCGAAACACCTGGACGTTTCGACTTCTGCGTTGAGCCACGCGATTCGGAGGTTGGAAGAACGGATCGGCGTACGCCTGCTCGCACGAACAACGCGGAGCGTTACCCCGACAGATGCCGGCGAACAGCTCATCGCGCATCTTCGCCCGGCTCTCGGTGACATTCGGGGAGCTGTGGACCAGGTTTCCGCGCTTCGCGACCGGCCCGCCGGCCGTGTGCGCCTGCTGGTCCCGCGGCTTGCGGTGATGACGGTGCTCGCACCGAAGCTGGGGCACTTCGCGCGCGAGTATCCGGACGTCGTGCTCGACGTCACGACCGACGACAGCCGCGTCGACCTCGTCGCTGCGGGCTTCGACGCGGGTATTCACTTCGGGGAGTTCATTGAGCAGGACATGGTTGCGGTTCGCGTGTCCAAGGACCTTCGGCCAGCGATCGTGGCTTCGCCGGGCTATTTCGAGTCCCACCCCAAGCCGAAATCGCCGCCTGACCTGCGAGCCCACCGGTGCATTAACTATCGACATGGATCCACCGGCGTTTATCGTTGGGAGTTCGACAAGGGGCGACGAACGGACCGCTGATCGTCGATGACGTGGAGGTCATGATCCGTGCAGCGATCGATGGCGTGGGTCTGGCGTTTGTGTCGGAGGAGCGTGTGGCGCAACAGCTCGCGAGTGGGGCACTCGCGCGGGTGCTCGATGATTGGTGCCCGCCGTTCCCCGGCTTCTTCCTCTACTACCCGAGTCGGCGGCAGCAGCCCGCCGCGCTCTCGGCTCTCATCGAGACCCTTCGTCTGTAGCTGTGTTGAAGGCGGGAACCACTTTCGGCGGTGTCGCGGGCGCCTCTCGCGAAGCTGCTTGAGTACAAGCGGCGTATGGGGTGGACGTTTCCCTGGGCGTCCTCGCTCGGCAGCGACTTCAACTTCGACTTCAACGCCTCGTTCACCGAGGAGCAACAGCGCGAGGGAGGTATCGAATACAACTACCGGAGCGAGGCGGCGGCACGTGAGCCGCTCGCAGGGAAGACCGTTCGAGAGTGGCAGTTGCGCGGCGGCCAGGGGCCCGTCGCGGAGATCGCGGCCATGACCGGAACCGACGTGGCCACGTACACGCGCGAGAGGCCGGGCAGGAGCGCATTCGCGCTCGAGGACGGCGTCGTCTACCACACCTATTCCACCTATGCGCGCGGACTGGACGGCCTCTGGGGCATGTACCAGTGGCTTGACCGCGCACCCAAGGGGCGCAACGAGACGGGCGTCTGGTGGCGCCGCCACGACGAGTACCTATCCTCGCCTCTGGCGCGGCGAGCCCTGTGACGGGAGCGCAGTACACTGTCGGCGGAAAGAAGGCGACGTCAGGTTCCGCCGCCGCACGGATCATGGCAATCGCCTCCTGCGGATACCGCGCGCAAATGCCCCCGTTACGCCCGTGCAGAATGCATGTTCGCGAAGCCGGCAACGGGCGTATTGGGAGCCCGACCTGTGGAACGAAGCCCGCGACCGACCTGGACCCCGAAGCACACCATGTACCGGACCGACTGCGTCTTCGGCCGGGTCGAGGACGCCCCGCCCGCAAGTGCGGAACCACCCGGCACCTGGCGGCGGGCCCGAGAACGGGTCGCCGGGGCGGGCCGGCCCCCACGCTCCCCCTCACGGATCGTCATGACGCCGAGCAAGTTGCGGATGCGCTGGCATCCGGATTGCCTGAGCCATTGAGGCGTTCATTCAACGAAAGATGGAGGCTCACGGCATGTCTTCCAGCGACAGGACGCTCGAGTCGCTTCTCGAGCTGGGCAACCCGACAGTCAGACGGACTCGAGCAGAGCATCTCGAACACGCAATGCGCGTGGCACTCATGCTCATGGACGCGGACGCGGTGGTGGCTCTGACCCCCGCCAATCGCCGCGGCAAACGCCTCGCGCTCCATGCCGGCAGCACGGCCGCCGCGGTGCTCCCGGCGCCGACGCAAGGCAGTGAGGTGGCTCGCAGCTTGACGGAATGCTGCCAGCCGATCCTCTTTCCCGACCTGTCGGCCGATGCGCGTGCCGCGGCCGGGGACAACTGCCCGGGTGTCGAAGCGGGACCGGCGATGTTCGTCCCGCTGCGCCAGCGCGATCCCGTGGCCGGTTACCTCGCCGTCTACAAAGGGTGTGGGCGCGCGCCGTTCACGACGAGCGATAGCCGCCTCATCCTTCTGCTCTCGGCATGGCTCAGCACCACCCTGGATGGCCTGCGCCTCTTGAGCGGCCTGGAGCGGCTTGCGGTCACGGACGACCTCACCGAGGTCTACAACTCTCGGTTCCTGGTCGCGGCGCTCCGCCGCGAGATTCGCCGCGCGAGTCGGTTCAACCAGGAGCTGTCGATCGTCAGGGTCGATGTGGACAACCTGAAAGCCTACAACGCCGAGCGCGGCG
>QHRS01000213.1 GCA_003221435.1 Candidatus Rokuibacteriota bacterium
GAGCTAGTCCTCCTCAGGCCGCGCCCGGGCGACCCGGACGATTATGCGGCCGTGCGCGTCTCGGGGAAGCTCTTCGCGCTCACCACGACGTGCGCCGCGAACGTCCTCGCGCTGCCGAAGCCGGGCGATTACTCCCACGGAAACGCGCAGAGCGCGCGGCGCGCGTTCGCGCCGCTGGCCGCCCGGCTGGGCGTCTCGGTCGACGCCGTCGCCGAGAGGGTCCTCGCGACGGCCGCGCGCAAGGTGATCCCGCTGGTCGAGACGCTCTCGGGGAGTACGGCCTCGACCGGAGTCAGGCGGTCCTCGTCGGCGGCGGGGGCGGCGCTACCGCGCTGATCCCGTTCACCGCGAAGCTCCTCGGTCTTCCGTACCGGATCGCCAGTCACGCCGAGGTGATCTCCTCTATCGGCGTCGCGCTCGCCATGGTGCAGGATGTGGTCGAGCGTGTCATCCCCAATCCGCAGCCGGAGGACCTCGCGGCGATCAAGCAGGAGGCGCGGGCGAGCGTGGTGAAGCTCGGCGCCCAGCCCGAGACGGTGGAGGTCTACATCGACGTAGATGCGCCGAGGCAGCGCGTCCGCGCCACCGCTCTCGGCGCGACCGAGCTCCGGGCACGGGACCTGCGCGAGACGATCTCCGAGACGGACGCGCGAGCCGTCGCCGCGTCATCGCTCGGGCCGGGTCACACGACGCCGGAGATTACCGCAACCACCGCCGGCTTGTACGTCTTCACGTCCGCGCATCACGAGCGATGGCTCGGGATCTTCACGCGCACCCGCCGGCCCATCCGGGTCGTGGATCGTTCGGGCTTCGTCAAGCTTCAGAAGGGCGGCGGCGTGGCGCGGCAGGGGACGGCGGCGGGCGCGCGCGGTCTGCTCCGTCAGGTCTGGGAGGAGACGACTCACTACTCGGGGGACAACGTGATCTTCCCCGAGATCTTCCTCGGCTTCGGGGAGCACCTCCTGGATCTCTCGGGGCTCGCTACCTATGCCCAGGTGGAGGCGGTTGCCGCTGGCGAGCTGGCCGGGCTTCGCGATGACGACGCGGTCGTCGTGATCGGCGTCCCGCGGTCACTCTGAGCGCGCCGATGCGTCCCGAAGACCCGCGCGTGGATGAAGACACCGGGGAAGCCTGGGGGCTCGCGCTGCTCGCGGGCGACCGAACGGGTCGCCGCATCCCGCCAGATGACCGCCGAGCCGCCGTTCGCGCGGCTCTCGCGGCGGGGATCCGCGCGGCGCGGTGCTGCCGCGCGGCTCACGAGACAGCCGATCCCGTCCGGATCGCCGCTCAGGCCGGTGTCGACGTGATCTGGTCGACCGACGCGCCGGCGCTCGGCTCAATGGTGAGGATCGCGGAGTACGCGCCGCGGCCGGCGACCATCCGCGTGTTCATGGAATCCGTGCGAGCCATCCAGTCGGCAGCCTGCGCGCTGCCGGTTCCCGAGATCTACGTGGCCCACGAGCTGTTTCACCACCTCGACGCAACGGCCCTCCGCCCGGTGTCGGACCTTGCCCGCGTCACTCTGGCCCGGCTCGGGCCGTGGACCTGGCGGTCAGGCGTTCACGCGCTGTCCGAGATCGCAGCCCACGCGTTCGCCCAGGGCCTGCTCGATCTGCCATGGTTTCCTGGTCCCCTCGACCGCCTGGCGCGAGAGAGCACACCCCACGGCAGCTGGTGGGATGGCGGGTCGTCCACCGAGAACCACTCGCGGATCATTCAGTAGCGTCGTCCGGTACGAACGGCGCCGTCGCGAACGTGAACGGAGGGTGCCGCCGTCTCAACTCGACCGCTGCGCGACGCCCTTGTAGAGGTACACGAGCGGCTTCGGCCCCTTCATGTACGCCGTCTCGATCTCCGCGATGCGGAAGCCGGCCGCGAGAATCAGCGCGTCGATCTTTCGATTCAGATGGCAGCCGCCCGCGAGCCGTCGCCACACGGGGGTCAGCCGGTCCTGCCACGAGACGACGCGGGCGTCTGGCGACCGCCCATGCTCGATGAAGATGAGCCGGCCGCCTGGATTCAGGACCCGCTTCATTTCCGTGAGCGCCGTCACCGGATCGGGAATCGAGCACAGCGTCCAGGTGGTGACCACCGCATCCACCGTCTCGTCCTCCATCGGGATGCGCTCGCCCGATCCCGCGATGAACTCGACCGGCAAGCGCGCGTCCCGCGCCCGACGGCGTGCCATCGTCTGAAGCTCGAGAGACGGGTCCAGGCCGTACAGTCGCTCGACCGCCGGGGAGTAGAAGGGAAGATTCAACCCCGACCCGAGACCGACTTCGAGGACGGTTCCGGACGCGAGCGGCACGAAGCGCGCGCGCTCCGCCCTGACGGCCCTGTTCTGCATGGACAGGTCGATGAGCCTGGGCAGGATGTACCGTTGATAGAGTCCCATCAGCGACCTCGAACGGCCGAGGTGGCAGCACGACGTGAGGCGCGCTGGCGAAGCGCCGGGGCCCGCCGTCGACCGGCGGTCGGGTCGCTACCGTGCCCCGGCGAACTCGTCCTTCGCGGCCTTCACCTGCGCCGGGTTAGCGAGCAGATCGAACGCCGTCATCGCCATGGTCTTGGCCGCGGCGAGCATCCCGGCGTGCGCCATCGGCTTGACGGCCGCATCGGCGAACTCGCGCGTGTGAATGGCCATGCCCGCGGGCGCGATCGCCACCATCGGCTGGATCGCCGGCAGCACCTGGCTCACGTTGCCGATGTCCGACGATCCGGCTTCGTTCGGGTCCGGCTGGGTAGCCGCCAGCCCCACGTCGATCATATTGGCGGCGAATAGATCGAGCAGCGTCTGGTTCTCCTTGAGCGGTTCGTAGACGTTGTCGTGCTGGGTGACCTTGAGGGTGGCGCCGGTCGCGCGGGCGGCGCTCTCGGCGCACGCGACCACGCGCTTGTAGAGCGTCCACATGGCGTCGAGGCGCGGCGCGCGCACGTAGAACATCGCGGCCGCGTACTCGGGGATGATATTCGCGGCGGCCCCGCCGTGAGTGATGATGCCGTGGATGCGGCAGTCGGGCCGCATCTGCTGGCGCAGCATGGCGAGGTTGTTGAAGGTCTGGATGCACGCGTCGAGGGCGTTCACGCCCTCCCACGGGGCGGCGGAGGCGTGGGACGCCTTGCCGTGAAACTCGAATCCGGCCCGCACGATGCCGAGCAGGCTCGGGTTGAGGATCGTGCGGTCGAAGCCGTGGACCATCATCGCGCAGTCGATGTCCTGGAACACGCCGCCCCTGATCAGCTTGATCTTGCCGCCGCCGCCCTCCTCGGCCGGGGTGCCGATCACGTGGATACGGCCCTTCGGCAGCAGCGTCTTCACGGCGGCGAGCGCCGCTCCCGCGCCTGCGCCGGAGGTCGCGATCACGTTGTGCCCGCACGCGTGGCCGATGCCGGGGAGCGCGTCGTACTCGCACAGGATCGCGATCGTGGGGCCCTCGCCGGTCTCGACCGTCGCGCGGAACGCGGTGTCGACGCCGGCGACGCCCTTCTCGACCTTGAAGCCCCGCCGGGCGAGAAACTCCGTGAGCCAGCCGCACGCCTTGACCTCTTCGTAGCCCAGCTCGGGGTTGCCGTGAATCCGGCGGGACAGCGCTTCAAGCTCGTCGCCGAGACGGTCCACAGCCTCGGCGATCGCCCTCTTCTCGGGTGTCATCGCGGCCTCCTTTGTCGTGCGCCCCACAGCCTACCACACGTGAATCAGCCGCGGACGCCCCGACTCAGAGCGCATGAAAGAATCGCCGCGACAGGTGGCCGGTGGGGAGTGTTGGGGAGGAGCGGCGCTCGCTCGCCCCGACGTTGATTCAGAGCGCGTGACCGACTCGAGGCCGCGGGTGACCGGTGGGGAGCGTCGGGGGGAGCGGCGCTCGCTCCCCCGACGGTGATTCAGTGCGCGTGAAGGAATCGCCGCCGCGGGTGACCGGTGGGGGGCGTCGGGGGGAGCGGCGCTCGCTCCCCCCGACGTTAATTAATCCGAGCAGCAGTTGGATGGCCGCTCCAGAATCGCCAGCGACGGCGACGCGGTGGACGCGGGCCCCTCGACGTCGAAGTTCAAGTGATAGACCTCCCACTCGACGCCGTCGGGATCCTGCACCCAGAACTTGTCCTGGTTGGCGTGGCATCAGGTCACGCCTATCTCTTCGCGGACCGAGAGCCCGGCCGCTTTCACCCGCGCATTGACGGCGCCCCCGGCCGCCGGCCGGCCCTCGGTGAGGGCGAGGTTCACCGGGCCGAATTCGGGGAGGAACTTCGCGTAGCCCGGCTTCTCCTTCACGGGAGCGCCGAAGAGCCTCGAGTAGAACGCCTGGCTCTTCGCCAGGTCCGAGACCGTGAGGTGGATGTGCACGCGTGGCAGCGACATGAGGGTGGCTCCTTTCAGCAGCAGGCGGTGAGTAGCCGCACGAGATCGGATACGATCTCGCGGCGCACCGAGTAGTAGACGAACCGCTCTTCCTTGCGGCTCCCGATGAGCCCGGCGCGACGCAGGATCTCCAGATGGTGCGACAGCGTGGGCCCCGGGATCCCGAGCCGGTCCTGGAGCTCTCCCGCCGACACCTCGCCCCCGCCTCGAACCAGCAGGAAGAAGACCTGCAGGCGCGTGAGGTGGGCGAGGGCGCGGAGGGCCTCGACGTGCCCGGGCCGCGCGGCCAGACGCTCTCGGGGGATCGGTCGCGCCATCGGTTTCATATTTCCGAACTTATCGAAATATGAAACCGATGTCAAGCGTCCCGCGCGTAGCGGTCGGCGAGGCTGAGCTGGGCGGTGACGCCGATCAGCTCGTTGAAATCGCTGAAGGACATGGCGCGATCGGCGAAGCCGAGGACATCGTCCGCCGCGCGCAGGTCGCGGAGAAACGCCTGAATGGCCTTCGCCGCGACGAACAGCGCGTCGACCGGCAGCAGGATGACTGCGTAGCCGAGGTCGCGGAGGCGCGTGAACGGCAGGAGCGGGGAGCGGCCGCCGGAGGCGTAATTGAAGAGGAGCGGCGTGTCGAACGCGCGCGCCACGCGCTCGATCTGCGTATCGGTCTTCGGCGCTTCGATGAAGAGCACGTCGGCGCCCGCCTTCGCCGCGGCCTCGCCGCGGCGGAGCGCCTCGTCGAAGCCGACGGCCGAAATCGCGTCGGTGCGGGCGATGATGAGCAGATCCGGGTCTGTGCGGGCCTCGACGGCCGCGCGGATCTTGCCCTCGAACTCGGCGAGCGGGACGACCTGCTGTCCCGTGAGATGGCCGCAGCGCTTGGGCGCGACCTGGTCTTCGAGATGCAGCGCGGCGACGCCCGCGGCCTCGTACATCGACACGGTCCGGCGTACCGTGAGCGCGTTGCCGTAGCCGGTGTCCGCGTCGGCGATGAGCGGAATGGAGACGGCGGCGGCCAGGTTCCGCGCGTGGTCGACCATGTCGGTGAGCCCGGCAAAGCCCATGTCGGGCAGGCCGAGTCTCGACGCCGAGGTGCCGTACCCGGTCATGTAAACGGCCGGGAAGCCGGCGCGCTCGACGAGCCGGGCCGAGACGCCATCGTAGGCGCCGGGCACGACGAGGCCCTGCTTCCCCGCCACGAGCTGACGCAAGCGAGTGCGCCGATTCATGGTCCCTCGGAGGGGAGCGCTGCCTCCCCTCCGAACCTCCGTCCGAGACATTGCGTCGGCGAAGTCGGCGCTCGAAGCACGTGTGACAAGACAGTGCGGGTCACGGGTCGTTCCATGCGGTGGCTCCTTGGGACCGGACGCTCTGCGTTGTGCGTTGCTCCGGCGATGCGCCGGTCGATCGAGGCCTGAGCGTACAGGAGTGGGCAGTCATTCTACAACTCGCGGCACGCCGCCCCGGGCCGGACGCACCTGAATGCCCGCGTGCTACAATGAACGCCAATTCAGTGCCCGGGAGCCGACATGTTCAAATCGGTCGAGGACGTCGGGCGGCGGTTTCGCGATGCGCGGTACATCGCGAGCCGGCGAATCTCCACAGTCGTGTATCTCGCCACGCGCATGGGACGCCCGGTGCTCGTCGAGGGGCCGGCCGGCGTCGGCAAGACCGAGCTGGCGAAGACACTCGCGGAAGTCACCAGCGCCCGCCTGATCCGGCTGCAGTGCTACGAGGGCCTCGACGAGGGCAAGGCGCTCTACGAGTGGAAATACGCGAAGCAGCTCCTCTACACGCAGCTTCTGCGCGAGCGGATCGGCGAGCTGATCCATGACGCCCCGTCACTGCCGGACGCCGTCGCGAGGATCGCGGGCCAGGACGACGCGTTCTTCTCGTACCGCTTCCTCTCGCCCCGGCCGCTGCTACAGGCGATCCAGTCGGATGATCCGGTCGTGCTGCTCGTCGACGAGATCGACAAGGCGGAGCCCGAATTCGAGGCGTTCCTGCTCGAGGTGCTCTCCGATTTCCAGGTCTCGGTGCCGGAGCTGGGGACGATCAGCGCGAAGCACATCCCGCTCGTCGTGCTGACGTCCAACAACGCCCGCGAGCTGTCGGACGGGCTGAAGCGGCGCTGCCTGCACCTGTTCATCGACTTCCCCACGCCCGCCGATGAGCTGGCGATCATCCGGCTCAAGGTGCCCGAGGTCTCCGAGCGGCTGGCGGCGGCCGTCGTCACGGCCGTCCAGCGGATCCGCGCGATGGACCTGCGCAAGCCGCCGTCGGTCTCCGAGTCGATCGACTGGGCGCGCTCGCTCGTGATCCTGAACGCCGAGCAGCTCGACCCGGAGGTGGTCGAGTCGACGCTGACGATGCTGGTGAAGTACGAGAAGGACCTCGAGCGCGTGAAGGGGGCGCTCGACAAGGTCCTGGCCGAGGTGAAATAACGTGGACTGGAAGAGCCTCGCGGAGTTCCGCGAGCTGTGGTTTCCGTCGCCACGCCTGCGGCTGCCCGAGCTCGGCCAGAGCGGCCCCGTGTTCATCGAGGGGGGACGGTGCATCTCCGGGATGCTCGGGGAGTACACCAAGATCTGGCTCATCGCGGCGCGGCGCTGGCACTTCTACTACGTCCACCCGATGCCGCGCGACTTCTTCCTCGCCACGATGCCGGACGCGGTGCCGCACCTCCTGCATCCGGGCGAGATGACCGTCGAGACCTTCCGCGAGGGGCTCTCCTACAAGGTTGTGCTCGGGTTGCGGGCGTCCGAGGGTCCCGTGCGCGTGCTGCACCTGGTGGGTGACGTCGCCGACATCAGCCACTGCGCCGAGGTCGAGGAGCAGGTGACGGCCGGACCGCTCGGCTGGAAGTTCACGATGACCCACGTCATCAGCAAAGGGTCGTTCCACGGCCTGGTCCGCCTGGAGGACGGTCGCCTGCATCCCGTCACGCGCGAGGGTGGCGAGGACGTGTTCAAGTCCTCCTGGGTCACCTTCACGCGCTAGATC
>QHRS01000214.1:0-458 GCA_003221435.1 Candidatus Rokuibacteriota bacterium
ACGTACCCGGCCACGCTCGTGGGGTTGATCGGAACCCGGATTTCCTTCACCGTGTCGATGTCGATGAACCTCGAGTAGATCTCGCGTCGCTCACGGTCCACCGCGTAGAAGGTCATCCGCTCCGCGTCGAGGAGATCGAGCATGTCCTGCTTGAGTTCGATGAAGAGGGTGTCCAGGTTCTTCGCCGCGTGGATGCGGCTGACGAGCTGGGCGAGCTTGTCGCGGTGGGCAAGCTCCTGCCTGAGGCTGGCGACCGCGTCCGGCGGGGCGACCGAAGTCAGCCCCGGCTGGGGGCGCATGCCTCCAAAGGGCACGTTTTTAGGAAGGTTTTCGCCGCTCGCCATTCCAGACGATTCCGGCCAGACTGCGGCCGCTCGTCTAGTCTTTTACTCTACACCAGGTGAGCCGTCGGAAAAAATCGGGGGGGTCGGGGGGTTACTCGTCGCCCGACAGAATCA
>QHRS01000214.1:509-5177 GCA_003221435.1 Candidatus Rokuibacteriota bacterium
TTCCGGACCGCGCTGTAGAGATCGAGGACCGTTTCCTCGACGTCCTGGAAGAACTCGAGGTTCATCGCCCGCTCGTTGATCGTCCTTTCCGCGGTCACGGCCAGCACGGTCGTGAACGGCGCCACCCAGACGACCGGGTCGAGCACCGAGTCGAACGCGTACCCGAACGCGTCGCGGACCGTCAGCGGCGGGAGCAGCGGAAGGACGAGGTACGGCCCGGGGCCCGCGCCCCACACGCCGAACGTCTGGCCGGTATCCGCCTCGAGCTTGCCTACGCCGAAGCTCGGCGCGGCGTCGATGAAGCCGCCGAGCCCGAAGAAGGTGTTGATCACGAACCGTCCCAGCTCCTGTCCCGAGTCGTTGAACCTGCCCTGCAGGGCCAGGTTGAGGATGCGCCGGATCGAGCCGATGTTTTCGAAGATGTTCCTGACGGCGCGCTGAACGACATTCGGCACGACCTTGTCATAGGCCTTCGCCACCGGCTTGATCGCGTACGTGTCCAGGCCGTGGTTGAAGCCGAATCGGCCAGCTCCTGCTCCGCCGCGTCGAGGGCGGCCAGCGAGGTGCCGTCCGACTCGGGCTTGAGAGCCGCGCCGGTATTCGCGGCCAGCGTTCCCGCGGAGTCCGCGGCATCGACAGCCTCCCCGGGCGGGGCACCGGGAATCGGCGCCGCGACCGCAGAGGGCTCGGCGGACTGCCGGGATGGCTCCACCGCCTGGGCACCCGCTGGCGCCGCTGCGCTCGGCGCCCAGAAGGCCGCTGCGAACAGGAGAATGACGAGTCTCGGATGCACGATAACCCCCCTCGCGTGTCTGTTCTCCGGCGAGACTCCCCTGGCTCGCTCCGAGTATATCCAGTCGCGCCGTACCCTACCGCCCGAAATTCTGCCTCCCGGCTCGAACGCGGGAATCCTCGCGCGATCGTCGCCCAACGAGCCCGAAGCCTGCGGGGACCGGGCTCTCGAACCGCGTCGGCTCTGCGCTGACCGGATGAATGAACTGGAGTCGCGTCGCGTGGAGGCAGACCCGCTTGAGCGGATCGCGGCCGCTGCCGAGCCCGAGGTCGCCGACGATCGGATGCCCGAGCTGCGCGAGCTGGACCCGGATCTGGCGGCGGCGTCCCGTGCCAAGCGTCAGCTCGATGAGCGTCGTCTGCCGGCCCCGCTCGAGCACGCGATAATGCGTGATCGCGCGCTTGCCGAGCCGGGGGTTTCGGGTCGGTCGCACGCGCAGGCCGCGATCGCTCACGAGCCGGCACTCGAGCGTCCCGTGCGGCTCGCGGACGACGCCGTCGACCAGCGCCACGTAGACGCGCCCGACGGTCTGCTGCTCGAACTGCGCCTGCAGGCTTCGCTTCGCGGCGGCCGTCTTCGCGAAGGCGAGGAGGCCGGAGGTCTCCCGGTCGAGCCGGTGGACGATGAAGAGACGGCGCGGCGGGCGCTGGGCGGCGACGTAATCGAAGAGCAGCCGGTAGGCCGTGCGAGCGCGCTCGGTCTCGGTCCCGATCGTGAGCAGCCCCGGCGGCTTGTCGATCACCAGCAGATCTGCGTCCTCGTACACGAGGCGAAGCGCCCTGGGGAACTCGGGCGGCGCGTGCGGCGCGATGCTGACGCAATCGCGCTCGGTGAGTGGGAGATGGCCGCCGCGGACGATGCTCCCGTTGACCCGCACCCGGTTGGCGCCGAGCCATTGCTTCAGCGTGCGCCGGGAGGACTGAGGAAAGAGCGCGTGCAGACGGTCGAGTAGGTTCTGTGGCGCCCGGTGCGTCGCCGTCACAGGCCGGGTCAGGTGGTCGGCAGGGTCTCGCAGGGGAGCGCCCGCACGTCGCCCGTGGCCCGGGAGGAGGCCAGGCTCACGGACAAGGTCATCGCCGCCCTCCATAGCGTCCGGTGATGGTCGGGGCGCCGAGATTGTAACGGCAAACCTCGAGGCCGTATACTAACACGCAAGCGTGCGAGCGTTTCCGAAGTCGCGTTCCACAGCACGATCGGTAGCTCGAAAACGCCGTCCGAGATTCACGTCGGCCTGGCGCCGTCAGGTCATTCTGGGGTTCGTCGTCGGCGTCGGCTGCAGCGCGCTGACGACCACGGTCTCCGGGTTCGGGTTCCTCGACGTGCTCCACGCGAGCGCGCTGGACGTGATGCCCTGGTGGAAGTACCTGGCGCCGTCACCGCAGATCGTGGTGGTCGCCATCGACGACCGCGCCATCGCCCGACTCCGGACGCACCAGGCGATCCCCCGCGAGTACCTTGCGAGCCTGATCCGCGGAGCGCGGCGCTCCGGCGCCCTCGCCATCGGCCTCGCGGTGGACCTGAGCGCCCCAGACCCGTCCGGCGGCGACGAGGCGCTCGTCGACGCGATCAACGACGCTCAGGCGGGCGGCGTGCCCGTCGTCTTGAGCTTCGTCGCCCAACCCGACCGGGAAATGCCCGGCGCATACGCCCGCCCGCCCCTCACGCTCAAGGCCCCGGCGATGGGGTTCGTCAACGATGCGGTCGACGCCGGCGGAGTCGTGCGCCACTTCCGCGCCCTGGTCCCCGGTCCCCAGGGCACCCAGCTCCCCTCGTTTGGGTTGGCCCTGCTGAGCGCGACGCCTCAAGGCCTGGCGCCACTGGCCGCGGGCCCCGATGGCGCGTTCTCCACCACCGGGCTCTTCTGGCGCCTCCGCTTCCTGTCGCCGCGCCCGCCGGAGCCGGCTCCGCTCACCGTTACGTCCGGCGCCTGGGAGCAGATCAACTACATCGGCCCGAGCAAAGCGTTCGTCACGATCGCGAGCAACGCGGTCGCCGCGGCGGCCGAGCAGGCCAGCGAGCTGCCCCGCAATCCGCTCCGCGGAAAGATCGTCGTCATCGGTCCGACCTTCTCCGAGAGCGGCGATCTCTTCCGCACGCCGAAGGGCGAGATGGCGGGGGTCGAGATCCAGGCCAACATCGTGCATACGCTGCTCACCCGGAGCTGGGTGACACCCCTCACGTGGGCGTGGGGCTTCGGGGCGCAGGCCGTCATCTGCCTGACGGCGGCCGCGCTCTTTGCGAGCCTCCACCCCGTAGAGGCCGCCCTCGTCACGCTGATCGCCGTCGCCGGCGGCTTCGTCCCGCTCTCGCACGTGGTGTACGGCAGCGGCGACTATTGGAGCGACCTCGCGATCCCGCTCGTCGCCGTGTTCATCCAGGTGCGGGCCATCGATCGCCTGGAGCAACGGCACCTGCAGGTGAGCTTCGCCCGCTACGTGAGCCCGGAAGTGGTCCAGCAGGTTATGAACTCCAGCGATTTCACCATCAAGCCCGAGCAGCGCGAGGTGACGATCCTCTTCTGCGACCTGCGCGATTCAACCTCGCTCGGCGAGAAGCTCTCGATGAACGAGCTGATGCGTCTGCTGAACCAATACTTCGAGATGGTGACGGAGGTGGTCTTCAAGAACCGCGGCATGATCACCAAGTTCATCGGCGACGGGATCCTCGCGGTCTACAACGCGCCGGTCGACGTGCCCGATCACGCCGACGCGGCGCTCAAGACGGCGCTCGAGATCCACACCCAGATGGGCGACCTCAACCGCCGCTGGGGCGACTGGCTCGCCTCCCGGCTCAACGTCGGGGTGGGAATCCATTCGGGCGTCGTCTTCTCGGGGAACGTCGGCTCCGCCCTGCGCCTGGAATACACGATCATCGGCGACCCGGTGAACGTGGCGGCGCGTGTCGAATCGCTGACGAAGGAATTCTCCGCCCGGATCCTGATCACCGCGGCGACACGCGCCCACTTGGTCGAGCAGTACTCGCTCAAACCCCTCGGTCTTGTCCCGATCCGGGGACGCTCGGAGCCCATCGAGCTGTACGAAGTCACCTAGCAGGCAGGAACAACGAGCTCGCCGGCGCCCAGTCGCTGCGGAGCGACCTGCGGCGCCGGCGGGGGGCGGCGCTAACCTGTTCCTGTTCGCTGCCTGCTCAGACAGAGTTGTGGCCCGTCCCCTCCTCGTCTGACCCTGGCGCCTCTCAAGTCTTAGAGGTCTTCAGTCATCAGGATCCCGGGATATTCATCACGGCTTCGGGGGCGGGGGCGGGATATAGAGTTGTCCACGAATCTCACCGTACGGGAACCGGATCGATCGCACCTCAACGTAGACCACCCCGGCGCGAATGGCCCGCGCCGTCTCGCGGAAGTGCCCGGCTTCGATGCCCTGGCCGTCCGGGCCGACGATGTCCGCCGCCGTCAGTACGCCTTCCACCTTCCCGTTATACTCAGCGCAGGCCGGTCTCCCTCCGCCTCCGCAGAGGTATGCGATCGCGCCTCCTCTGGCGCCCTTCTGGCCCAGCCTGAGCTGGGCCACGGTGGCCGGAGCCTCGATGTCGGCATAGGTCAGGTCGTAGTAGAGCTCGGTCGCGTACAGCTCGCCCCGAAACTCGCCCGAGGCGCGAGTGGAAACAGCCGGGACCTCTTTATACCCCTTCAAGTAGGCCTGGACCTGTTCCGGGGGCACCGCCGGCGGATTCTGGCCGGCCGCCACGGTCGCGGTCAGGGCCAGCAACAGCACTGCGACAGGGACGAACAGGATTCGATGCATCGACGCCTCCTCGGTTGTGCGGGCGGTCCCGAGCGCTCCGGAGCCGCCCATGACAGGGTTCTCGACGCTCGCTGCACCGCCGCAATGGGGTAGCGAGCCGGAGACAAAATC
>QHRS01000014.1 GCA_003221435.1 Candidatus Rokuibacteriota bacterium
CATTCGGCGTATGTTCGGCGTGGCCCTGCCCGGTCGCGGTCCCCTTGCCAAGCCTGATCTGATCCTCAAGATCGCCGAGCGCGCCGAGAGCCTGCGGTTCAGCTCCGTCTTCGTCACGGATCACGTGGTGCTCCCGGTCTCGGCTGCGACGTCGATTTACCCCTACTCGCCAACGGGCCAGTTCCCCGGCGGGATGGAGCAGGACTACCTCGAACCGCTGACGCTGATGAGTCATCTCGCCCGCGCGACCCGGCGGGTCCGCCTCGGCACGAGCGTGCTCGTGATTCCGTATCGCAATCCCGTGGTCACGGCGAAGATGCTGGCGACGATCGACGTGCTCTCGGGCGGGCGCGTCATCCTGGGCGCCGGCGTCGGATGGCTCCAGGAGGAATTCGACGCCCTCGCCGCGCCGCCGTTCGCCGAGCGCGGCCGGGTCACGAACGAGTACCTGCAGATCATGCGGGCGTGCTGGACCAAGGCGCCCGTGAGCTTTCACGGCCGCTACTACTCGCTGCGCGAGGTGTATGCCTTGCCCAGGCCGAGCCAGGCGGGCGGCATCCCGATCTGGATCGGCGGGCACACCGACGGCGCGCTTCGCCGGGCCGGCGAGCTGGGCGACGGCTGGCATCCGATCGGCTCGCGGCCGCCGGCCCGCCTCGAGCCCACCGAGTACGCGCAGAAGGTGCGGCAGCTCCACGCCTACGCGCGGGCCGCCGGCCGCGATCCGACCTCGATCGCGCTCACCTTCCGCGTCCCGATGCAGGTGCTCCCGAGCCGCTCCCGCGCGGCCGCCGGCGACCGGCCGCGGTTCCAGGGCACGGCCGCGCAGGTCACCGCCGACGTCCGCGAGTACCAGGCGCTCGGCGTCACGCACTTCGTCTTCGATGCGGTCGCCCGGGACGGGAAGGCGATCCTGACCAACATGGAACGCTTCGCCAACGACGTCCGTCCGAAAATCAAGCCCAAGTAGTCCATGCACCGTCTGACTGCGGAGGCGGCCGAGTTCGTGTCCACCGCGCGCGTCGCCCGACTGGGCACGGCCGACGCCTCGGGCCGGCCGCTCGTCGTCCCCGTCTGCTACGCGTTCGACGGCCAGCGCTGGTACTCGGCGATCGACGGCAAACCGAAGCGGGCCGCCGGCGGGGAGCTCAAGCGGCTCGGCAACATCAGGGAGAACCCGCGGGTCTCCGTGCTCGTCGACCATTATGACGACGACTGGCGCCGCCTCCGCTACGTCATCATCCGCGGGACGGCGGAGCTGCTCTCCGCACGCCCGGAGCACACCTACGCGCTCGACCTGCTCACCG
Source organism: Candidatus Rokuibacteriota bacterium (assembly GCA_003221435.1). Taxonomy (GTDB): domain Bacteria; phylum Methylomirabilota; class Methylomirabilia; order Rokubacteriales; family CSP1-6; genus AR9. The sequence goes on from QHRS01000014.1 coordinate 1,308, forward strand.
CCAAGTATCCGCAGTACGCGCAGGTCCCGCTGCGCCGCGACGGTGGCGTCGTGATCCGTGTGACGCCCGACTCGTTCGTCCAGTGGGCGTACGCGGCATGATCTCGCACCAGCGGGCGCAGGGCCTCATCGACGGCCCGCCGGCGGCGCTCCCCGACCTGCTCGCGGAAGCCGCCGAGATGCGGGACCGAGGACGCGGCCCGCGCATCACGTTCTCGAAGAAGGTGTTCGTGCCGCTGACGACCCTGTGCCGCGACTACTGCGGGTACTGCGCGTTCCGCCGGGACCCGGGCGAGCCGGGCGCCCACACCATGACCCCCGACGAGGTCGTGGCGCTCGTGCAGGCCGGGGGGCGCATCGGCGCGAAGGAGGCCCTCTTCTCGCTCGGCGACAAGCCGGAAGCGGCGTTCGCCGAGCACCGGGACTTCCTCCGCCGCCACGGCCACAGGACCACGCTCTCGTACCTCGGCGCCATGTGCGGGTTGACGCTCCGGGAATCGCCCCTCTTGCCCCACGCGAACCCCGGCGTGATGAGCGAGCGCGACCTTTCGATGCTGCGCGAGGTCACCGTGAGCATGGGGATCATGCTCGAGACGGTCTCCGAGCGGCTCCTCGGGCCCGGCATGGCCCACGACCGCGCGCCCGACAAGGTCCCCGCGCGCCGGCTCCGGACGATCGCGCTCGCGGGGAAGCTCCAGATCCCGTTCACGACGGGCATCCTGATCGGTATCGGCGAGACGCCGCGCGAGCGCGTCGAGGCGCTCGTCGCGATCCGCGACCTGCACGAGCGCTACGGGCACATCCAGGAAGTGATCATCCAGAACTTCCGCGCGAAGGGCCGGATCCCGATGCGGGATCAGCCGGAGCCGTCGCTCGAGGATCTGCTCCGCGCGATCGCGGTGGCGCGACTCGTGCTCGGGCCCGACGTGAACATCCAGGCGCCGCCGAACCTCTCGGCCGCCGGCTGGCCCCGGCTCCTCGACGCGGGGCTCAACGACTGGGGCGGTGTCTCGCCGCTCACCCTCGACCACATCAACCCTGAGCGCCCCTGGCCGTTGATCGCCGACCTCCGCCGCCACACGGCGGCGGCCGGCTTCGAGCTGCGCGAGCGCCTCGCGGTCTATCCCGAATACGCCGGTCGGCCCGAGTTCATCGCCGAGCCGCTGCGCGCGCGTCTCGCGGCGCTGACCGACGGAGACGGCCTCGTCAAGGAGTCCTATGAACGCTGGCGACACTGGTAGCCTCGCGCTCTCGCTCGACTGGGCGTCGGCGCCCGTCCGCCGCGTCCTCGGCCGAGCGCTCGACGGCGGCGAGATCTCCGTCGGGGAGGCCGACATCCTCGCGACGGCGACCGGCCGGGACCTGCATGCGCTCGGGCTCGGCGCCGACGAGATGCGCCGGCGGCAGGCCGGCGACGTCGTCACGTTCGTGATCAACCGCAACATCAATTTCACGAACGTGTGCATCAAGCACTGCACGTTCTGCGCGTTCAGCCGGGACCACCGCGAGGAGGAGGGCTACTTCCTCCCCGTGCTCGAGGTCGTCAATCGCGCGCGCGAGGCGCAGGAGATGGGCGCGACCGAGGTCTGTCTCCAGGCCGGGCTCCCGCCGAAGCTCGACGGCCGGTACTACATCGACCTCTGCGCGGCGATCAAGCGCGAGCTGCCCGAGATGCACCTCCACGCGTTCTCGCCCGAAGAGGTCCTCTACGGCTCGATCCGCTCGGGGCTCCCGATCCGGGACTATCTGCTCGAGTTGAAGAAGGCGGGACTGGGCACCCTGCCCGGAACGTCCGCGGAGATTCTCGATCAGGACATCCGGGACGTGATCGCGCGCGGCCGCATCACCGTCAAGCAGTGGGTCGAGGTCATCACGACGGCGCACGCGCTCGGCATCCGCACGACGTCGACGATCATGTACGGGCACATCGAGACCCCGGCCCACTGGGTCCGGCACATGGATCTGCTGCGGCGGATCCAGAAAGACACGGGCGGGTTCACCGAGTTCGTGCCGTTGAGCCTCATCCACCAGGAGGCGCCGATGTACGCCAAGCGCCTGGTCCCCGGCGTTCGGCCCGGCGCGACCGGGACGGAAGTCGTCCGGATGCACGCGCTCGCGCGGCTCGTGCTCGGACCGTCGTTCCGGAACATCCAGTCGTCGTGGGTGAAGGAGGGGCCGAAGCTCTCGCAGCACCTTCTGACCGTCGGCGCGAACGATCTCGGCGGCACGCTGATCAACGAATCGATCTCGACCAGCGCCGGCGCCCAGCACGGACAGCTCGTCCCGCCCGCCGAGCTGCGGCGGCTCATCCGCGACGCGGGCCGCGTGCCCGCCCAGCGGAACACCGTCTACGCGCTGCTGCGCGTCTACGACGACCCGGCGGCCGACGACGCCTCGCCGCTCGACCGCGTGGAGGACGCGGAGGCGCGGTTCGGCTCCTACCGCCGGCTCACGGCCGCGACCGAGTTCCGCTTCACTCGGCGGTAGCCCACGCGGGCTGGTTGTGGTATTAATTCCGGGCGTTGTGATGTGCACGCACCCGCGTCCAGAGGACACCCAACCACGGAGGAATTCATGGCCAAGATGATGACGAAGCCCGCGACGATCGCAGCCCTCTCCCAGAAGGCGAACCTGTCCAAGAAACAGGTGGTCGAGGTGTTGGACCAGTTGATCGCGCTGGCGACGAAGGAAGCCAAGAACGGATTCGTCCTCCCCGGGTTCGGCAAGCTCGTCCTCGCCAACCGCAAAGCCCGGATGGGGCGCAACCCCCAGACCGGCGAGCCGATCAAGATCCCGGCGAAGCGGGTGCTGAAATTCCGGATCACGAAGACGCTGAAGGACACGGTGCTTGGCAGGAAGTAACCCTCGACGTCCGTCATCATCGACGTCTGCGAACGTTCCCGGGGCCAGTACGGCCCCGGACGCGTCTCGGATACTGCCACGCGTGTGGAAGGGCATCGAGTACCGTCCGCTCGACGACCTCGCGCCGGCCCGGGACCTCTTCGCATTCGCCGCCGCCGCGTTCCCGACCGTCCCCGACCCCACGGTGGCCCTCGGCGCCTGGGCGGAGGGCGCCCGGCTCGTCGGCGCCGTCGTGGGGGAACGCGCCGGGACGACCGCGCTCCTGTCCGGCCCGGTCGTCGTCAGCGGTCGGGTCGAGGCCCCCGCGGCGAATACGCGCGACGCGAACGCCCCGCTCGAGATCGCCGAGCAGCTCGTCGGCGCCGCCGTCGCCCATGCGACGGCCAATGGGGTCGAGACGATCTTCGCGCGGCCGCAGGGGCTCGACCGCGTCTGGGTCCGTTTCGGCTTCATCCCGGTCCCCGAGGTCGCGCTGCCCGCGACGCTCCGCGGCCGGCCGGGCGCCGGGCTCTTCGCATACCGCCGCGGCAGCGCGCTCTGGAGTTGGCGCGAGTCAGCTGGCGAAGAGGATCAGGGTTTTTCGCTGGCGGCTCGCCGACGGCGCTCGGCTCGAAGTTCCACCTGACCACAATGCGGGTCACGGCGCTCGCGGGGGGAACCGGCGCGGCGAAATTTCTCCGCGGCCTGACATCCTGCATGAACCCCCGCGACCTCACCGTCATCGGCAACACGGGCGACGACACCGAGATCTGGGGTCTGCACGTCTCGCCCGACCTCGACACGTTGACCTACGCGCTGACCGGGCGCCTCGACGTCGCGCGGGGCTGGGGCCTGGCCGATGACACCTTCCGCGCCCTCGCGGCGATGGGTGTCCTCGGCGGCGAAACCTGGTTCCGCCTCGGCGATCGCGATCTGGCGACCCACATCTACCGGTCGCGCGCGCTCCGCGCCGGGGTGAGCCTGACCGGCGTGACGAACGCGATCGGCCAGGCGCTCGGCCTCCGGATCCGGCTTCTGCCGATGAGCGACGACGGCGTGAAGACCCGCATCCAGACGCCCGACGGCTGGATGAGCTTCCAGAACTACTTCGTTCGGGAGAAGGCGCGTGCCCGTACGATCGGCATCGAGTACGCGGGCGCCGAGAAGGCGGTCCCCGCGCCCGGGGTCCTCGACGCGATCCGCACCACCAATGCGGTCATCGTCTGCCCCTCGAACCCGATCACCTCGATCGGGCCGATCCTCTCGGTTCCGGGCATCCGGGCCGCGCTCATGGAGACGAACGCGATCGTCCTCGCGATCAGCCCGATCGTCGGCAGCGCTGCCGTCAGCGGTCCGGCCGGCGAGCTGATGAGCGCCTGCGGGCTGCCCGTCAGCCCGGTCGGCGTCGCGCGCACCTACACTCCGTGGCTCGACCTGCTCGTGATCGACCGGCGCGACATCAAGCAGACTCACGCGGTGCTCGAGCTGGGCGCGGAGCCGGTCGTCACCGACACGGTCATGACCGACCACGCGAGCGAGACCGCGCTCGCGCGCCTCGTGCTGGAGACCCTGGCATGATCTTCCTCGGAGGTGGGCTCCGCCCCCCGCCGAGGACTATGACTGCCGTCGCCGCGGTCCCGGTCAAGGACTTCGCCAGCGCGAAGCAGCGGCTCGCCGCCATCCTGACGCCGGCCGAGCGCGCGGCCCTCGCGCGCGCGATGCTCGAAGACGTCCTGGAGGAAGTGTGCGCCGCGCGACTCCGGACGGTCTACGTCGTGACGGACGACCCCGAGGTCGGCGCGCTCGCTGGGCGGTTTCCCGTCACGCTGCTCCACGAGGAAGAAAGGCGCGGGCACTCCGAGGCCGTCGCGCTCGCCCAGGCCGCCGCCGTCGAACGCGGTGCCGGTCTCTTCTTGACCGTGCCCGGTGACGTGCCGGGCGTGACGGCCGCCGAGCTGCACACGATGCTCGAGGCAGCGAGCAGTGAGCGCGCCGCCGTGTTCGTGCCGTCGGCCTCCGGCTACGGGACGAACGGCGCGCTGCTGCGGCCACCGGACGCGATGACGCTCAAGTTCGGCGAGCCGTCGTTCGCCAACCACCTCACCGCCGCGCGCCGCCGCGGTATTACGCCGACGGTGCTGCGCCTGGCCGGGCTCGGCCTCGACATCGACACGCCCGACGATGTGCGCGCGTTGCTCGACGCCGGGTCTCCAACACGCAGCCGCCGGCTGCTCGCCCGATGGCGCATGCGCGAGCGACTGACCCCGCGGGGCTGAGCCGTGCCACCGCGCTATGAAGTGATCGGCGTCGAAGGCATTCGCGAAGTGCGCCCAGGCGACGGGGTCGCGGATCTGATCCTCGCCGCGGCCGAGGCGCAGGGCACCGCGATCCGCGCGGACGATCTGCTCGTCGTCGGACAGAAGATCGTCTCGAAGGCCGAAGGCCGCCTCGTCAGGCTCGCCGACGTCACGCCCTCCCCGGTCGCGACCGCGATGGCGACCGCGCTGGGTCGTGACGCGCGACTGGTCGAGGTCATTCTCCGGGAGTCGCGCCGGGTCGTGCGCATGGACAAGGGCGTCCTGATCGTCGAGACGCATCACGGCTGGATCTGCGCGAACGCCGGCGTGGACCAATCGAACGTCGACCTGGGCACGGTGGCGCTGCTGCCAGCGGACTCCGACCGTTCTGCGCGACAGCTCCGCGACCGCGTCCGCACGCTCACCGGCGCCGACGTCGGCGTCATCATCGCGGACACGTTCGGCCGTCCCTGGCGCGAGGGCCTGACCAACATCGCGATCGGCGTGGCCGGCGTCGCGCCCCTCAGAAGCTACCTCGGTGAGCACGACCCCGCCGGGCATACCCTGCAGGCGACGATCCTCGCGGTCGCCGACGAGCTGGCGGGCGCGGCCGAGCTGGTGATGGGGAAGCTCGATCGCGTCCCCGCCGTGATCATCCGCGGGCTCGGGCTGCCGACGGGAGACGAAGGCTCCAAACCCTTGCTGCGCGACCCGTCGCGCGATTTATTCAGATAGGGGCATGAAGATCGCCATCATCGGAGGCACGGGCAGGGAAGGCGCGGGGCTCGGCATCCGCTGGGCGCTGGCCGGGCACGACATCATCATCGGCTCGCGCGATCCGGAGCGCGCCAAGGCGAAGGCGGCGGAGCTGCGCGAGCGCACCGGGAAGATCCCGATCGTCGGCGAGACCAATCGCGAGGCGGCGGAGCTGGGCGGCATCATCGTGCTCGCCGTGCCGTGGACGGGCCTGGTGGAAACACTGCCCGCGCTCCGGCCTGCGTGCCGCGGCAAGATCGTCGTGAGCACGGTCGTTCCCCTCACGTTCGGCGGGCCGCGGCTCTTCACTCCGCCCCCGGCCGGCTCGGCCGCCGAAGAGGCGCAGGTGTTGCTCGGCGACGAGGCGCGGGTGATCGCCGCGTTTCACCACCTCGCCGCGCACGAGCTGGCAGAGCCCGACAGCGAGATCGACTGCGACCTGCTCTTCTGCGGCGACGACGCCGAGTCGAAACTGGCGGTCGTCGAGCTTGGCGCGAGCCTGGGGCTCCGGTCGATCGACGCGGGGCCGCTGTCGAACGCGGGCGCGATCGAGGGCATCACCGCTCTGCTCGCGACCATCAACCGGCGCTACAAGCGGAAGAACGCGGGGATCAAGATCACCGGGATGTAGCAGGATGCTGAACAACCCCGCAGGCCGCTCCAAAAGGCCCATCTGCGTCGTTGGCTCGGTCGCTCCTCCCTGCGACGTACAACTGCGTACGTCTCGGTCGTCGCTCCTTCGCCGCCTCGCATCTGGACCCTTTGGGGCGGCCTGTTAGCCGTGGCACGCAAGATGCCGAGAGAGGCCCGCTGGGAAGCGGAGGCCGTCTTCCTGGAGGCGGCGCAGCTCAGGCCTGCCCCGCGCTCGAGCCCCGCGGACCTCGGCCACGCGCTCTTCGAGCGCGGCAGGTTTGCCGAGGCCGCCGCCGCGCTCCATGAGGCGATTCGACTCGACCCCCGCAGCGCCGCCTTGCGCCACAACCTGGGCGTCGCGCTCGACCGCCAGGGCAAGCACGGCGCGGCGGCGACCGCGTTCCGCGAGGCGACCCGGCTCGAGCCCGACGACGTCGGGGCGTACCTGAGCCTCGCGCTCTCGTGCCGGCGGCGAGGTCTCTGGTCCGAGGAGGCTCTCGCCTACGCCGACGCAGCCCGCCTCAGGCCGACAGACGCGGACCTGCACTTCGAGCTGGGACGCGCACTCAGCGCCGACGGGCGCTTCGCGCAGGCGGCGCCGGCGTTCCGTGAAGCCGTGCGCCTGGCGCCCCACCGCGCCGAGACGCACCTCGAGCTGGGAATCGCGCTCGGCCGCCAGGGCAAGCACGTGGAGGCCGAGCAGCACCTCCGGGAGGCCATTCACCTCGATCCCGCCAACGTCGTGGCGCATGCGAACCTGGCGCTCGGCCTCGGCCGGCAGGGCCGGCATCTCGAGGCGGAGGCGGCCTACCACGCCGCCATCCTGCTCGATCCTCTCAACCCGCGCCTTCACCGCGGCCTCGGGGTCACGCATTTCTTCCTGCGGGACTACGCCCCCGCCGCGGCGGCGTTCCGCGAGGCGATCCGGCTGCGCCCGGACTACGTGACGGCCCACAGCGACCTGGGCGAGCTGTTCAACGAGCAGGGCCGGTACGCCGACGCGGAGGCGGCGTTCCGAGACGCGATCCGCCTCTACCCGGACAGCGCGGCCGCCTATCGAGGGCTCGGCAGCGCGCTGTTTTCTCAGAGCCGGTACGCCGACGCGGAGGCGGCCTACCGGGAGGCGACCCGGCGAAACCCGGATGACCCGCGGAGTCATTTCCTCCTGTGGGACGTCCTCGAAAAGCAGGGCAAGTATGCGGAGGCGACGGCGGCCTACCATGGGGCGCTCGCGGTCAAGCCGGACCTCGCCGAGGCCCACGCGCGGCTGGGGCGCGCGCTGTTCAGGATCGGTCAGTTCGCCGAAGCCGTCGCGGCCTATCGCGAGGCGCTCAGGCTGAACCCCGATGACAACGCCTCCAGGTCTGGGCTTGAGCGCGCCCTGGAGATGCAGCAGGTCCCGCGCGGTCGCCCGTGACCGCGCGGTGCTGAAGCACCCGCAGGCCGTTCCAAGAGGTCCAGATGCGAGGCGGCGAAGGAGCGACGACCGAGTCAACGTCGGGGGGAGCGAGCGCCGCTCCCCCCGACACCCCCCACCGGCCACCGGTCGTGACGATTCTTTCACGCGCTCTGAGACGTGACAGCGGTTGTACGTCGCAGGGAGGAGCGACCGAGCCAACGACGCAGATGGGCCTCCAGTGCCGGTCCAAGTTGCGAGCCAGACGAGGCCCGAGGGAGGAGGCGACCGGAGCGTACGAGGTTGTACGTGAGGATCGCCGACGACCGAGAACGAAGTATGGCGAAGTAAATTGGACCGGCACCTACCGGGCGAGGCGCGAGACAGCCAGGCCGAGATAGATCACGACGACGGCGAGCAGCAGCACCGCGCGGTCGAGCCACGTGATCGTCTTGAGCGCTGCGAGGGCGTCCGGGCGGGCCAGGCGCGGCACCTGGGCGAAGTCGCGCTGGGCCGCGAGCGTGATCATCGCGAGCACGAGGATGAATTTCCCCGCGAGCAGCGTGCCCGCGCCGCTCTCCATGACGCGCTCGAGGGGGCCGAGCCGGGTCACGTTGTAGAGGCCCGTGAGCACGACCAGGCACACCGAGCTCCAGACAGCCGGGCGGCCGCGCCGCGCGATGTCTCCGAAGACCCGTGGGTCGCCGGCCCGGCGCGCCTGGGGGAGCACCACGTGACTCTGGTACGCGAGCCCGCCGATCCACACCGCCATGGCGACCAGGTGGAGCCAGACCGAAACGAGGCTCATCGGGCTACCCTCGCGATTGTTCGGCGCCGTCCGAGCGCCGGCTTTGCCGGCGCCATCCGGGGGGAGGTTCGGAAGGGGGGCATAGCCCCCCTCCGAGGAAGCTCATCCGTGCAGGAGCCGCTCGAGCGCGGCTGCGACGTCGGAGAAATCCGGGAAGATCAGGTCGGGCCGGCAGGCGGCAAGCTCGTCGACCGCGTGCTGTCCCGTGGCGACGGCGACGGCCATCGCGCCGCAGGCCCGGGCGCAGGCGACGTCGAGCGGCGTGTCGCCAATGATGATCATCTGCTCGAAGCGCACGGGCTGCCCTGTGAGGCGCTCGATGCGCGCGGCGGCGACGGCGGGCAGGCGCCCACGATCGGCGGCATCGGAGCCGTACGCACCCACGCGGAAGTACGGCAGCAGACCCGTCGGCGCGAGCTTCACTCGCGCACCGGCTTCGATGTTGCCGGTGAGGAGGCCGAGGATCGCATCGGCTCGCTCGCCGAGTCCCTGCACCAGTTCCTTCACGCCCGGCATCACCTGGACGCCGCCGCCGTCGCCCACCGCTTGCTCCAGGGCGGCCACGTAGCGCGCGAAGCAGTCGGGGATCCGCCGGCGAATCTCGGGTTCGGGCACGCCGGCGGCCAGCATCACGTCGAGGACGATTTGCAGGTCGGTTCGGCCCCGGAAATCGTAGGTCTCGATCGGCCCGGCTGTCCCGAATGTTTCCGCCAGCGCCCGTCCGAGCGCCCTGCGTCCGGCCCCGCGAGCCGTGACGAGCGTGCCGTCCACATCGAACAGAAAGACGCGGGGCGGCTGCACTCAGGCGGTCGGGGCGAGCTCGCGGAGCCGCTTCACGATCCGCGGCAGGATCTCGAGCACGGCATCGATGTCCGATGCGGTCGTCCAGCGCCCGAGCGTGAAGCAGAGCGACCCCTCGCGCTCCTCCGCGTCACAGCCGATGGCGCGCAGCACGTGGGAGGGCTCGCCGGTGCTCGCGGTGCAGGCTGATCCTGACGAGGCGGCGATGCCGTGGAGATCGAGGTCCATCAGGATGCTGTCGGCCTTGACCCGTGTCAGCACGAAGCTCGCGTGATGCGGCAACCGCTCCCGCCCCGGAGCCCCTGTGAGCCGCGCGCCCGGAACCGTGTCCGTGATCCCGCGGATCAACCGGTCGCGGAGCCCGCTGAGCCGCTCCGTCTCCCGCGGCCACTCGGTCCGGGCGAGATCGGCCGCCACGGCCATTCCCACGATACCGGGCAGATTTTCCGTCCCCGCCCTGAACCCACCTTCCTGGCCGCCGCCGCCGACGAGCGGCGCGAGCTTTACGGTGGAGTGCCTGACCCACAGGGCGCCGGCGCCCGGCGGTCCGCACAGGTCATTCGACGACAGCGTGAGCAGATCGATCGCGCGATCGTCGACCGACAGCGCCAGCCGGCCGGCGGCGCCCACGGCGTCGACGTGGAGCGGCACGCCGCGCGCGCGCGTCACTCGGCCGATCTCGCGCAGCGGCTGGATCGTGCCGATCTCCCCGCTCGCGGCGAGAATCGACACGAGCGCCGTGTCCGGGCGGATGGCCGCGGCCAGCGCTTCCGGATCGACCCGCCCCATCTCGTCCACGGGCACCCAGGTCACCGGGACTCCGCGCTTCTCCAACTCCCGGCACGAATTGACGACCGAGATGTGCTCGATCGTCGACGTGACGACGTGGCGCCGGTCGCCGCCGCGGAGCGCGACGCCCTTGATCGCGAGGTTGTTCGCTTCGGTCGCGCCGGACGTGAAGATCACGCCCCCTGCAGCCCCACCGATCAGACGCGCCACCTTGGCTCGAGCGGCCTCGAGCGAGGCTTGCGCCTCCACGCCCACCGAATGGGCGGCCGACGGGTTCCCGATCCAGCTCTCGAGGAACGGACGCATGAGGCCCACCGCCCGGGGATCGACCGGCGAGAACCCACCGTAGTCGAGGTAGACCCGGGCGACCGCGCCCGTCGGGGGCCGCTCGGTGCTAGCCGGCCTTCCGGATGAGGAAGCGGTAGACCGCGCCATCGCGCGTGACCCCGAGCAAGGGGTGACCGGTTCGCTGCGACCAGGCGTGCATGTCGGCGTCAGAGGCCGGGTCATCGGACATCATCTCGAGCACCTGGCCGGGGGCCAACTCACGGATCGCCTCGCGGGTCTTCACGATGGGCATCGGGCAGAAGAGCCCGAGGCAGTCGATCCGTTTGTCCGGATGTCCCTGCATAATTAGCAAAAATTCTCACATTGACCGACACTGCAGGGCAAGCCTTTGTTTCTTCCGTCGCATCGTCACCCGATCAGCATGTCCGACCCTCGGGGAGGCAACGCCGAGAGCCCGCAGTTCGGAGCAGCTGGCCGTTGATCGTCACCCGCGGCGGATCGAGGAGGCTCAGGGCAAACATCGGCGTCGTTCGCTCTCTACCCGGATGAGGCACGGAGGGTCGCCTACCGTGCTGTCACGGGTGGTGTCCCGCGGGGGGAAGAAGGGCTGCCCACCCACGTTCTGCAAGCCCGCAACCCGTATATCCATTAGGGGTCTCGGGCGGCCACAGATTTCTCACATTGACAGGGGGCGCGGCCAACAGAAATAATGGCTTGCATGTCGGTATCCGGCCGCGATATCGCGTTCGCGGGACAGCGCGTCAAGCAGAAGATCCTGATCGCGCTGGCGCTGGCCGCGGTCATCCCGCTGCTCATCCTGACGTATATCCTGTACGCCCACATCCTTCCGCTCCTGAACGGGGAGGCGCACCGCCTCCTGAGCCTCGCATTGCACGCGCTGGTCGTGTTCACCTGGCTCCTGATGGCGGCCGGCGCCTACGTGATCTGGGACGTCGCGGCGGCCGTGGCGCGCACGACCGAGACCATCGCCGAGTCTAAGCACATGGATCAGCTCACGCAGCGCTCCGACGAGATCGGGACGCTGATGCAGTCGTTTTCACGGATGCTCGGCACCATCGAGGGCCAGACGCAGGAGATCAACAGCTTCGCCGCCCGGCTCGACGCGGCCTACAAGGAACTGGAAAGCACCAACTCGCGGTTGAAGGAGTTTTCCTTCAAGGACGAGGTGACCGGGCTCTACAACCGCCGCTTCTTCTCGATCCGGCTCGAGGAGGAGATCAGCCGCTACCGCCGCTTCAACCATCCCGTGTCGGTCGTGCTCCTGGACCTGGACGGCTTCAAGGACGTCAACGACCAGATGGGCCATGCGGCCGGCGACGAGACGCTGCGGGACATTGCCCAGCTCCTCCTCAAGCACTCGCGCGGCATCAACGTCATCTCGCGCTACGGCGGCGACGAGTTCGCCGTGCTGCTCGTGGAGACGCCCAAGGCCGGCGCGCGGCTCTACGCCGACCGCATCCGGCAGGTCGTCTCCACCTACCCGTTCGGCCACGGACTGCGCGTGACCGCGAGCTTCGGCGTCTCGAGCCTGCCCGAGGACATCGCCGCGTCGCCGGACGACATTATCCGCTCCGCAGACGACGCGCTGTACGCGGCCAAGCGGGCGGGCAAGAACAAGGTGGTCGGCTACGAGCAGCTCCCCCAGGACAGGCCGATCGAATCCGGTGAGAAGGTGAGCTGAGGTGGAGCAGCGCAAGGTCCTGATCGTCGACGACGACCGCCGCGTGCGCGACGTCCTTTACGAGATCTTCCTCTCGAACGGGTACAAGTGCCAAGTGGCGACGAACGGCCGCGAGGGGCTCGAGACGTTCGCGTCGGTCCGGCCGCCGCTCACGGTGACCGACGTGAAGATGCCGGTCATGGACGGTCTCGAGTTTCTGACGGCCGTGCGCGAGATCGATCCGGACGCGGCCGTCATCGTCCTCACCGGCGTCGCCGACGTCAAGATGGCGATCGAGAGTCTCAAGCGCGGTGCCTACGACTTCATCATCAAGCCCGTGAACGTGGACGAGCTGCTGATCGCCGCCGAGCGCGGGCTCGAGCGCCGCCAGCTCCTGATCGAGCGCCGGGAGTACCAGGTCACCCTCGAGCGGCGGGTCGAGGAAGCCACGCGCGACCTCGACGCCGCGTACACTCAGCTCCAGCTCAGCTATCGCACGACGCTCGAAGCGCTCGGCTCGGCCCTGGACACCCGGGACGTCGGCACCGAGTCGCATTCCCGGCGGGTCCACGGCTACTCGCTCACGGTCGCTCGGGCGCACGGTGTGCCCGAGCATCAGCTCGAGGAC
>QHRS01000212.1 GCA_003221435.1 Candidatus Rokuibacteriota bacterium
CGGCGCCCGGCCCGGTCACCAGCACGAGCGGCAGGTGCCCGAAGACGGTGGCCGCCGAGGTCATCAGCACCGGCCGCAGCCGCGTCAATGACGCTTCGCGCAGCGCCGCCGCCTTCGCGAGACCGCGGGCCTGCAGCGTGTTTGCGAACTGCACGATCAGGATCCCGTTCTTCGCGATCAGTCCGACGAGCGTGATCAGCCCGACCTGCGAGTAGATGTTGATGGTGGTGAGGTCCAAAAAGCTGAAGATCAGCGCGCCGGAGATCGCCAGCGGGACCGAGCCCAGCAGCACGATCAGCGGGTCGCGGAAGCTGTGGAACTGGGCCGCAAGGACCAGATAGATGAGCACGAGCGCGAACCCGAGCGTGACGGTGAGCGCCGAGCCTTCGCGCCGGATCTGCCGCGACTCCCCCGCGTAGTCCATGACGACGCCCGCTCCGCTCGCGGCGGCCGCGGCGGTTTCGAGGACGCGCAGCCCCTCTTCCTTGGTGACGCCCGGCTTGACGCCGCCGAAGACCCGTACGGCGTTCCGCTGCTGGAAGCGGTTCAAGGCGCGCGGTGCGGTGCTCGACTCGATGTGCGTGAACGTCGACACGGGCACGAGCTGACCGCGCGGTGTCTTGATCTTGAGGTCTAGCAGCGGACCGACGGTGGCCCGGTCCGCGTCGCCGATCTGCGGGATGACTTTGTAGCTGCGGTCGAAAAAGTTGAAGCGATTCACGTACGCCCCACCGAGCAGCGTCCCGAGCTCCTGGGCGACGCTGGCCAGGTCGAGCCCGAGATCGGCGATACGCTCGCGGTCGAGCACGACGCGCGCCTGCGGCAGGTCGATTTTCAGATCCGTGTCCACGTACAGGAACTTGCCGCTCTGCCAGCCGGCGCCGACCACGGGCGCGGCCGTCGCGAGCAGTTGCTCGGCCGGTGCGTCGCCCTGCAGCACCAGCTCGACATCGTACTGGCCGGGCGTCGGGAGCGGTGGGTCCAGCCGCGGGAACACGCGCAGGCCGGGCACGTGCGCCACCGCGCCGAACACCTCGCCGTACATCTCCTCGGTCGACCGCCGGCGCTCGCGCCAGTCCTTCGTGACCATGCCACCGAACCCACCCCACGCCGCCGTCAGCGACCACATGAACTTGGCCTCGGGGAACGACTTGACCGCGGCGACGACCTTCAGCGAGTCCCGGTTGGTCGCCGCCAGCGTCGAGTCGGGCGCGGCCTCGAGGAAGAAACTGATGTGGCTCTGGTCCTCGACGGGCGCGAGCTCCTGCCGCGAGAACATGTACAGGGGCCACGCGGCCACCATGATCAGCAGGGCGGCCGCGACGATCGCCCAGCGCATCTCCAGCGCGCCGTCGAGCAGCCACGCGTACGCCCGGCGCACGAGCTCGAAGCCGTGGTGGACCAGCGCGGTCAGCCGGCCTTGCGTGCCGTGCGAGTGCACGAAGCGCGAGCTCATGACCGGCGAGAGCGTGACCGCGACGACGCCCGACACCACGACCGCGGCGGCGAGCGTGAACGCGACGTCCAGGAACAGCGACCCGGTCAAGCCGCCCTGAAAGCCGATGGGCGCGTAGACCACGGCCAGCGTGATCGTCATCGCCACGATCGGGCCGAGCAGCTCGCGCGCCCCGATCAACGCCGCGTCGATCCGCGACTTGCCCTGGCGCACGTGGCGCTCGACGTTTTCGACGACGACGATCGCGTCGTCGACGACCAGGCCGACCGACAGCACGATGGCGAGCATCGTCAAGAGATTGAGGCTGAAGCCGAACGCGAGCATCACGATCGCCGCGCCCACCAGCGAGACGGGCATCGCGACCAGCGGCACCAGCGCGGTGCGCACCGAGCCCATGAACAGGAAGACCACTAGCCCGACGATCGTGATCGTTTCGCCGAGCGTCTTCGTGATCTCCTTCAGCGCGTCCTCCATGAACACCGTCGCGTCGTAGGCGAGACGCATGTCGATGTCCTTGGGCAACGTCGGCCGCAGGCGCTCCATCTCGGCGCGCAACCGGTGCGCGACCTCGATCTCGTTCGAGCCGACGAGCGGCCACACCCCGAGGTAGACGGCCTCGCGGTCGCTCAACTTCGCGACCATGTCGGCCTCCTCGGCGCCAAGCTCGATCCGCGCCACATCGCTCAGGCGCACGATCGCCCCGCCGCGGTCGGCGACGATCAGGTCATTGAACTCCTCGGCGGAGCGCAGGTCGGTGTTCGCGAGCAGGTTGACCTGCACGAGGTTGCCCTTCGTCCGGCCCACGGCCGCCAGATAGTTGTTGCGCCGCAGCGCGGCGTGCACGTCGCCGGGCGCGAGGTTGAGCGCGGCGAGGCGATCCGGGTCGATCCAGACTCGCATGGCGACCTGCCGGCCGCCCTCGATGGTCACGCGTTGGACGCCCGCCAGCGTCGACAGTTGCGGCTGCAGCGTCCGCAGCAGCCAGTCGGTCACGGCTGGCCCGCTCCGCTCGGTGGACGTGAAGCTGAGGTAAAACGACGCGTACGGCCGATCGGCGCGTTGCACTTCGACCACCGGCGGCTCGGCTTCCGCCGGCAGCTCCGAGCGAACCTGCTGGAGCCGCGCCGTGACCTCGGCCAGCGCCGCCGTGCTGCTGTGGTTGAGCTTCAGGCGCACGGTGACGGTGCTGAGGCCGGCGCGGCTCGTCGATTCGATGTAATCGACGCCGCTGATCGCAGACACGACGCGCTCGATCGGCGTCGTCAAGAAGCCGCGCACGGTCTCGGCGCTGGCGCCGTAGTAGACCGTCGTGATCACCACCGACGAGCTCTCGATCTGCGGGTATTGTTGGACCGGCAGGCTCGTCAGGGCTCGCCAACCCACGAGCAGGATCACGAGGTTGACGACCACCGCCAGCACCGGGTGCTTGATGAAGACGTCAGAGAACGAGCGCATGGGGCTATCCGCGTCGCGTCGTTGCGGTTCCGCGGGAGCGTCCACGGATCACCTGGCCCCGCCCGCGGCCGGGCCGCTCGAGATCGCGACGAGCACCGCGTCGCGCAGCTTGAAGGACCCCGACGCGGCCACCTGCTCGCCGGCGGAGAGCCCCGCGAGGATCACGATCTCGTCGCCGAGCATCGCGCCGCTCTCGACGGGCCGCACGCGCGCCCGCGTCTTGCCGTCCTTGTCCGGCGCGATCACGAACACGTGGTCGCCGCCCGGTCCTTTGCGCAGCGCGCTCACGGGCACGGCGACGGCCAGGCGCGGCGCGCCGACGGGTACCCGGACGCGCACCGAGGCGCCCGGGGCCGGCGCGTTGGCGGCGCCCTCGATCCTCGCGCGGACCATGGCGTTGCGGGTCGCGGGGTCGATGCGCGCGTCGATGGCGACGATCCGGGCCGCGGTCGACGACGAGTCGCTCGTGGCGAAGACGTCGACGCTGTCGCCGGCGCGCAGGCCCGCGGCGACCCGCTGCGCGACCGTGAAGTCCACGTGCGCGGCGTCGTCGATGCCCTGCAGGGTCGTGAGCTGGGTGCCCTCGTTCAGGTACTGGCCGGGGTGCACGTCGGCGAGGCCCACGCGCGCGCGGAACGGCGCGCGGATCGTCTTGCGGGCGATGATCGCCTTGGCGCGCGCGATCTGCGCCAGCGCGACGTCGCGCTCCGCGCGCGCGCGATCGCGCGCGGATCGTCTTGCGGGCGATGATCGCCTTGGCGCGCGCGATCTGCGCCAGCGCGACGTCGCGCTCCGCGCGCGCGCGATCCACCTCGATCTCGGATACGGCGCGGTTCTGGCGCGCGCGCTGCATGCGCTCGAGCGTCGTCTCCGCGAGCGCGGCCTGCGCCTCCTGCGCCTTCAGCTCGGCCTCCTCGACGGAGATGTCCAGCCCAACGAGCACCGTGCCCGTGTCGACGATTTGCCCGGGCGTGAGCATGACCCGGCGGACGGTGCCGGGGAGCTCGTTGCGCAGAGTGATCGAGCGCAGCGCGATGACCGTCCCGATCGACGTCGTCGTCTCGCGCTGCTCGAGGGCCTTCGCGACGGCGACCGTTACCGACTCTATCGGCTCGGGCTGGTGCGCCGAAGCGGCGCCGGCTTCCCGCATGGACGCGTACTTCCACGCGGCGAGGGCCCCTGCGGTTCCGATAACCGTGGCGAGCAGCAGCACGGATCCGATCCAGCCGCGACGACTCATGCTTGGTGCCCTCCTGCGGGTTTGGCGGCGAGGACCGTAGCCTCTGGCAACGGGCGGGCCGGCTGGTCCCGCAGCATGGTGTTCGCCCCTGGCCCTAGTGATGGTCCGACCGTCCGGGCGGATTCTACCGTCCGGACGGTTTGTCAGCGGCCCGTTCTGAGATCCGTCGAAGAAGACGGAAGCTCGTGACCGCGGCGATCGACGCGTTCCCGGGCGACTTCACCCCTGACTGACCTCGAGCGCGCATGCCCGGGAGTGAGCCGAGATATGGTCCGCCGGGTGCTCATGGACCTCCGGAGGTCCGGCAAGGTGACCTGCCTCGGCCGGGGTCCGGCGGAAAAAGGGTAATACGCCGAATGGGCTGGCCGAGGCGTTTGTTGGGACGTTCAAACGCGACTACGTGAACGGCGCCGAGCTACGGGACGCCGAGACGGTCTTGCCCCAGCTCGGTGGCTGATGCCGTCAGTGGTTCCGCAGATGTGACGTCGAGCGATAGGGATTTCCGCGCACCGAGAGATCCCGGACGTTCACCTCCTGGAGCCGCTGCGCCCCCATGGTCACGGCGATGGCAATGCTCGGGTACGAGCCCGAGGATTCTTCGATCACGTCTCCGGCGTAATTCACTATGCGCCAGCGCCAGTCCGGCCGGGATGGTGTCGAGAAAGCGAGCACTTGCATGAGGCTACCAGCGACCGCCGGGCTTGCCGGGCCGACGCGGTCCGCCACCCGCGCCCGATGGCTTAGCCAGCTCGACCTTGAGCTGGCGACCGTCGAGCTCGTGGCCGTTGAACCGCTTGACCGCCTCGTTGGCCTCCTCGG
>QHRS01000015.1 GCA_003221435.1 Candidatus Rokuibacteriota bacterium
GCTTCGCACTCGAGCACGGCACGCAGCGTGCGGGCGATCACCTTGCCCTCGTTGTAGGCCGCGATCATCACGCTCACGGATAGCCCAGGCGCCTCGGGAAGCGGGCGCCGCCGGCTCGCCGCCACGAGCGCGAGCGTCGTGACCCACAGCACCCGAGCCGCGCCGAGCGCGATCGCGGTCAGGAACGCCCAGTAGAGAAAGCTCTCGACCAGGAACGCCGACTCGAATGTGGCGCGATCCACGCCGCGCAGCGCGCGGTCGCGGGGCGCGAGCACCGGCATGACCTGGTCGCGCGTGAGGCCCGCGAGTGCCGAGACCGTGACGAAGCGGTAGCCCTCGCGCTTGAGCTGCGGGATCAGGATGCGCAGCGCCTCGACCGTGCGCGAGCGGTTGCCGCCGCCGTCGTGCAGCAGCACGGCGTTGCCCCGCAACGCATGCACCTGCTCGAGAACCGACGTTGCGATGTCGCGTCCCGACCGCTCCTCCTTCGAGGCCGCAGAGTCTTCGGCCGTGAGCTGCCAGTCCTCGGGATCGAGGCTCTCGCCCACGGTCACGTAGCCGAGCTGCGCGGCGCGCAGGATCGGCGTGACCTCCTCTGCGCTCGCCGGCTCGGCGTCGGCGTTGTAGGGCGGGCGGAACAGCACCGTCGAGCGCCCGATCTCGGCCTCGATCACGCGCTGCGTCGCGTTCAGCTCGAGCTCCGCGCGCCGCGGCGAGACCGCCGCCAGGTTGGGGTGGGTGAAGGTGTGGTTGCCGATCTCGTGCCCCTCTTCCCAGATGCGGTGCACGAGATCGGGATGGCGTTCGGCGTTCCGTCCCACGACGAAGAAGGTGGCCTCCACGCTGTCGCGCGCCAGCTCGTCGAGGATCTCTCCCGTCCACGGCCACGCAGGACCGTCGTCGAACGTGAGCGCAATGGCCTTCTCTTGGTAACCCTCTCGGCTCAGGATGAAGGGCGAGGCGTAGCGGTGAATGCTCTCGTCGGTGAAGAGCCCGGTCGCGGGATCCTGCTCGAGCGTGCGCCTGCCATCGGTCGGGTACGAGAGAACGCCGAGCAGCTCGCCGTCGCCCGAGAAGTCGACGTCGAACGGATAGTGGGTGGCTGCGAGACGGGCCGAATCCGGCCTCGCGTCGGGATGGGCGCGATCGACGAAGCTCCACAGCACCGGGTCCTCGCTGCCCAGCGCCCAGAGCGCTGTGCTCCGGACGCCGCGCGCGAGCGCCAGAGTCCGCTCGTTGGCGGCGGAGATGGCATCGAGCACCCACACCTCGTGCGGATGGTTGTCGTCGTCGTGGTACTCGAACGTGGCATTGAGCGCATTGGGGTCGAAGTCCACGACGTCCTCGGGCCGCTCGTCCGGTCGCTCGTCGGCGGCGGTCGACATCGCCTGCTGGCATGTGAGCGGTTCCGCCGGGGGGCGGCCGCCCGTCCAGTCGTAGCCGTAGGCGCCGATGCCGCAGACCAGCCGCGCGGGCGGGATCGCCTGGAGCGCCCGGTCGAGCGCAGCCTCGTACCAGCGCGCGCCGCACAGCGGCCCGGGCGGGTCGTAGCGCCCGTGCTGGTCGTAGCCCATCAGCACCACGAAATCGCACTCGCGCGCCACCGCTCCGGGCGGCGGCGTGCGGCCCTCCGCCTCGAGATCGAAGGAGAGCGTCAGGCTGTCGGCCGCGAAGGACTGGCGCAGGCGGGAGAGAAACGCGGGCACCCGCTCGGGATCGCCGGGTGCCAGGTTCTCGAGGTCCACGTTGAGGCCGCGGAAGCCGTGGCCCGCGACCCAGTCGTGCGCTGCGCGGGCGAGGCGCTCCTGCCGCGCGGGATCGGAGAGCAGGAGGTGCGCCCGCGTCGAGTCGAAAACGCCCTCGTGCGCGTTCGAGAGCACCGGATGGATCGCGATGTGGTGCTCGCGGCAGATCTGCAAGACCTCCATGTTGCGCGGCGTGAGGCCGGGGTCCCAGTCCTGGGTGTCGAGTCCCTGGCCTTCGGGATCGAGCCGCAGCCACACCGGGAAGAGGTGGGTGAGATGGTCGGCGTTGGCGCGCAGCGAGTGGATTCCCGACTCCTGCCAGCCCGCGTAGAACGCGGCGGTGATGACAGGCGATTGCCCAGCCGGGGGGGCGGGGGCCGCGGGCCTCCGCCTGGATGGCCGCCCGTGCTCGTCCTTCGCGATCTGCTTCATCAGGTCGCGCCGCTCGCGCTCCGCGAGCAGACGCGCGCGCGCCGGGCGCCGCGGCAGTGCCGGTCGCACAGCCCGCCGGACCTCGGCGCCGAGCCCGGGGAAATGGGGCAGCGCGGGAACCGCGACCAGGCTCAACGTGAAAAACACGCTGACCAGCAGCAGCACGGCTCCGGAGGCCACTGCGAGAACCTGCAGCCTGCGCTCGCGCCGCCCGGTCGGATCGACGAAGACCAGCTTCGGCCGCGCGCCACCGCGCGACCGACCGCCGCGATCAGGGATGGACACTCAACCTTCCGAAGCCGCCCAGGTCATTCACGCCTCCCGAGTTCCCCGCGGAGGCGCCCATCGTAATCCCGATGTGGGAGAGGAGATCGAACGAGACGCCCGCGTTCACCGTGCCGAGCCACGGCCGGCCGGCGTCGCCATTCCAGACGCTGACGGCCTCGCATCGAGCCGAGAGGCGCCCGTCGATCTCCCGCGTCAGCTCGAGCGACGAGATTCCCTCGACATGTCGGCCCGAATCGAGCGCGTCGGGGATCACATCGCCTTCGACCATGGCCGCGAGGCGCGACTGCCTTCCGAGCGGGAACGAGATCGGGACGAAGAGCCCGGCCTCGACGACGCGCGGGCCCGGACCGTTCGCGGCGCCCGGGATCCGCACGTGGAAGCCCGCGCAGGCGGAGGGCCCGGAGATCCCGCCCGCGCGCAGCCGCCGCCGCAGTGTTACGGTCGTCGTGCCCGTGCCACTCTCCACGACGTTCTGCGCGGACGCCCCCTGCCCGACGACCGTCTGGTTCCACGACTCGGCCCGCGCGCTCAGCTCGAAGCCGTCCCCGAATCCGCGTCGCACCTCACCCTGCAGCCACTCGAGCGTGCTGGCGCGCAGCGCGCCGATCCGATCCACCGATCCACCCACCAAATCCAGCTCCCAGTCCAGAATGCCGCCCCCCAGGATCTCCGCGCTTTCGGTCGTCTCCGCCCGATACGTGCTCGGCTCGACCGGCGTGCCGTCCGGGAGTGTCGGCAGCGCGGGGCCGTGCCGCCCGCCGCGCTTGCCGCTGCTCGCGGCGCACGCGCACGGAGAAAGCAGGGCGATGACGAGCATCGCGAACACAGGAAAAGTCCGGATCGCATTCACGCGCCGCGGCACGGGCGCTCTTGCAGGAGGCATCACACAGCCGCTTTCTGGGCGCACGCAGGATCGTGGTTCGGGGTTGGTGGGGAGACCGTCGATGGTATCGGCCTTCCCGCACCGTGCCTTGATGAACGCGCGGGGCCGGGCTTCGCGTCAGCATCTTGTAGTTTCGCTACGATGAACCCGAGCAGTGAAGCGGCGTTGCCGGCCGTTGTTGTTCCGCGCTCGAATGTTCACCTGATGTCAAGGCAACTCTTTTGTGTGGAAGAGGAGGCTGCAATCGGCAAGAATCCGGAGCGGGTCCACGGCCGCGCGACGGGCCGCAGTGATCTGAGCCACGGAGGTGTTCGATGAGAGTCCGTCTCGCGATGCTCGTCCTCGCAGCGTGTGTCCTGATCGGTGGAGCCGCTGCGCTCGCACCGGAGAGGGCCGCGTGGGCCGCAGGCAGTCCGAACGGCGTCGCCGGCAGCATGCCCGCCTACTACGATCACGTGCTGTTCACCATCAACTTCAAGCAGCTCAGCGCCGCCGAGGCCACGTTGCTCGCGAAGAACTCCCAACAGAACGTCATCTACCAATCGGACCCCGGGCTGCCCGGTGGGCAGCCTTTCGTCTCGGTGATCGATGCCGTGCCGGCCGACGGAATGAATCCACTCTGGGCGGAGGTGCAGATCGCATTCACTGCCGGCCACACGCCGCGTCAGCTCTTCTCCGACGACGAGATCGCCGCCGCCGCAGCGAGCGGTGAGATCACGCTGACGGCCACGAACGAGATGTACCGCTGCTCGGTGATCGGCAAGCCCGGCGCACCCACTTCGAGCAGAATCGTTGGTAACGGCTCGAGCCCCACCCCGGCGCGCTCTACGCACGGCGCCACCTGGGGCGCGATCAAGAAGGCGTACCGTTGATCACCAGCCGGCGTTCCTGAGTCGCTGGCGAGCATCGAGAACGGGACGGCCACCCGGTCGCCCCGTTCTCGTTGTGAGGGGCTTGGGGTTCGCTTAGTTTGGACACGTGACGGAACCAGCGCAGCGCCTCACTCCCATGGTCCAGATCGGGCCCCTGAAGCTCACGGGGCCCGCTGCGCTCGTCGCCGCGCTCGCCATCCTCGGGCTCATCCCATGGCTGATCGTGCTCTCACGGCCTCGCCCCAGCATGCTGCTGGCGGGCGCCATCTGGGTCGGTTTCACGATCTACTGGAGCGCGACCGCGGTGAAGGCCCCACCCTCGCAGCGCGCCGAATCCGCGGCGTCGCGGCAGCGGCACCAGATGCTCCTCGACGTGGCGCTGCTCCTACTGTTCGTTCCGATCCCAGGCCTGCGGCTCCCGCTGCTCAGGGGCGCGATGGTGCCCGCGATCGGGCTCGGCGTGGAGGTGGCGGGCGCGCTCCTCTACCTGTGGGCGAAGCGCGACCTGGGCCGGAACTGGAGCGGCGAGATCTCGGTCAAGCAGGGCCACACGCTGGTGCGCACCGGTCCCTACGCCAAGGTGCGACACCCCATGTACACAGCACTCGTCGGCATGGCGGTGGGAACGGCGATCGTGTGCAACCAGCTGCACGCCGTCTTCGGCGTCATCACGATGGCGTACGCGTACGTGCGCAAGGTCGCGCTCGAGGAGCGCTGGATGGGCGAGGAGTTCGGGGCGGCCTACGACGATTATCGCCGCGCGTCGTGGGCGCTGATCCCGTTCGTGTATTGAGACCGGCATGAAATCCGACCGGCCCAGCGCGACCGCCCACCGAGTCGCGATGCGGCGCGCAGCGCACCAGATTCTCGACCGCCCGCGGGTGCTCGACGATCCAATCGCGCTCCGGATCGTCGGCCCGCGGGCCGAGGCCGCGATCCGCGCCGACCCGCGCCGGTACCAGTCCCGCCTCGGCCGGTTGCTCCGGTCGTTCCTCGTCGCGCGCAGCCGTGTCGCCGAGGACGCGCTCGCCACGGCGGTCGCCGCCGGCGTCCGGCAGTACGTCGTGCTCGGTGCCGGACTCGACACCTTCGCCTACCGGAATCCTTATCCCGCCGAGTCCCTCCGCGTATTCGAGGTGGACCATCCCGCGACGCAGGCCTGGAAGCGCGAGCTGCTCGACCGGGCCGGAATCCCGGCGCCCGCTTCCCTGACGTTCGTGCCGGTGGATTTCGAGACCCAGGCCCTTTCCGAGCGGCTGCGCGAATCCGGGTTCCGGACGGAGGCCCCGACGTTCTTCTCGTGGCTCGGGGTGACGATGTACCTGACCCGCGAGACGGTGATGGCGACCCTCGCGTTCGTCGCCGGCGGTCCGCCCGGCTGCGGCATCACGTTCGACTACCTGATACCGCCCGCGTCACTGCCGCTCCTCAGACGGATCGGGTTTCTCCTGCTCGCCCACCGGCTCAAGGCCGCGGGCGAGCCGTGGCGAACGTGGTTCGATCCGACTGTGCTGGCGCGCGACCTGCGCGAGCTGGGATTCACGCAGCTCGAGGACCTGGACGCCGCAACACTCGACGCGCGCTACTTCGACGGGGGCGAGGGACCGCTCGGGGGCCGCAGCGTCGCCCACGTGATGACGGCGAAGATGTGAGCCGGGCGGTGAAGCGACGCATGCGTACCGTACGTTCGACCGTGATGGCGCTGGCTCTCTCCTGCTTCGTGGCCGTGGCCGCGCGCGGCTCGGAGCGGAACCCGACGTTCGATCTGGGTCTGAGCTTCGGCGTCCGGTCGACGGACCCCGCCGGCTGGGACGAGTTCGCGCGCCACCAGTCCTTCGGCGCGGATCTCTCGTGGCGCAGGCCGACCTGGCCGCTCTTCCTGGCGCTGGACCTCCACGCCGGCGGCAAGAGCAACGCGGGATACGATCCCTACGTCCGGGGCACCGTCTACACCAACGATGCCACCCACGCGGAGGCCGCCTTGGGGATTCGATGGATCGGCTACTCGAGGAGGTTCGCCTTGGGCTTCGCCTCGGGCCTGGCACTCGTATACGGCGCATTCGGCAAAGACACGATTCGCGTGGCCCCCGGCCACGGACTCCCCGACGAGAGCGGGACCGGATTCGGACCGTGGCTCGATGCCGGGGCGCGTCTTCGCATCGGCGCCTGGTACAGTGCGGGCATCGGGGCGCGGATCACGAGAGCGCGTGGCACGCTCTACGGCCGCGATGTCGATCTCGGAGGATGGCAGGCCTACGTCACGTTCCTCGGATTGAGCTGGCCGAGGCAAACCGGGCGGCATCCATGAGTCGGACGGCTCGAGCCAGTGGCGGTGTACAATCTCGAGCCCATGAGCGCCAAGGCCGGCTGGTCCACGCCGATGCTGCACGTCGCAGATGTCGAACGTTCGGTCCGCTTCTACCGGCTCCTCGGCTTCGAGCTCGTGGATGTCGAGGGCGAAGACGGCCGCCCGCTCGGATGGGCGCGCATGGCCACAGCGGACGGCAGCGCCATCATGTTCTTGCGCGGCGAAGAAGAGCACGCGGTGAAGCCCGAGCTGCAAGGCATCATGCTCGTGCTCTATGCGGCCGAGCTGTCCGCGCTCCGCGAGCAGCTCGTAGCTGCGGGCGCGAGCCCATCCGCGATCGAGCGACCGCCCTGGATGCCGAGCGGCCACATCATGCTGCGCGACCCCGACGGCTATGCCGTCGGCGTCAACCAGTGGGGGGACGCTGAGCACGATGCCTGGCTGAAGCGGCTCGAGGCGAAACGCGCGGCTGGCATCATCCCCTGAGGGCGACGGGCGGCGCCTGGCGGCGGCGGATGCGACGGTTCAGCGCTCGGCCCGGCTCGATTCCCGCGGCGCCGAGCCGCGCTCGGCAGCGCCCTGAATCAGGCGGAAGAACAGCGGGATGAAGACGATCGCGATCCCGGTCGCGACCACCATGCCGAAGAACACCGTGGTGCCGATCGAGTGACGGCTGGCCGCGCCTGCGCCGCCTGCGAACAGCAGGGGCGAGACGCCGAAGATGAAGGCCAGCGACGTCATCAGGATCGGGCGCAGCCGGTCGCGGGCCGCGAGCGTGGCCGCCTGGAGCAGAGGCACGCCCTGGGAGCGCAGCGAGTTGGCGAACTCGACGATGAGGATCGCGTTCTTCGCCGACAGCCCGACCACGGTGATCAGCCCCACCTGCACGTAGATGTCGCTCGGCTGGCCGCGCAGCCACACGCCGAGGTAAGCGCCCAGCACACCGAACGGAACGCCGAGCAGCACGGCGAACGGCAGGGACCAGCTCTCGTACTGGGCGGCGAGGACGAGGAACACGATGATGAGCCCCAGCGTCATCACTGCACCCGCAGCACCCCTCGATGTCCGTTCCTGATACGACTGCCCCGAGTAGGCCAGGGTGAGCCCTTCGGACGCGAACCGCGTGCGGATCAGGCCGTCGAGCTGCGCCATCATCTCGCCGCTGCTGCGTCCCGGCTTCGGCGTGCCGGTCACGAGCGCAGATGTGAAGCCGTTGAACCGCGTCAGCAGCGTCGGGGCGGCGCGGAACTCGGTTCGGGTCACAGCGGACAGCGGGATCATGGCGTGGTTCGCCCCCCGCACGTAAAGCCGCCCGATGTCGGCCGGGGTCTGGCGGAACTGCGCCTGGGCCTCCGCCTGCACCCGATAGGTGCGCCCGTACAGGTTGAAGTCGTTGATGTAGAGCGTTGAGAGCAGCGCCTGGAGCGTGCCGAACAGGTCGCCCAGCTGCACGCCCATCGACTTGGCGGCCTCGCGGTCCACCCGAACGAAGAGCTGAGGCACGCTGGCGCGGAAGTTCGCCTGCAGGCCGCCGACCGCAGGCAGCTGGTTGGCCGCCTGCACGAACTGCTGGAGCTCTGAGGCGTAGAGGCTCACCGGGCGGCCGCTGCGGTCCTGCAGGTAGCCCTCGACGCCCGAAGTTGCGCCCAGACCCGGGATCTCCGGGAGATTGAAGGCGAAGCCGATCGCGTCCTTCATCCCGAACAGACGGCCGCTCAACCTCTGGGTGATGGCGTTGAGCGCGTCGCGCTTGCCGCGCTCCTCCCAGGGCGCGACGTTGACGAAGACCACGGCGCTGTTGGTCTGGCTGCTGCGGCTCAGGATGTCGAGGCCCGCGAGCGCCACGATGTTCCGCACTGCCGGCTCCTGGCGCAGGAACCCCTCCACCCGCTGCACGACTGCCTCGGTCCGCTGCAGCGAAGATGCGTCCGGGAGCTGGATCGCGACCGCGAAGTACCCCTTGTCCTCGGTCGGGATGAAGGACACGGGGACCTGCCGCCACAGCAGAACGGTCAGCACGATGACGACGGCGAACGCCGCCAGGCCCGCTCGCGGGCGTCGCAGCACCCGCTCGACGTTTCGCACATACGTGTTGCGGCCCCGGTCGAACAGGCGGTTGAAGACGCCGAACGGCCCCCGGGTGTGCGACTCCGTCGCCTCCTTGAGGAGCAAGGCGCACAGCGCAGGGGTCAGCGTCAGCGCGACGATCCCCGACAGCACGACCGAGATCGCGATGGTGATGGCGAACTGTCGGAACAGCGCCCCGGTGACGCCGCCTGTGAACGCCACGGGGACGAAGACCGCCACGAGCGAGAGCACGATCGCGACCAGCGCCGGAGCCACCTGCTGGATGCCCCGGTCTGCGGCCTGGCGCGCCGGGAGCTTTTCGGTGGCCATGATCCGCTCGACGTTCTCGATGACGACGATCGCGTCGTCCACCACGATCCCGATCGCGAGCACCAGTGCGAACAAGGTCAGCACGTTGATCGAGAGCCCCAGAGCGTTGAGGCCCAGGAACGTGCCGATGACGCTCACCGGCACCGCCAGCATCGGGATCAGCGTGGCGCGCCAGCTCTGCAGGAACACGAAGACCACGAGCGCGACGAGGAGCAGCGCCTCGAGCAGGGTGATCACGACCTCCCGAATCGAGGCCTTGACGAACGGGGTGGTGTCGAAAGGCACGCTGGCCGTCACGCCCCGCGGGAAGTTCTTCGACAGCTCCGCGACGCGCCGGGCGACCGCCTCGCGCGCCCGCAGCGCGTTGGCGCCGGTCCGCAGGTACAGCAGTGCGAGCGCGGTGGGCCGCCCGTTGAGCCGGCCCACGAAGTCGTAGTTCTGCGAGCCCAGGACCGCGCGCCCCACGTCGCGCACGCGTACCACGGAGGCGTTCGGTTCGGCGCGCACGACGATGTCGTTGAACTCGTCTGGCGTCTGGAGCCTCCCGACCGTCGTGACCGGGATCGTCAGCTCCGTGGCCGGCGGCGCGGGCTCGCGGCCCAGTCGGCCGGCGGGGTTCGTTGCGTTCTGCTCCCGAACCGCGTCGGCCACGTCGTTCACCGTGATCCCGAGCTGCGCCATCTTGTCGGGGTCGAGCTGGATCAGCATCGAGAACTGCAGCCCGCCGAAGGTCGTTGCGTTGCCGATCCCCGGCACGCTCTTGAGCTCGTCCTCGACGTAGAGCTTCATGTAGTTCGTCAGGTAGGCCGCGTCGTATCGTGGATCCGTCGATGTGAGCGCGACCACGCCCAGGATGTCGGTGTTGGCCTTGATGATCGAGATCCCGTTCTGCCGCACCGCCGCCGGGAGCTGCGGCGATGCGAGCTGCACCGCGTTCTGCACGTCCACAGCCGCCAGGTCCTGGTTGCGCTTGACGTCGAAGTAGATCGAGAGCGTCATCGTGCCGTCGCTCGCGTTGGCCGACGTGTAGTAGAGGAGTCCCTGGAGCCCCGAGAGCTGCTGCTCGATCGGTGCCGCCACCGCTTCGGCCACGTCCTGCGCGGTCGCCCCGGGATAGACCGCGATCACCTGGATCGCGGGCGGCGTGATCTGCGGGTAGCGCGAGATCGGCAGCAGCCGGATCGCGAGCAGGCCCATCATCGTGATGATCAGCGAGAGGACGCCGGCCAGGACCGGCCGGCGGATGAAGAAGTACTGAGCCTGGCGCTCGCCCTCGGGGGAGGCCGTCATCGCGACGCTTCGGGCCGGCCCTGCGCCGCCGTGCTGTCGCCGAGCGGCACGGGCTTCGCCGGCCGGCCCGGCGCGATCTTCTGGATCCCGTCGACGATCACGCGATCGCCGGGCTCCAGGCCACGGTCGATGATCCACTGGTTGCCCGCCCACGGCCCGGTCTGCACGTCGCGGGTCTGGACCGTGTCGCCGTTGCCGACCACGTACACGAACTGGCGGCCCAGTCCGGTCTGCACCGCGCGCTCGGGGACGGCGATCGCGCGCTCGCGCGTGAATCCGAGCAGGCGCACCCGCGCGAATTGGCCCGGCATCAGCAGCCGGTCCGTATTCTGGAACACCGCGCGGAACTCCTGCGTGCCGGTCGCAGCATCGAGCGAAGGCGCCACGAAGTCGAGCCGTCCGATGCGCGGCAGCAGCGTGCCGTCGGGCAGCACCACCTGGACGACCAGCCGGCTCCTGGGCTCGATCAGGCTGCGCCACGCCGGGTTCTCGCGCCACTGCAGGAGCTGTTGCGACGAGGGTTCGAAGATGACGTAGACGGAGTCGAGCCGGTCGATCGTCGTCAGCAGGTCCGAAGGGCCCGTGACGCGCGCGCCGACCTCCAGCAGAGTTCGCCCCACGCGGCCCTCGATCCGGGCGCGGACATCGGTGTCGTCCAGGTCCTTTTTCGCCTGGTCGTAGGCGGCCTGGGCCGCATCGTGCTCCGCGCGAGCATTGTCCACGTCCTGCTGCGCAACCACTTGCTGCGCCAGCAGCGGCACCACGCGGTCGAGGCTCTGCTTCGCGTTTTCGAGCCGGGCTCTTGCGCTGCGGAGAGCGGCCTCGTACTTGACCTTGTCGAGCCGGTAGAGGAGATCGCCGGGCTTGACGATCGCGCCTTCGGTGAAGGGGCGCTGCTCGATCACGCCTTCGACTCGCGAGCGCACCTCGATACGCCGGTACGGCGCGACCTCGCCCGGGAACTCGAACGTCTCGGGCACATCGCGCGGAACCACAGCTACGACCGAGACCTCGGCGGGAGGGAAGCCGCTGAAGCCCGCGTTCCGGGGCTGGCAGCTGGAGAGAAAGACGGCCGCGGTCGCGATGAGCGTAATGCGAACCGCGGCGACGGAATGTTCGAGGGGCTGGCTCACGCGGAATTCTCGGGGACGAAGTTCTGCGGCCCGAGCGGGCACACTGTAGCAGGTTGGCCCCGACGTTTCCCTTGAGGCGCCCGAGCTCGGTTCTGCATCGCCCCCAGGCGGTAATGAATCCCCATCCGCCGCCCAGCTCGCTGACCGCCGGCATCCCTGATCGCGGTCGAGGCTCGCTCCGGCGTCGGGCGGCCATCGTCAGGTACTCTTCTTCCGTGCTGCCATCCGAACGAGGGCCGTCGGCGGGTTCGAGCTTCTGGCTGACGCGGTTCCTCATCCTCCGCCTGCTGGGCTTCGTTTACTTCTTCGCGTTCCTCTCGGCTGCGAAGCAGGTGCTGCCGCTCATGGGCAGCGAAGGGTTGACGCCCGCGTCCGCTTGGCTCGACCAGGTCGGCGGTGCGCTCGGGTCGCGCCTCGCGGGATTCATGCAGATTCCGAGCGTCTTCTGGATCAACGCTTCGGACCGGGCGCTGGTCGGCGCGGCGTGGCTCGGCGCCGCGCTCGCGCTCCTCGTCATCGCCGGACTCGCGAACGCGCTCCTGCTCGGGCTCATGTGGGCGCTCTACATGTCGTTCGTGCACGTGGGGCAGGAATGGTACGGCTACGGCTGGGAGATCCAGCTCCTCGAGACCGGCTTTCTCGCCATCTTCTTGTGTCCGCTGCTCGATCCGCGCCCGTTTCCACGCCGGCCGCCGCCACGGGCCGTGCTGTGGCTGTTCCGCTGGCTCATCCTCCGCATCATGCTCGGCGCCGGGCTCATCAAGCTGCGCGGCGACTCGTGCTGGCGTGATCTCACATGTCTCGACTACCACTACCTCACGCAGCCGATCCCCAATCCGCTGTCGCGCTGGTTCCATTTCCATCCGACCGCCGTGCACAAGACCGAGGTGCTGTACAACCACTTGGTCGAGCTGGTGTCGTCCTGGTTCGCGCTAGCGCCCGACCTTCTGCGGAGTCTGCAGATCACGGGCGGCGTCGCCATGCTGGCGTTCCAGATCTCGCTGATCCTGAGCGGCAACCTGTCGTTCCTGAACTACCTGACGATCGTGCCGATCCTCGCCTGCTTCGACGACGACTTCCTGCGGAGCTTCCTGCCGCGACCGCTGGTGGCGGCGGCGGCTCGCGCCGCGGAATCGGCTGCGCCGTCGCGCGCCCAAACCGTCGTCGCTCGCGTGCTCGTGGTGTTGGTCGCGCTGTTGAGCCTGCCCGTGGTGCTGAACCTCGTCTCCGCGCGCCAGGTCATGAACACATCGTTCGACCCGCTCGACCTCGTGAACACGTACGGCGCCTTCGGGACCGTGGGCCGCGAGCGCTACGAGATCGTATTCGAGGGGACGCGCGACTCGATTCCCGGCGACGCGACGCGCTGGATCGCGTACGAGTTCCCGGCCAAGCCCGGCGACCCGATGCGGCGCCCGCCGGTCATCGCGCCATTCCAGCCGCGGCTCGACTGGTCGATCTGGTTCGCGGCCATGTCGACGCCGGACCAGTATCCGTGGACGCTGCACTTCGAGTGGAAGCTGTTGCACGGCGACCGCGGCGTGATGAGCCTGCTCGCGAACGATCCGTTCCCCGGCGCCCCGCCGCACTGGATCCGCGCTTCGTACTACCGGTACGAGTTCGCGCCGCCCGGCAATCCGGGCCACGCCTGGTGGGAGCGGCAGCGCGTGGGCGACTGGCTGCCGCCGCTCTCGGCCGCCGACCCGCGCCTGCGGCAGATCGCCATCGAGCGCGGCTGGCGACCGGCGCCGTGACGAGAGGCGTGAGGTCGCACCACCGCCGCGTCCGGCGTCCGTCGTTCGGGATCGTGTAGCATTCGGCGGCGACCGAGTGGCGGTCCCCGGAGCGGCGCGAGCCCCGCGGAGGTCGTGATCCTCCCGCACGGGGGCGCGCGCATGGGCCAAGGAACAGGGCGGCGAGATCGTGCAGCCGATCGGCGGCGACCCCCGGGAGATCACTGCGAGGTTTCGGGATCCCGCCGGGAATCTGATCGGGTTGTATCAGGAACCGGCCTGAGCCCGGTCTCGAGCGGCAGTGCTTCGGGCGGCGAGCGTCATCGCGGCGAAACCGCGTCCAGGCACAGCGCTCCACTTCCGCGTCCACCCTCCAGCCGCATCTGGTACTATCGACGCGCGGGGCATGGCGCTCCGCGTGGAACTTGGGATCGCCCCCGATGAACTGTCGGCACCTCCGCCCGCTCCTCCTCTGCGCGCTCGGGATTCTCTCGCCGCGCGCCGGGTCCGCCGCGCAGGCCGAGAACTTCGCCGCGCTGCTCGACACAACTTGCCACTATGGTTACGGGGACACGCTCACCGTGATCTGGAAGCCGCTGGCGACGCTGCCCGGGCTCGTCCGCCCGGGCGACACGCTGACGGTGTGGGCGTACGCGCCCTCGACGCCCGTGAATTGGAGCGCCTCCCTGCGGTTCGGAGCGCTCAATGTGCCGATGGTGGCAGCTGGAGGCTCGTTCCAGGCCAGCCTGGGATGGTGGGTGCTGGGCTTTCGCGTGCCGCAGGGTGTGGCCGAGGAGGTCTACGACCTCGCCCTCGGCTCCGACACCGGCGTCCGCGACACGACCCGCCACTCCGTCAAGGTGCTGCCCGCCTTCCGGAGCGATTACTATTTCGCGCAGATCTCGGACACGCATCTTCCGGAGCATTCCTTCTCGCCCAATTTCAGCACATGCGACACCTCCGGCATGGCGGACTTCGATGCGGTCATCGATGACCTCAATCTGATCCATCCGGAATTCATTCTTCACACGGGAGATCTCGTGAACGAGGGCGAGCTGGAGGAGTACTACCGGGACTACGAGATGGGCCGCGCCCAGGGCATGGTCTCTCGCCTGCGCGATCCGATGTTCCTGAGTTCCGGTAATCATGACATCGGCGGGTGGCAGCCCACACCGCCGCCGGCGGGAACCGCGCGCAAGAACTGGTGGCGCTACTTCGGGTGGCCCTTCCTGGCCAGTCCCCCGGCCGGCGCGCCCTATCATTCGCAGGACTACAGCTTCGATTACGATTCGCTGCGCGTGATCGCGCTCGAGGCGTATCTCAACAACGGGTCGTACGACAACTACCAGACCGGCACCTACGGCGGCGGGAGCTTCACCTCGGAGCAGATCAGCTGGCTCACGCAGGAGATCGCAGCTGCGGGGCCGCGGCACAAGCTCGTGATGTACCACTTCGACTTCGATCAGGGCGCCAACACCGGGAGCACGACCGGCCCCTGGCAGCTCAACATCGCCACGCTGGGCGTCGACGGCGCGATCTGGGGGCACGATCACAGCGTGCCCGAGAACACGGTGACGCCTTACACCGCCCGCCCGTTCAACCTCGGCTGCCAGTCCGTGATCGACGGCAAGCGCACGTTTCGGATCTTCCGGGTTCACAACGGGCACGTCTCGCCGGGCCCGATGCACCACGCCGGCACGACCACCGACTCGCTGAGCGCGACTTGGAGCGGCCCCAACGACGGCTCGCAGGTCCGGCTCGGCGTC
>QHRS01000016.1:0-2094 GCA_003221435.1 Candidatus Rokuibacteriota bacterium
CGAGGCGCTGCCGTCGTACCCACCGAACACGATCATGCGATCCCGCGCGGCGTCGTAGATCGCGACGTGCGCCCAGCGGGCGGGGGGCGGTGGCCCGGCCGGCGTGAGCTGGCTCCAGGTGGGCGTGCCCGACAGCGATAGAGCCCACACGTCGTTCCGGAACGCAGTGTCGAAGCCGCCGAACAGGATCACGCGATCCTGGGTCGGCTGATAGATCACCGAGTGCGCGAACCTCGCGCTCGGAGCTGCGCCGGCTGGCAGCAGCCGCGACCACAAGGACGGCCCGGAGAACGGCTGAACCCACACGTCGCCCTGCGGTCCGGGGTAACCTGCGATCACGAGCATCCGGTCGCGCAACGGGTCGAGGATCACGCCTGCCCACTTGCGAGCGGTGGGCGCTGGATAGGGAACCTGCGACCAGACGCCGTCGGAGGGCGCGGCGCGCAGCGCTGCATCCTCGCCGAACGGAATCGACACAGAGACGAGCGCGAGGAGGAGGAGCGCCCACCATAACGATCGCTTGAGCATGACTGCCCTCCGTGGTTGCCCGGGCCGGACGGCTCGGCCTAGTGGAGCCTCGATTCTACGCTCCCCGGAGCCGCCGCGCTTGAACGCGCACCTTGCAGAAATCGCGCAAGGAGGGCCGCTGGCGGGTGTGGCGGGCAGCGTGGCTCCGAAAGTCAGGGGCGGGGGCGGGAGCGCGTCAGCGGGCGTTTGCGAGCCCCGGGGCGCGCACTCACGCCGCCGCCCCCAGTGCCTGCCGGAGCGCGTCGAGCCCCAATAGCCACGCAACAGGGTTTGCTCGAGCTCTTCGAACGATGCCTCGTTGAGGGCGCCCTTTCGGACCCACGGATGCATGGTCCCGTCTTCGAACGCGTCCTCCGGTGACGGCTCCGGGAGCCCTTCGAAAGAGTCCAGGCCATAGAGTCGCGCGGGAGTCCCCCGGCCGCGCAGAATGTGGGCCATCCCCAGGAGCGTGGCGCCGTAGTGGGTGCCGCATTCGAGGACAGCGCCGGGGATCGCGTCCATCGTGCGGACGATTCGAGCCAGTGTGTCGAAATCCGTCCTGCGGCGCGGCGTCGCGACTCCCAGCCGCTTGAGCAGCAGATCGGGTGGGTGGCGGATGAGGCGGTAGGCGACACCCGCGCCGGCGTCGATGGCCGCCTCCACGAGCCGGGACCACGGTCCCCGCCGGGACGAGGTCGCGGTGGAGAGACCGCCCTCGACGGCGTGCAGGGCGGGCTCGGGTGCTCCCCTGGCGGCCGTGGATCGGGCACTCGACTGCCGCGCTGAGACGAAAGCCGCGAAGTCTTCCGAAGGGCGGGGGTCCATGCGCCGGGGGTTGTCGGCCCGCGCCGCGCCCGACTTGAGACGCGCCTAGAAGTGTTCCGACTCAGAAGTCACCGTCAGAAACGCGGTCAAGGGCCTCGGTCCCGAAATCGGGCCTGACGGGCCGGCTCGCGGAGCGAAGTGGAGCGGGGCAGAAATACCCGGGGCAGAAATACCCTTGCAGCCAGGTCCCGCGAGTTCTAGCCTTCCAGTCGCGCTGGAAAGTCTCGCTGCGCTGGCCGCCTCGCCCGAGGCGGCGCGCCTTGCACCGCGATTCGCGGGCGGGGCGCGCCCGAAGGTCTTCGAGGGCCGGCTGCGGGGCCGCACAATCACCGAAAAGGGGGCCGACGTGATTGTACCGCCTTCGAAGTATTCGCTCGCGAGGGTTCGCGCCTGGAGCCTCGTGCTCATGGTCGCGTTTCAGTCCATCCTCCCCGCGACGACGCTCGCGAATTCGTACGCCGGGAGGACGAGAACGATCGCGACGCCTCGCTTCACCGGGATCAAGGCGCTGATCGACCAGGACTCGACGCCCGCGGTTCCCGCCGATGGAGGTGCCTCGTCCTCGAATTTCTGGATCGGTCTTGACGATCAGGGGGCTGACGGCGACTTCGATTGGGTCCAGATCGGCTGGAGCCGCGAGGACGCCGGAGGGGGCGTGCTCAGCAAGCGTGCGTACGCGGAATACAACTGCGCCGGGACGCACTCGCTCGTCTTCTTCGCACTTCCCGCAGGGCTGACCCCGGAATATGAGGTCGCGCTGAC
>QHRS01000016.1:2129-2657 GCA_003221435.1 Candidatus Rokuibacteriota bacterium
CGACCAGAATTGTCACAAGAAGTTCTGCACCGCGCAGGCCAAGGCCGAGATGATTCCGAGCGACGCAAACGTTAACTGCGTGGGCACCGTTGGCAACAACGCTTGCATCCGCCTGATCCAAACCAAGATCAATGGCGGCGCCTACGCGAATGATAATCTCGGCCCCAACGCGACCTCCGGGCTGACGACGAACAACGTACACATCCAGAACGGCGCCAATCCGAACAGCTTCTGCGTCTGGGACGATCGAAACCCGCCGGGCAGCATCGCCACGGCCCGGGGCAAGGCGGCCGTCGAGGACGCAGTGCAGCGTGAACCTTCCGCGGCAGTCGCGAAGTGAATGGCGAGCCGTGACCGGCTCCATCGTGCGGGACGGTCATGCAGGAGGAACGGATGAAGAGCGAAATGAGATTCAGGGTGCGCCCCGGGTTCCTGGTGGTCGGCGCGCTCCTGGCGGGCCTGAGCGGTAACGCTTCACCACCGCCCGCGCGGGCGGAAGCGCACTACAGCCCGATCGCCGTGCAGTCC
>QHRS01000016.1:2794-20422 GCA_003221435.1 Candidatus Rokuibacteriota bacterium
AGGCGGCAGTTCTGGACTTGCGTGTCGTCCTCGATGCCGCGTCGGGCGAGCTTCTCGCGGCCTACTCGGAGCCGAGGTCCGGCTCGTGGCCGATCCCAATGGCCACTCCCGAAGGCGCTGTGGCGCGGACCCTCGCCGATGTCGCAAGCGTGAGAGGGCGGGCCTCGGTCCAGGCCGGACACCTGGCGAGGATCCTTTCGGTGGCGTGGGAGTCGGGAGCCAACATGTGGTCGTCGATGCAAGTCGTGGCACGACCCATGGCGGTCGCAACTCGATTCCCAGCCCGGAAGGTTGGAGACGAGTACGTTGCTATCTGGCCGGAAGGGCCGGCGTGGCTTGTCTCGGCTCTGGGTGTTCGCCTGCCGAGGGGCCCGGACAAGTACGATACCCAGTCGCACGTGATCATCGATGACAAGAACGAGGCGTTCATTCTCGGTTTTCGCGCCCCGTAGCGGGTCGGAGGACGGATATGATGTCGAGAAGAGCGATTGTGTGTGTCGCGCTGTTGCTCGGCGCCGGCCTGCTCCTGGGGGCCGGCGAGGCACCGGCGGCCTCGGGCTATCCGCCGCCATCATGCGGCTGCCAAACCTGCGTGAAATCGGTCGCGGTGCCGGCCCTGGCGCCAGTCTGGGTCGCGCTCCTCTCGGCGCTGCTGGTCTTGGCAGCTGTCGTGGGGGTGGGGAGGCGCGCGGGCAGGGAAGTCTAGGAGTGCGGGTAGTCGCGCGGCGGCCGGCTCGGCGCCCCCCCGAGCGTTTCGAACGAGGGGCCGGATGCTACTCCGGCCCCTTCGCCTTCAGCGCCTTCTCCCGCCCCACCAGCCACAGGAAGCCCGTGAGCAGCACGAACGGGATGAGCGCCAGGAGATCGGCGCGCGGTCCGTCGAAGAACGGATTGTGCGCGGTCGACCAGGTGGTGAGCGCGGCGTCGACGCGGTCGAAGACGCCGGCCATGAAGGCGATGATGATCCCGGCGATCGCGCCGCCCGCGATGTAGCCGGAGGCCAGCAGCACGCCCGCGCTCTTGTCGGCTTCGGCGGCGAGCTGCTCCTCGGTCAGCCTGTGCTCCGCCAGCTCGCGACGGCGCGCCCGGTCCACGAGGTAGCGCACCGCCCCGCCGATCAGGATCGGCGAAGAGGATGAGAGCGGCAGGTAGACGCCGACCGCAAACGCCAGCGAGGGGATGCTCGACATCTCGAGCACGATCGCGATCATGATGCCGAACAGCACAAGCGCCCACGGCAGGCGGCGGTCGAGGATGCCCTTGATGATGTAGGACATGAGCGTCGCCTTGGGCGCGTCGAACTTCCGCACGGTTGTGCCGTTCGGGCGCTTGTTGTACGTGCCGTTGATCCCGGGGTCCACGAGCCACACCGCGCTGCCGGCGTCGTCCACCAGGTACTTGCCCTGCGGCCCGCCCACGTCGTCGGCCTTGTGCCACACGTGATACGAGCGCGAATCGTCGCGCGCCTGGACGCCGCGCACCGACTCGAGCGCAGGCGGCAACCCCGCCACGTCGGTGTGGAGGCCGCCGGGCGCCACCTGAGCGACCGGCACGTAGACGGTAGCGGCGTCGTTCAAGCGCAGCAGGATCGGCCCCAGCATCACCGCCGAGAACAGCGCGCCGATGATGATCGAGATCTGCTGCCAGCGCGGTGTGGCGCCGACGATGTAGCCGGTCTTGAGATCCTGCGACGTGCTGCCGCCGTTCGATGCCGCGATGCAGACGATGCCGCCCACCGAGAGGGCCGTGACGTAGTAGGCGCCACCGGTCCAGCCCACCGCGAGGAAGATCAGGCATGTGAGCAGCAGCGTCGCCACCGTCATGCCCGAGATCGGGTTCGAGGAGGAGCCGATCTCGCCTGTGAGGCGCGAGGACACGGTCACGAACAGGAACCCGGTGATCACGATCAGGACCGCGCCGAGCAGGTTCATGTGGAGCGGGCGCGCCAGCAGGATCGCGACGATCAGCGCCAGGATGCCGCCGAACACGACGTTCATCGGGATGTCGTGATCGGTGCGATGCGGATCGGAAGCACCCGGCTTCGCCATGACGTCCTTCAGGCCCTCGCGCAGCCCATGCCAGATGGTCGGGAGCGAGCGCACCAGGCTGATGATCCCGCCCGCCGCCACCGCGCCAGCGCCGATGTAGAGCACGTATGCGCCGCGGATCTTGTTGGGGCTCATCTCGGAGATCGGGATGGTTCCAGGCGGGATCGGCGCCGACATGTGCTCGCCGAAGAACTTGATGAGCGGAATCAGCACCAGATAGGCGAGCACGCCGCCCGCGCACATCACCGACGCGATCCTGGGCCCGATGATGTAGCCCACGCCCAGCAGCTCGGGCGAGATCTCGGCCGACACCGAGCCGGCGTTGAAGGGCGGGCCGAAGACCTTCTCCGGGACGTCCTTCCACGCCTTGAGCGCCGACATCGCCGTCTTGTAGACGAGGCCGATGCCGAAACCCGCGAAGATGGTGCGCGCGCTCACGCCCGTGGCGAGGCCCTTGGCCTCGGCCGCCTTCGCCAGCTCCGATGCCGCTGCGCGCGACTCGGGCGATGCGCCCGCTTTCAGCACCTCGGCGCACGCCGTGCCCTCCGGGTACTTGAGCTTGCCGTGCTGCTGCACGATGAGCGCGCGCCGGAGCGGGATCATCATCAGGATCCCGAGCACGCCGCCCAGGATCGCCACCAGCATCACGCGCGTCAGCTCGAGATTGAAGCCGAGGATCATGATGGCCGGCATCGTGACGCCCAGGCCGAATGCGATGGACTCCCCCGCCGATCCCGCGGTCTGCACGATGTTGTTCTCGAGAATGCTCGCGTCGCGGATGCCGAGCTTGGAGGCGAGGCGGAAGAGCGTGATCGAGATCACCGCCACCGGGATCGATGCGCTCACCGTGAGCCCGACCTTGAGGACCAGGTAGAGCGAGGATGCGCCGAAGATCATGCCCAGGATGGTGCCGAGGATGACGCCCCGGGCTGTGAACTCAGGCAGGCGCGTCTCGGGCGCGATGTAGGGATGGAATTCGGGCGGCGCTTCGACGGCGGGTTCCACACGGAGTGCTGTGCTCACGTGGGCATCTCCTGAGTCGGGACGACGCGTTGGCGGTCTAGGAGGCGCGAACGCTAGGGGGGCGCGACGCGAGTGTCAATCTCTGTTTGCGGTTCCGGCTCGCGCCGCCGGCCGTCCCGGACCAGCCCGATCGAGCTTCGGAGATCGGCCTCACATTGATAGGATGCGCGAAGCTTCCAGGCCGACACCCCGTCCGGCATCGCCCAGCCTCCCACCTCGCGCGTCGGTCATGGACGAGCTCTCGGCTCCTGCGCTCGTCTCCGCGCTCCCCGGCTGCGAGTCGATCATGAAAGAAACCTTCGCTCGCCCGCCGCACGCGCTGGATTCCGATCCCGGCGCCACGGCCCTGGTGGTGGTCGATTGCTTCCTCATGCGCGGCTCCTGGGGTCGTGAAGAGCTCCTCCCCATCCACGGCGCGCACCTCCGGGGCGGAGCCGACGCCTCCGCGGACCTCTTCGAGCCCATGTTCCAGGTGAAGTTCGCGGACATGGGCATCCTGTTTCAGGGCCTGTCACCGGGGCGCTATCGGGTGATGGAGATCGTCGGCACAACCATGGAGTACAACGGATCTGGTGTTCGAGGCCGAGCCAGGCTCGCTCATCTACTTCGGCCGGTTCACTGCGCACGTGCACAGCCGCGAGGTCAACACCGAGTGGTCCCGCGATCCCAAACGGGAGCTCGAGGTGTGGAAGGCCGCCCGCCGCCACTATTCACCCTCGCCATGGGACGTAGTGCTGGACCGGAGGATCTCGTTCCTTGCTGATTCCCTGGCCGGGTTCAGGTAGACACGCCCGGCTGCCCTGAATTGGAGCGGACACCAAACGAGGAGGCCGACC
Source organism: Candidatus Rokuibacteriota bacterium (assembly GCA_003221435.1). Taxonomy (GTDB): domain Bacteria; phylum Methylomirabilota; class Methylomirabilia; order Rokubacteriales; family CSP1-6; genus AR9. The sequence goes on from QHRS01000016.1 coordinate 6,702, forward strand.
CATGAATCGTCTCGGAAGCGGAATCATGATTTCGATCCTGGCGATGGCGGTCATGCCCGTGTGGCATGCCGCCGAGGCGAGCATCGGGAACAAGCTCGTCGTCGCCGCGCTGCGCGGGGACTCCACGGAAGTCCGGAAGCTGCTCTCGAAAGGCGCCAGCCCGAACTTTGCCGACAAGGATGGCTGCACGCCGCTCATCGCGGCGGCGGGAGGCGGTGCCAAGGAGCTCGAAGTTTGGGGGAATGCGATCACTTCCAAGCCGGCCGCAAGCCGAGGTACGGCCGAGATCGTGCGCATCCTGCTAGCGGCCGGCGCGTCCCCCGATCCCCAGGATAACCGGCGGTCTACCGCACTCATGTACGCGGCCGAGTACGGCAACACCGAGTCGGCTCGCGCACTCCTCGACGCCCACGCCAACCCCAACCTCGCGGATTCGCAAGGTGTGACCGCGCTGCATTTTGCCGCGCGCGGGGGAAAAACGGAGATCGTCAGCCAGCTCCTCCGTTCGGGGGCGACGCCCGACTCAAGAACGATCCAGGGAGCCACGCCACTGGGAGTTGCTGCCAGCTCTGGACGGACGGAGGTCGTCCGGTCCCTGCTTGCGGCCGGAGCCGATCCGAAGGGCCACGACTCGCACGGCCAGACCTGGCTCATCAGCGCAGCCTACGGTGGATTCGTGGAGGTCATGAGCGCCTTGGTCGAGGCCGGGGCCGAGTTGATGGCTCGAGACGAGGGTGGCAACTCGGCGCTCACGCATGCGGCTTATATGGGGCAGACCGCGGCCACCGCGTGGCTGCTCGATCACGGCGCCGAGATCAACGCGCGGGACAAGGCGGGGCGGACCGCCCTGGGCGTCGCGAGGAAGCGCGGTCATGTTGATGTCGCCGCGCTGCTCGAAACGCGGGGCGGCGCCGAGTAGCGGGCGGGGGCAGCGTCACAGCCCCGCGAGGCTCCCCGCTACGATCGCCCAGGATCAGTCCGACTTCTTCTTGGCAGCCTCGGCGCTGTCTGGCCGGCATCTCCGCGTGACGGAATCCGTCGCGGCGGTGGGATTCGCCACGAATTGTCCTGCCAGTCGCTCCGCCTGGCTCAATTCGTCCGCGGTCATCAGCGGCCGCTCGCGCTCGAGCAGCTTCTTCGCTTCCTCATCTCCCTCCGTGGACGAGAGCAATAGCCACTTGTAGCCGACCACCTTGGAATCGCGGGTCTGCCCTGCGTTCATGTAGAGATAGCCGAGGTTGGACTGGGCCCACGTTTCGCCCTGCTCCGCAGCCTTGGTCAACCACTCGATTGCAGCCCCGGCGTCTTGCGTCACGCCTTGACCCGAGGAGTAGGCGAAGCCAAGGTTGTACTGACCCTCGGAGTAGCCGGACTCGGCGGCCCTGCGAAACCACCGCACGGCTTCCGAAACGTCGGCCTTACCTCCCTGTCCTTGCGCGAGCATTAGGCCCAGCTCGACCTGGGCCTCCAGGTCCCCTTGCTCGGCCGCCTTCGCGTACCACTTCCGGGCCAGCCGAAAGTCCGTCTTGCCATCCATGCCGTGGAAGTAACGGAGCCCCATGATGACTTGCGCGTCGCGGCTTCCCTTCTCCGCCAGGGGCGCGAGGATCCGGAACGCCTCCGCGAGACGTTTCGCGCAGTAGGCGTCGAGCCCATCAGCGAGATCCGCGGCGCGTCCCCCGGTGGCGGCAACCAGCGCGACGAGAGCGACGATCAACGGGAAAAAGCCTCGACGACGGCCCATGCTCGCCTCCCCTGATCCGGGCTACGTCCCCGGCACCGTCCCGACGACCTGCCGCGCAAGCTCCTGCCTCCGCGCGGTCGAGAACGCGCGCGCAGGAGGCGCGGACGCTAGGGGGGCGCGGCGCGAGTGTCAATCCAGACCTCGCGCCCGACGAAGAAGCGCCGCCGGAACCGCGAGCGCGCCCTCCCCCGGGTGCTACAATGGCGGGCCTTCGAGATCGACATGGGAGCCGCCATGGCCACGAGCGATTCGGCAGCGCGCCGACAGGAGATCGTGCGAGGACTGGGGATCGCCCTGCTCGTCTCGCTCCTGCTGTCCGCGCTCCACCTGGCGGGGGCCTTCGAGAGCTTCGATCTGCGGCTCCTGGACTGGCGCTTCCGCCTGCGCGGCGAGCGCCCGGCCTCCGACGCCATCGCGATCGTGGGCGTGGACGACGCGACCATCCACGCCTACGGGGCATGGCCGGTCCGCCGCGATCAGTACGCGCTGCTGATCTCGGCCCTCGAGGAGGCACGCGCCGGGGCGATCGCGGTCGATCTCCAGTTCCCCGATGACCTCAACCAGGACCCGGCATGGAACCACCTGCTGGCGCAGGTCACGGGCAATCACGAGAACGTCGTGCATGCCATCCGGTTCGATGCCGAAGGGGCGGACCCACGGCCGCTCACGCCCGATGCCGAGCGAATCCTGCGCTCGCAGAGCCTGCCGGGCGAAGGCGGGCCGGCGCCGCGCGCCGCGAGTGTCGCTCTGCCGTTTCCCGAGCTGCTGTCGGCGGCCCGGAGCCTCGGGCACGTCACGGCGATCGTGGACCCGGACGGCGCGATCCGGCGGTTGCCGATGTTGATCCGCCACGAGGACCTTCTCTATGCGTCCCTGGCGCTGCGGTCGTACGGCGCATATCGAGGTTGGCGCTCGCCCGAAAGCGTGCACTGGTCGGGCCGAGCCGCGGTCGTCGAGTGGCCCACCGGGGGTCGCACGCGGCTTCCGGTGGGTGACGACGGCTCGACCGCGATCGATTTCGCGGGTGATCGCGAGGCGTTCGACCGCAGCTATTCCATGCTCAAGGTACTCCGCTGGTACGTGGCCGGGGACTCGGCCCGGCTGCGGGAGGCGTTCGCCGGAAAGATCGTGTTGATCGGGCTCGTGTCGGCACGGGAGCTCTCGGAAGAGGTCGGCCCCACACCGTTCGCCGCCGCCACCCCGCTGGTTTACGTCCACGCCAGCGCAATGGACAATCTCCTGCGGGACCGGTTCCTGGTCCGCCCGCCACGCTGGCTCCACGCTTCGCTGCTCGTGGGCCTGGGCGGCATGATCGGATGGGGGTTCGTCGCTCTTCCCATCGTGTGGGCTGGAATCGTGATGGGGCTCGCAACGGTGCTCCTTGCAGGGATCGACCACGCCCTCTTCGCCGGGCTCGCCATCGATGTGCCCCCCACCGCCGCCCTGGCGCTGGCGCCGCTGATCTACACCGCCATCGGAACCCACCGTTACCTGTTCCTCGAGCGACGATCGCGCCAGCGCGAGAAGGACATTCGCGAGGGACGCAGCGTGCAGCAACGCTTCCTGCCGGAAGCGCTCATCGGGCAGCGGCTCTCCCACTTCGAGATCGTGGAGAAGCTCGGCGCCGGTGGGATGGGGGTCGTGTACCGCGGGCGCGACCGGCACCTCGCGCGCGACGTGGCGGTGAAGGTTCTCACCGGAGCTTCCCTCGCCGACGAGGAAATGCGGCGACGGTTCCGGCACGAGGCCTTGGCACTTTCGCGACTCAACCACCCGCGCATCGCCACCATCTTCGACTTCGACAGCCAGGATGGAACCGACTTTCTCGTCATGGAGTTCGTGCCCGGGGCTTCGCTGTCCGACGTGCTCGAGCACGGCCCCTTGCCCGAATCGAACGCGCTGGCCGTGGCCATCGACGTGGCGGATGCGCTGGAGGCGGCCCACGCCCACGGCGTGCTGCACCGGGACCTCAAGCCGGCGAACGTGATGCTCACGACGGATGGCAGGGCGAAGATCCTCGACTTCGGCGTGGCCAAGATCCTCGGAGATTCGACGACGACATCGACCGGCCTCACGAAGACGGGAACGGTCGTGGGCACGATGGCCTACCTGGCGCCCGAGCTGCTCACCGGCCGGGAGGCGGACGCGCGGACGGATGTCTACGGCCTCGGCATGGTGTTGTTCGAGATCCTGACGGGCGTGCGGCCCTTCTCGATCGACCCGCCTCACGAGCTGATGCACAAGATCCTGAACGAATCGCCCCCGGAGCCGCGGGGATTGAACCCGAAGATATCCCTGCGCACTCAGGGCATCGTCATGCGGGCGCTCGAGAAGGACCCTGGCGCGCGCTTCGCGAGCGCCGGCGAGATGTTGATGGCACTGCGCGAGGCGGCGGTCGCGGCCGGCTCCTCGGACCCGACGTAGCGTTCCGCCCGAACGTGCTTCGGCGATCGCCCCGACATTGATAGGATGCCAGCCGCGGTAGAAACGCGATCCCGCCCACCATCGCAAGGGCCTTGAACGGCCACGTTCCGGGAGGTCGAGAATGCTTCGCCATCGTCTGCCTTCGAGGGCCGCCGCCGTGCTGCTCGTGGCGTGCTGCTGCGCCGCCCACTCATCGCTCGCGGCGGAAGCCCCGCCGGTCGCGCCGGTGCGCGCCGTCACCGACGAGTACTGGGGCCAGAAGATCGAAGACCCCTACCGCTACATGGAGAACCTCAAGGACCCCGAGGTCCAGGCGTGGATCAAGGGGCAGGCCGACTTCACGACCGCGCTCATCGCCCGCCTGCCCGAGCGCGACCGCGTTCTCGCCCGCATCAAGGAGCTGGAGGCCGGGCGTCCGTATCGCATCTTCGACATCGACCGGTTGCCGGACGGGCGGCTCTTCTACCTGCGGGTGGCATCCGACGAGGATCTCCCCAAGCTCTTCGCGCGCGCGTCACTCGGCGGTGAGGAGAAGCTGCTCGTCGATCCCTCGACGATGAAGCCAGCGGGCGGCGGCCACTACTCGCTCGGCTTCTACGTGCCGTCGCCGGACGGCAAGCGCGTGATCTACGGGCTCTCCCCCTCGGGATCGGAGCAGGACGTGCTGCACGTGCTCGACGTCGGCTCCGGCGCTGCGCTCTCGGACTCGATCGACCGCATGGAGGCGGGCTATACGAATCCCCAGTGGCTCCCGGACGGCAGCGGCTTCTACTACTCGCGCCGCCGCCTGCTGGCGGCCGACGCGCCCCCGACCGAAGGCTACAAGAAGACCTTCGCCTGCATGCACCGCCTCGGTGCCAACCCCGACGCCGATCCACTTGCATTCGCGATGGACCTGTGGCCGGACGTGAAGATGAGCGACGTGGATTTCCCGAGCATCGTGATCACGCCGGGCTCGTCCTACGCGATCGGCAAGATCAAGCACGGGGACGCGAACCCGCTCACGCTCTACGCGGCGAAGCTGCCGGCGAACGGCGATCTCACGAAGCGCGAGGGAATGGCGTCGCCGTGGAAGATGATCTGCGACGCGGCCGACTCGGTGGAGGACTTCGCCGTCCACGGCGACGAGATCTACCTCATGACCGCGCGCGCCGCTCCGCGCTTCAAGGTGTTGCGCGAGAAGCTCGCATCGCCCGGCTTCGCTTCCGCCGAGACCCTGGTTCCGGCGAGCGAGGCCGTGATCTCGGGCGTCGCGTCGGCCAAGGACGCCCTCTACATCGAGTCCCGCGACGGCGCGGCGGGCCGCGTGGCGCGGCTCGGATACGGCGCGGGCGCCAAGCTCGAGCCGCTCACCCTGCCCGAGAAGTATCCGTCCGGCGCGATCGCGAGCGCAGCTCCCGACGTGGACGGAGTCCTGGTCCAGACCACAGCTTGGACGCGCGCCGGCAAGACCTACGCCTACGATCCGGCGCAAAAGGCGTTCGCGGACACGAAGCTCAACCCGATCGGCAAGTTCGACGCGCTGCCCGGATTCGAGTCGGTGGAGGTGATGGTCCCCGGCCACGACGGCGTGAAGATCCCGCTCTCGATCATCTACAAGAGCGGCCTCAAGCTCGACGGCTCGAACCCCACGCTGCTCTCGGGCTACGGCGCCTACGGCCTGAGCCGCAACGTCCAGTACATCCCGACCATGATCGCGTGGCTCGAGCGCGGCGGCGTGTACGCGGTCGCGCACGTGCGGGGCGGCGGGGAGTACGGCGAGGAGTGGCACAAGGCCGGGCAGAAGCAGACCAAGCCCAACACCTGGAAGGACTTCATCTCGTGCGCCGAGTACCTGATCGCCAAGGGCTACACGAGCCCGGCGCGGCTCGCGGGTCAGGGCGGCAGCGCCGGCGGCATCCTGATCGGGCGCGCTGTCACCGAGCGGCCGGATCTCTTCGCCGCCGGACTCTTCGACGTCGGCTGCCTCGACGCCCTGCGCATGGAGACCACGATGAACGGCGTGCCCAACATCCCCGAGTTCGGCACGGTCAAGAACGCGGACGAGTTCAAGGCGCTGCTCGAGATGAGCGCCTACCACCACGTGAAGGACGGTGCGAAGTACCCGGCCGTGATGCTGTCGCACGGGGTGAACGATCCGCGCGTCGAGCCCTGGATGTCGGCCAAGATGTGCGCGCGCCTCCAGGCCGCGACCGCGAGCGGCAAGCCGGTGCTGTTCCGCGTGGACTACCACGCCGGTCACGGAATCGGCTCGACCAAGGCCCAGCTCCAGGAGAGCACGGCCGACAAGTTCGTGTTCATGCTGTGGCAGATGGGAGTGATCAAGCCGCTGCCGTGAGGGGCGGTGCAGCCTTAGGGGGGCGGGCCGGATGGGATGCCGCGCCCAGGAGTGAACATGGGGTCCAGACGGACGCTCGCGGCATGGATCCTCGCGCGCGCAACGGTCGGCGTTGCCTCCGTCGTCCTCGCGGTCACCGCTGCGGCCCAAGGCGTACCGGACGTCGTCGTCCGCGACCACGAGCACGGCGAGACGATGCTTCGCTTCCACCGCGGGCGCTTCCACTACGCGCTGATTCTCGACGGCCGCCCCCGCGAGAACGCAGGGCGCGAGCTGGTCACAGCCTTCGGCCGCCACATCCCGCTCGACTGGAGCGGGCGTTCGATCTGGATCGACCGGGCCAAGTTCGAGCTGCCCTTCGGCGCGGTGTTCCTGCTGTCCACCCGGGACTCGACCCCGGCGCGCCAGCTCGAATTCAACGCCATGCGCGGCCGGCTCCTGCTGGATCAGGCAGCTGCCACCTCGGCGGTCGCCGAGTGGCTCCGGAAGCACGGCCACGTGCGCGACACGGTGGCACGCGGCGCAGTTCAGGCGGCCACCTACCCCCGCCACACGCTCGAGCTCACCGAATGGTCGTATCAGGGCGTGCATGCTGTGACGTGCGTTGTGAGCGGCGATCCCCTGTTCGTCCTGTTCTCGGAGGCATCGCTCCGTGGCGGCAGCTCGACGCAGACCTTCTTCGGAAACCTGGCGTCGGTGGATGTCCAGGTGGGCGAAACGGGGGACAAACGCACCTGGCGCGCGACGCCGTTGCAGGCCGTCTTCGCCGATCGCACATACGAGTTCTCCGCGGGACGCGTCTTCCTGATTCCGGCGAGCGGCGGGGAGGTCGCGCAGGTCCAGGCTGCGCTCGACCTGGGTCCCGGGTCTGCCGACCGGATCGGCGACGAGATCGAGCGCATTCCCGAGGTGCGGGCTTTCCTGCGGCTCGAATAGCTCCGCCTCCCCGACGAGCTGCGCCGCATGCCCCGCTGGGCCGTCCCGGCGATCGGCGCTTCGACCGCCGGCATGGGTGCACCGTCGTCATCGTGTGGGCCGGGTCCAGGAAGCGTAGAATCGGGTCGTGCTCCCGAAACCGGGCCCAGTCGCCGGCCGTCTCTCCTAATGAGGTCGCCGTGGATCCGCTCATGAAGTTTCGACTCGCTCATCGGCCCTATGGCCGAATCGGCATCGTCGTCCTCGGGGCGCTGCTCGCTCTGACCGGCCCCTCCCGCGCCGAAGATGCCGGCTGGCCTCGCCAGTTCGATTCGCCGAGCGGAGCGTTCGTCATCTACCAGCCCCAGCCCGAGACCCTGGTTGGCGACATGCTCACAGCGCGGGCTGCGTTCTCACTCCAGCAGAGCCGCGACACCGAACCCCTGTTCGGCGTTCTGTGGTTCACCGAGACCATTCTCATCGATCGCGACAGCAGCAGCGTCTCGGCGCGCCACTTCGACGTCACCAAGGTGCGGCTCCCCGGCATCACGCCGTCCGAAGCGAGCCGCTACGAGAGCCTGGTCGAGTCGGAGGCCGCGAATTGGGACCTCTCCGGCTCCCTCGAGGAGCTGCGCGCGGGTCTGGCCTCGGCCGAGAAGGAGCGCGCAAGCGTCGCCGATCTGGACACGGTGCCGCCGCGTGTCGTCTTCGCGCAGTCGCCCGCGATCCTGGTCGTCTACGACGGTCGCCCGGTGCTCGAGCCCATCCCCGGCGCCGGCCTCGAGCGCGTCGTGAACACGCCTTACGCGGTGGTCCACGACCCTTCGAGCCGCGAGTATTTCCTGAGCGGCGCCAACGTCTGGTACGAGGCCGACGATCCGCTCGGCCCATGGAGCGTCGTCGCGAGCCCGCCCGCCGCTGTGCGCGAGGTCGTCCCGCCTGACACGTCCGCCGCGGACCAGATCCAAGGACTGCCGCCGCTCGTGCTCACGGCCACGGAGCCCACCGAGCTGATCTCGACCAACGGCCCGCCCCGATACGCCCCGCTGGTCGGCGACGAGCTGCTGTATGTGACCAATACCGAGAGCGACGTGGTGCGCGAAGTCAGCACGCAGGCGGTGTACATCCTGCTGGCCGGCCGCTGGTACCGAGCGGCGACGACCGCCGGTCCTTGGACCTTCGTGCGGGGCGATCGCATGCCGGCGAGCTTCTCTCGGATTCCACCCGAATCGCCCAAGGCGAACCTCCTGGCCAGCGTGGCGGGTACGGACCAGGCGGACGACGCGGTCGCCGACGCCGAGATCCCGCAGACCACCGCGATCCGGCGCGGCCCGGCCGATTTCACGGTGACCTACGACGGATCGCCGGACTTCGAGCGCATCCCGGGATCGATGCTGGAGTACGCCGTGAACACCGACGCTGAGGTCATCCTCGCCGACGGGCGCTATTACGCGTGCGATCAGGGGGTCTGGTACATCGCAGACGACCCCGAGGGTCCATGGCAGGTGAGCGACACGCGTCCACTGGGCGTGGAGGATATCCCGCCCAGCTGTCCCGTCTACAACGTTCGTTACGTCTCCGTCTACGACATGACTCCCGACGTCGTCTACGTCGGCTACCTCCCCGGATACATCGGGTGCTATCCGTACTATGGAACGGTGGTGTACGGCACGGGCTACCGCTACCATCCGTGGCGCGGCCGCCATCGGTTCTACCCGCGGCCGTGGACATGGGGATTCCATCCCCGATACAACCCCTGGCTGGGTCGCTGGAGCTTCGGCTGCAGCTACGGATCGGGGTTCCTCCGAGTCGGCTTCCTCTGGTACTCGGCGCCGAGCGTCCATTCCATCCACGATCCGCCGCACTGGCTGGGTCCGGGCGGATATCGCCGCCCGCTGCTCGAGTCCGACGGAACGATGGCCCGCACGCGGCGCGCGACGCGCGCGCCGGCCCGGCCCGACCGCCTGCCCATGAACATCTACCGGCGCACCGCGAACGTTCCGCGCGTCGATCCCCACGCGAGCCGGGTGCCTGCTCGCCGCCTGGGCACGCCGGTGGCGCGGCCCGAGCGGATTCCCAACAACGTGTTCGCGGGCAGGGACGGCAAGGTCTATCGGCGCGAACAGGGCGGGTGGAAGGTGAACCGGGGGCGCTCGTGGGACCCAGCGCCTGTGGTAGTCCAACCCCCCGCGACGCCCATGCCCGGGGCCGGCAACTTCGGACGAACCGAGAACATTCCGAACTGGCCGCCGGCCCCGCCTCCTCCTCCCCCACCTGCGCCGCACGATTCGCCCCAGCGCCCGCCTCAGCGCTCGCCGGCGTCTCCCGCGCCGGCCGAGCCGCAGCGAGTCGCTCCGCCTTCGCCGCCGCCCGCAACCCCTCCGCCCGGGAACCTCGAGCGCGAGTTCCGCGGGCGGGAGCGCGGGGCCAGCCCGGGAGCCCGCGTGCCGCAAAAGGAACGCGAGAAGGAGCAGAACTCGCCCCAACGCAAGCCCTGATCTCGAGGTGCCTTCGATCGAGCCTGCGCTCCTCGCTTGGCCCCAGGGAGGGGAAAACGATCGGGCCCGGGACTTACACTGAAAGGTTATGCGGGAGAGCTGCGTGTCGACAGTGAGGTATTCCCCCGAAAGCGGGGACTGGGACTTGCCGGAGGGGCACCAAGTCCCGCAGCGGCCGCCGCGCCGGCATGCGCCGCCCGTCATCCGCTAGACTGCCGCGTCCACTTCGTTGCAGCCCTCCGCCGCCCCGGAGATCCTCCATGCCCGCACTCCGTTCCGCCCTCGCACGCCTCGTCCGTGCCGCGTTCACCGCCGCCGTCCTGGGCGCCGCGCTGGCCGCGAGTGCTTCGGCCGCGCCCGATTCGACGAAGACGCGTCCCAGCTCGGACGAGCCGTGGGACGTGAACGTGCCGCACGCGCCGAGCGACACGCTGCGCTTCGAGACCGACCGCGGCACCTGGATGACGGTCGACGTCTCCCCCGACGGGCGCGCGCTGCTCTTCGACATGCTGGGCGACATCTACACGCTGCCGATCGCCGGCGGCCGCGCGAAGCGCTTGACCTCGGGCATGGCGTACGACATGCAAGCGCGCTGGTCGCCCGACGGCAAGCGCATCGCTTTCACCACCGACCGCGGCGGCACGGAGAACGTGTGGGTCATGGAGGCCGACGGCTCGCGCCCGCGGCCGGTGAGCCGCGAGGCCGACCACACCACCAACTCGTCGGCGTGGTCGCCGGACGGCGAGTGGATCGTGACCAGGCGGCGGCTCACCGACAAGAGTTCCCTCGGCACGGTCGAGCTGTGGATGTACAGCATGCTGGGCGGCAAGGGCGTGCAGATCACCAAGAAGGAGGAGTTCGGCGACGCGAACGAGCCGGTGTTCTCGCGCGAGGGGCGCTACGTCTACTTCACCGGCCGCCCCCAGCGCTTCGGGTACGACCGCAACGTGCATTCCGGCATCTGGCAGATCCGCCAGTACGATCGCGTAACCGGCAAGACCGCGACGCTGACCGACCCGGCCGGCGGCGCGGGCCGGCCGGCGCCGTCGCCCGACGGCAAGAGCCTGTCCTTCATCCGGCGCATCCGCGAGAAGACGGTGCTGATGGTTCACGACCTCGCGACCGGTCGCGAGCGCATGCTGTGGGACGGGCTCTCGAACGACAACCAGGAGGGCTTCGCGTGGACCGGCGTCTATCCCAACTACGGCTGGACGCCCGAGAGCCGCGCGATCGTGATCTACGCCGACGGCGGCTTCTTCCGCGTCGATGCCTTGAGCGGCCGCGCGGCGCGCATCCCGTTCACAGCCAGCGTCGAGCAGATCGTGACCCACGCGATCCGGTTTCGCCAGCACCTCGGCGGCGACCGCGTGCAGGTGCGACAGATTGCGTGGCCGTCGCGCTCCCCCGACCGCAAGAGCATCGTGTTCGCGGCCCTCGGCCGGATCTGGCGCTACGACGCCGCGGCGCGCGAGGCCAAGGCCCTCACGCCGTCCAAGCTGCGTGCCTCATCGCCAGCCTGGTCGCCCGACGGACGCTGGATCGCGTACGTGACGTGGGACGACAGCACAGGCGGATACGTGTGGAAGATGCCGGCCGGCGGCGGCAAGCCGGTGCGCATCACCTCCGCCCCCTCCGAGTATCTCAACCCCTCGTGGAGCCGCGACGGATCGAAGCTCTGCTACCTGCGCGGCAGCGGCGGGCCGATGCGCGAGGGCCGCGACCTCAACGACGAGCTGTGGCTCGAGCTGCAGTGGATCTCGTCGGCCGGCGGCGAGCCGCATGCGGTCGTGATGATGGAGAGCGCGGGCGATGCCCCCGGCGTGCCGCGGCCCACGTTCGACGCGAAGGGCGAGCGCATCTGGTATCACGAGTACGACAGCGGCCCGGTCACCAATCCCTCCGATACCGGCACGCTCGTCAGCATCCGCCTCGACGGCACGGACCGCATCGAGCATGCGAAGATCACGAACGCCGAGGAGCTGATCCCGTCGCCCGACGGGCGCTGGGTGGCGTACCGCATGAGGTACGACGTCTACGTCGCCGAGCTGCCGCGCTTCGGGCGCACGCCGGTCGAGCTGGAGGCCGAAGGCGCAACTCCCGGACGACGGCTCACAGATGACGGCGGCGACTGGCTGGCATGGAGCGGCGACTCCCGCTCGCTCACATGGTCGCAGGGCCCCGAGTTCCGCACGCTCGCGCTCGACAGCCTGCTAGCCAAGTGGGAGCGCGATCAGATCGAGGCCGGTAGTCCCAAGAAGAAGGACGACAAGAAGAGCAGCGCAGCCGACAGCGCCGAGGCCGCGTTGAAGAAGGCGCGCGATCTCGCCACGCTCCGCCCCGACTCGATCCACATCGCGCTCTCGGTGCCGCGCTCGCGCCCGAAGGCCACGATCGCATTCGTCGGCGCGCGCGTGATCTCGATGGCGGGCGGCCAGACCGGCGCCGTCATCGAGGATGCGACGATCGTGGTCACGGACGATCGCATCACAGCGGTCGGGCCGCGCGCCAGCACGCCGATCCCGGGCGGCGCGCGCACGTTCGACGCGAGCGGCAAGACCGTCATCCCCGGCATCATCGACGTGCACTCCCATTGTCATTACGCGAACCAGGGGCTGCTGCCCGACGCGTTTTGGGCCTATCGCGCCAATCTGGCCTACGGCGTCACCACCATCCACGACCCCTCAGCGACCTCGTGGGAGGTGTTCACGCAGTCCGAGATGGTCGAGGCCGGCGAGATGGTGGGCCCGCGCATCTACTCGACCGGCAACATCATCTACGGCGCGGGCTCGCGCGGCGGCATTCCCCTGAAGTCGCTGGACGAGGCCCGCCGCCACGTGCGCCGAATGAAGCGGCTGGGCGCGATCAGCGTGAAGAGCTACATGCAGCCGCGGCGCGAGCAGCGCCAGTGGATCCTCGAGGCGGCGCGCGAGGAGAGCCTGCTGGTCGTGCCGGAGGGCGGCGGCAAGTTCGAGGAGAACCTCGGCATGGTGATGGACGGCCACACCGGGCTCGAGCACGCGCTCCCGATCACGCCGATCTACAAGGACGTGGTCGAGCTGTTCTCGAAGAGCCAGTCCGGCTACACGCCCACGCTGCTCGTGGCCTACGGCGGGCTCTCGGGCGAGCACTGGTTCTACCAGCACTACGACGTGTTCGACGACCCCAAGCTGCGCCGCTTCACGCCGCGTCCCTACCTCGACGCGCGCGCCATCCGGCGCCCGGTGATGGCCCCCGACTGGGACTGGCACCACATGGCGGTCGCGGCCGGCGCCAACCAGATCGTGAAGGCCGGCGGCCACGTGCAGCTCGGCGCCCACGGCCAGCGCCAGGGCCTCGGCGCGCACTGGGAGCTATGGGCGCTGACCCAGGGCGGGATGAGCAACGCCGACGCGCTGCGCTGCGCCACCTGGAACGGAGCCTGGTACCTCGGCATGGACCACGACATCGGCTCGATCGAGCGCGGCAAGCTCGCCGATTTCGTGGTGCTCGACAAGAACCCGCTCGCGGACATCCACAACTCGAACACCGTGCGCTGGACCGTGAAGAACGGCGAGGTCTACAACGGGGATACTCTGGAGCGGAGGTAGTGCGGAGCGGGGTCTTGCGTTGAAGCGCACCCGCGCCCCGTCCCGCGGCACCCGCCCCAGCAGGGCCGTCGAGCGATGTTGGGAGAACCGCCGGAAGGGACCCGACGTGTGCCGTGTGATCCAATGTGAACCAAGACGCGCAGCGGCTCACGACGACGAGTGCGCGTCCGCGAGTTGAATCAATGGCCGGTCCGTGGCGCCGACGGAGCGGATAG
>QHRS01000215.1 GCA_003221435.1 Candidatus Rokuibacteriota bacterium
CACGGCCTGCTGGAGCACCGAGTCGGCGATGCGGAACGCCTCCTGCATGCCGGTGCCCCGCTCGACGACCGCGAAGAGGCGTTGGTTCGGGATCGCGATCAGCGTGTCGACGATGCCGCGCAGCGCCTCGAGGCCGGCCTCGGCCTGCTGCATCCGCCGGCGCCCCTCGAAGTGGAACGGCTTCGTCACCACGCCGACCGTGAGGATGCCGAGGTCCTTCGCAAGCGACGCGACGACGGGCGCCGCGCCCGTGCCGGTGCCGCCGCCGAGCCCGGCGGTGATGAACACCATGTCCGAATCGCGGAGGGCTTCCGCGATCTTCTCGGTGTCCTCCTCTGCCGCGCGCTGGCCGATGCCGGCGTCGCCGCCGGCGCCGAGTCCGCGCGTGATCTTGTCGCCGATGCGGATCTTGTGGGGTGCATCGGACTGCAGGAGCGCCTGCCGCCGAGCCCGATGACTCTGATCTTCGCTCCCTCCCGCGGCTCCTCGAGCTGGAACAACGGACGCCGGCCCCGATCGCCGTCCATCAGCGCCTCCTTGCGGGCGTCGGCGTCACGCGTGCCGCCCGCGCGCCGAGCATCCAGGTTCAGCTCCCCCAGTGGATTAGAAGATTTCACCGAACCACTCGGACACGCGCCGCGCGACGCGCACGAACAGGCGGCCGTCGCCCGCGTCGAAGGGCCCCCTGGCGGGCGACCGGCCCCGCGCGCCGTAGACGGCGAGCCCGACACCGGTCGCGTAGATCGGGCTCCGCACCACGTCGGCGAGCCCACCGAGCGCCGAGGGGACGCCGACCCGCACCGGCAGGTCGAAAACCTGCTCGGCCAGCTCGGGCACGCCTTCCATGATCGACGTGCCGCCGGTGACGACGACGCCGGCCGTCGCCGCATCCTGGAACCCGCCACGGGACAGCTCTCGCGCGACCAGCGTGAAGATCTCCTCGACGCGCGGCTGGATGATCTCCGACAGGATCTGCCGGGAGAGCTGGCGCGGCTTGCGTCCGCCGACCGACGGCACCTCGATCGTCTCGTCTTCGCGCACGAGCGACGTCAGCGCGCAGCCGTAGCGCTTCTTCAGATCTTCGGCGTCCGCGATCGGCGTGCGCAGCCCGACGGCGATGTCGTTCGTGATGTGATCGCCACCGAGCGGCAGGATCGCCGTGTGCCAGATGGCGCCTTCGCGGAACAGCGCGGCGTCGGCGGTCCCGCCGCCGATGTCGATCAGCAGCACGCCGAGCTCCTTCTCGTCAGCCGAGAGGACAGCCTCGGCCGAGGCGAGCGGCTCGAGCACGATATCCTGCACGGTGAGGCCGGCGCGGTTGACGGACCGCACGACGTTCTGCACCGACGTCACGGCGCCCGTGACGACGTGCACCTCCACCTCGAGCCGCACCCCCGACATACCGAGCGGCTCGCGCACGCCGTCCTGGTCATCGACGAGGAAGGCCTGCGGCAGGACGTGGATGATCTCGCGGTCCTGGGGCAGGTTGATCGCCTTCGCGGCCTCGAGGGTGCGCTCGACGTCGGACGGACTGACCTCGCGGTTCCGGCCGGACACCGCCACCACGCCGCGGCTGTTGATGCCGCGGATATGGCCGCCGGCGACGCCCGCGTAGACCGACGAGACCTCGACGCCCGCCATCTGCTCGGCCTCGGCAACGGCCTTCCGGATCGCCTCGACGGTCCAGTCGATGTTGACCACGACGCCCTTGCGGAGTCCGCGCGACGGTGAGGCGCCGACGCCGACGACGTCGAGTCCGCCCATGGGCCCGATCTCGGCGATGACGACGCAGATTTTCGTGGTGCCCACGTCGAGGCCGACGATCAGGCTCTGCTCCCGCCCGCGTTTCACGGTGACGCCCCTCTATTGAGCACGACCTGATCGCGGAATCGCAGGTCGATCGAGGTCACCGGCTCGGGCGCCGCCGCGAGCTGCCCGAGCACGCCCTCGAGCCGGCCGAGCCGGCTCTCCCAGTTTTCAGTGCCGAGCCGCACCTCCACGCCGTCCACCGTGTAGAGCAGCGGGCCGTCGGGGCGGCTCACGTCGATCTCGGAGATCTGCGCGGTCAGCGGGCTCCCCTTCCGCAAGAGCGTGCGGATCAGCGAGATCGCCATCCGCGCCCGGGGCGACGGCTTCTCGCGCATCTCCGCCAGCTCCTCGGGCGTGAGCCCACTGATGACCGGCGCCTGCGGCGCCACCGCGCGGCGCTCCATCCCGAGCGGGATGCCCTCTTCGTCGATCCAGTGCAGCCGCCCCGCGTGCACGAGCGTGAACGGTCGCCGCTCTTCGACGATGACCGTCACCCGGTTCGGCCAGGACCGGATGACGTCGGCCCGCCGGATCTCCGGAATGGCCTCGATCCGTCGGGCGACCTCCTGCGTGTCGACGCGGAAGATGTTGGCGTCGGGCGCGATCCCCGAGGCGTCGATAATCGCGCCCGGGCTGATCCGGCCAGCGCCTCGCACCTCCACCACGGCCACGGCGAAGCGCGGGGACGTGAGGGCGAAGTGGATCGCACGCCCGCCTCCCGCGAGCGCCGTGGCGCCCGCGAGCCCGGCCAGCGCCACGCGGAAGGCCCGGCGCCCGCGGCCGGCGCGGCGCGCGGCTCTGCGGCGCACGTGCTGCCGCGCGATCAACGCCGGCCGGTCGCCGAGGTCTTCGTAGGCGCGCCCGACCGCGCGAGGGGATAGAAGTGTCATTATCAGGGCGCGGGCACCCGGGCTATCGCCACACCCGCGCCCCGCCGCACCGTGCGCGCTCGGTCGTCCACTCGGAGCCCGTGAACGAATCGCACCTGCACCGCCGTTCCGGCGCGGGCTTCGCCCGCGCTCCGATCACCCCCTTCACCACGCGGGACACCGGTGGGGGGTGTCGGGGGGAGCGGCGGCGCTCCCCCCGACGTTGAGTCGGTCGTTCGCCCGCGCCTGATGGGCGTCATTCGCCCATCAGGCGGATTTCGTTTTCCAGCGTGATGCCGAACTGGGCGTGGACGCGCTCGCGGGTCATGTCCATCAGCGCGAGCACGTCGGCCGCGGTGGCGCCGCCGCGGTTGACGATGAAGTTCGCGTGCTTCGACGAGATCTCCGCGCCGCTCAGCCGTTTGCCCTTGAGGCCGACCTTCTCGATCAGGCGCCCGGCGAAATCGCCGGGCGGGTTCTTCCAGACGCAGCCGGCCGACGCGAGCGCCAGCGGCTGCGTCGCCTTCTTCTGCTTCAGGCGCGTCTTGATGTCCTTCTGGATCTCGGCCTGCGGCCGGCGGTGGAGCCGCAGGCGGCAGCCGGCCAGTATCGCGCCGTCGGGGTGATGGAACTGCCGGTACGAGAACGCGCCGTCGCCGGGCTTGAATTCTCCGAGCGTGCCGTCCGGGTGCAGGAAATACACGGCCGAGACGAAGTCGCCGATCCAGCCGTCCTCGGTCCCGGCGTTCATCGCGAGCGCCCCACCGATCGTCGCGGGGATCCCCACCAGGCACTCGATGCCGCCGAGGTTGAGCGCAGCCCCCTCGCGGATCAGCGAGGAGAGGCTCACGCCGGCACCGGCCAGCGCTTCCTCGCCGTGGAACTCGGCGCGTCCCAGGCACCCCGCGAGCTTGATCACCACGCCCCGGATGCCGCGGTCCCGAACGAGCAGGTTGTTGCCGCCGCCGACCACCTCGACGGGCAGCTGCTCCCGCTCCGCGAACAGCAACGCGTGCCGGATGTCATCCACGTCCTGCGGGATGACGAAGATGTCGGCCGGCCCCCCGATTCGAAGCGAGGTGTGGAAGCTCAAAGGCTCCTTGAACCGCACTTCCCCCCGGATCTCCCCTAGCATTAGGGCCTCCCTTCAAGTCGGTCGAGCAGTGCCTGCCCGAGCTGGCCCACGTCTCCCGCCCCGAGCGTGATCACGAGGTCCCCGGGCCGGATGACGTCCTCGAGGTAGTCGAGGATCCGACTGCGATCGCTGCCGAGATACACGACGTCGCGGTGGCCGTGCGCTCGGATCGCGTCGGCCAGATCACGTCCAGTGACGCCGTCGATCGGCGTCTCACCGGCGGCATAGATGTCCATCACGACCAGCGCGTCCGACTGGTTGAAGGCCGTGAGGAACTCCTGCCGGAGGTGCAGGGTGCGCGTGTACCGGTGCGGCTGGAACACGGTGACCACGCGCCGGTCGAAGCCGGCCTTGGCGGCGGCCAGGGTTGCTCGGATCTCGGCGGGATGGTGGCCGTAGTCGTCGACCACCAGCACGCCGCGGGATTCGCCTCGGACCTGGAAGCGGCGTTGCACGCCCGAAAACTCGGCGACGCCCTTCTGGATCGTCACGAACGGAATCTCGAGGTCGAGCCCGACCGCGATGGCGGCCATGGCGTTGAGCACATTGTGGCGGCCCGGCACGCGCAGCGTGCACTCGCCGAGCGGCGCACCGTGGTGGAGCACCTCGAAGCGCGAGGTGAGGCCGTCGAGCGTCAGCCGGCGCGCCGTCAGGTCCGCGGCCGACTCGAGCCCGTACGTGATGACGCGCTTGTCCACCCGCGGGATCAGCAGCTGCACGTTCGGCTGGTCGAGGCACAGCACAGCCGCCCCGTCTCGAGGCTGCCGTAGTAATCGAGATGCTCGGCGTCGATCGTGGTGACCACCGCGATCGTCGGCGAGAGCTTCAGGAACGAGCCGTCCGACTCGTCGGCCTCCGCCACCAGGTACTCGCCCTGCCCGAGGCGCGCGTTCGAGCCGAGGCTCGTGATGCGCCCGCCGACGACGACCGTAGGATCCAGGCGGCCTTCGGCCAGCACGGCGGCGACCATCGAGGTCGTCGTCGTCTTGCCGTGGGTGCCGGCGACGGCGATCCCGTACTTGAGCCGCATCAGCTCGGCGAGCATTTCCGCGCGCGGGATCACGGGCACCTGGCGGGCGCGCGCCGCCGCGACCTCCACGTTGTCGCGGGCGACGGCCGACGAGTACACGACCACGTGCGCGTCCGCGATGTGGGCCGGGTCGTGCCCGATGAAGACCTTCCCGCCGAGCTGCTCGAGCCGCTCCACCGTCTCCCCGCGCTTGACGTCGGAGCCGGTGATGCGATAGCCCATATTCAGCAACACCTCGGCGATCCCGCTCATCCCGACGCCGCCGATCCCGACAAAGTGGATATGTCGGTAGCGTTTGAACATCAGACTCCTCGGGCTTCCGCGGGCATGACGCTCTTCGCCCCGACGGGGCGCATCGCGCGCGCGGTCGACGGGCAGTCGATCGAGCCGCCGCGGTCACGGAGCCGGGCGGCGGCGCCGACTCCGGCGTCGGTCCCGTGCTGGGAGACGTTGAGCAGCACGCCGGTCGCGAGCATCGTCATGCAGAGCGAGGAGCCTCCGAAGGAGATGAACGGCAGCGGCAGACCCTTCGTCGGCAACGACCCGGTGACGACGCCGAGGTTCACGATCGCCTCCGTGCCGAGCATCGTCGTGAGCCCGAGCGCGAGGTAGGCGCCGAAGAGGTCGGGCGCCCGCAGCCCGACTCGCAGGCCGCGCCAGATCAGCGCCATGAAGAGCAGGACCACCGCGATGCCGCCGATCAGCCCCAGCTCCTCGCCGATCACCGCGAACACGAAGTCGGTGTGCGGCTCCGGCAGGTAGAAGAGCTTCTGCTTCGATCCGCCGAGCCCGCGGCCGAGCAGGCCGCCCGAGCCGATCGCCAGATGGGACTGGAGGATCTGGAAGCCGCTCCGGAGCGGGTCGGCTTCGGGATTGAAGAACGTCAGAATCCTGCGCCAGCGGTACGGCGCGACGTAGACGGCCATGGCGAGCGCCGGCAGCGCGGGCACCGCGAGCAGCGCGAGGTGTCGCGGCCGGGCTCCTCCGAGGAACAGGAGCGTGAACGCGAGCGCCGGCAGGGTGAGGCTGTTGCCGAGGTCCGGCTGGCGCAGGACGAGCGCCGACAGCGCCGCGGCGACAAGCGCCGGCTCCAGGGGGCCGCGCCGGAACTGCCAGATCTCCTCTCGCCTGCGGGCGAGAAATCGGGCGAGGTAGAACACGAACGCGAGCTTCGCCAGCTCGACCGGCTGGAACGACACGGCACCGAACCGGAGCCAGCGGCGCGTTCCATTGATCGCCTGCCCGAACGGCGGGACCAGCACCAGCACGAGCAGCCCGGCGGCCACGACGAGCAGGGGCACCGCCGCCCGCTGGAGATACTTGTAGTCGAGCGCGAGGGCCGCCCAGAGGGCGCCGAGACCGAGCAGGACCCAGAAGAGCTGCTTCTTGAGGAAGTAGTGCGGATCGCCGAAGCGATCGGCGGCCAGGATCGCGCTCGCCGAGTACACCATCACGATGCCGATGGAGACCAGCACGAGCGCCACGCCGCCGAGCCACATGTCGGGCACGAGCTTCCGCGGCATCAGGACTCCGGCAGCGCGCGGACCAGGGCCCGGAACACATCGCCCCGGTGCTCGAAGTTGTCGAACATGTCGAACGACGCGCAGGCGGGCGACAGGAGGACGACGTCGCCTGGCTCGGCGAGCCTGCGCGCCTCACTGATCGCCGCGTCCAGGGTCGACGCCGCGCCGGTCGGGATGCCCGCGGCCGCGAGCGCGTGACCGACCTTCTCGCCATCCTCGCCGATCAGCACCGCGTGCCTCACACGCCCGCGCGCGGCCTCCGCCAGCGGCTCGAAATCCTGCCCCTTGCCCTTGCCTCCCGCGATCAACACGATCCGCTCCGTGAAGCTCTCGAGCGCCTTGATCGTCGAGGCGACGTTGGTGCCCTTGGAGTCGTTGTAGAAAGCCACCCCGCCGGCGGCGCGCACGAACTCGATCCGGTGCGGCACGCCGCGGAACAGTCCAATGCCCCGGCGGATCGTCTCCGGCGCCATGCCGGTCCAGAGCGCGCACGCGGTCGCCGCGAGCACGTTCTCCACGTTGTGCTGTCCGCGGAGCGAGATCTCGGCCAGCGGACAGATTGCCTCGGGATGGCCGTTCAGCCCGGCCACGATCCAGCCGTCCCGCACGGACACGCCGCGGTCGAGCGGCTCGAGGCGGCTGAACCAGAGCACGTGTGCGGAGGTGCGGCCGGCCAGACCGCGCGTGACCTCGTCGTCCAAGTTCAGCACGGCGCAGTCGACCGGCGTCTGGTTCTCGAAGATCCGCGCCTTGACCTGGACGTAGGCCGCAAAGGTCTTGTGCCGGTCGAGGTGATCGGGCGACACGTTCAGGACCGCCGCGACCCGCGGCCGGAAGGCGTCGATCGTCGCGAGCTGGAAGCTCGACACCTCGGCCACGATGATGCCATCGGCGGGGAAGGTCAGCGCGTGGGCGGCGAGCGGCGTCCCGATGTTGCCGCCGACCAGCACGGCGCGCGCCTGCTGGCGCAGGAGCGCACCCAGCAGCGCCGTCGTCGTGGTCTTGCCATTGGTGCCGGTGATCGCGATCGTCTCGGCTTCCATCGCGCGCCACGCGAGCTCCAGCTCGCCGATCACCGGCACCGTGTCGGGGAGCTGGGCGAACACCGGCGTGTCCGCCGGCACGCCCGGGCTGACGACGACCAGCTCGGCGCCCTGGAACACCTCGGCCGGATGGCCGCCGGCGCGCAGCCGGACGCCCAGCTTCTCGAGCCCGCGCGCCTCCGCACCGAGCGCCGACAGCGGCTTGTCATCGGTCGCGACGACCCGGGCGCCACACTCGACGAGGAGCCGGCAGGCCGCGACCCCGCTCCGAGCGAGCCCCACAACCGCGACCCGCCGCCCCGTGAGCCACCGGCGATACGCCTGCCCCCGCGCCATTACCCGCCTCTCCTCCACTATGGTCATACGTCTCTCACCGGAGCTTGAGGGTCGTCAGCGCCAGCAATGCCAGGGCAAACGCCACGATCCAGAAGCGGACGATGATCTTCGGCTCGGCCCCCCCCGCCAGCTCGAACTATGGTCATGCCTCTCTCACCTGAGCTTGAGGGTCGTCAGCGCCAGCAGTGCCAGGGCGAACGAGACGATCCAGAAGCGGACGATGATCTTCGGCTCGGACCAC
>QHRS01000216.1 GCA_003221435.1 Candidatus Rokuibacteriota bacterium
AGGGCCGGCGCCCACGCCTTGCCGGCGTCTTTTCGACGAAACGACGCGACGCCCCACGCGTCCGGGCGACGCTGTCGCGCGGCCATGCTTCACGCTCCAGCCGGCAATCGCGCCAGCGGGATCACCGCGTAGGCGCAACGCGGCCTGCGCCCCAGTTGCGCGCCGTTGCGACTCGAGTGAGTTCGGCAGCCAACCCTGCCCTCGTACCCTTGCATCGGCCCACCGCTCTACGGATGCGCGGCACACGCTGACCCCAGATGTTCCGTCGTCGACTCCGCTCCCAAAGCCCGCCGCCAGGATCCACCTTCACTCGACAATCCCCCAACCACGCGCGACGGCCTGCCTGCCCCGGAGATCGACTCACGAAACGGTCGAGGCCCAGCCGCAGGCTCTCACCTTGACAACCATTCTGCACCACACGATCCTGCACAAACCAAGTGGCGTACTCGTTCTTGCAGCGGCAATCCAGCCCAGCGCCAATGGCAACGTCATTGTAATCACACATCTCGGAGACATGCCCCCCTTGCAACACCCCAATACCCCGGCTGCTCACGACCGCTGGCGCACTCTGGAGCATCTTTGCTGGGCCGTGGTCCTGATCATGAGTATCGCCGTGATGATCTTTCGTGGTTCTAAATGGGACGGGCCCGCGGACATGCCTCAAGAACGTGATTTTGCTACTTACGTCTTTGCGGCTCGGGCCATCGGTGATAATCCGCTGAACTTATATCATGAACGCCTCTGGATTCGTCCCCCGATAGCCCCCGTCGGTGCCGACCAACCCTACTTATATCCGCCTGCTGTGGCGTGGTTGATGCGTCCATTCACGGCATTGCCGTTCGATTCCGCGCGCAAAGTGTGGTTTTGGCTGAGTATTTCGTGCATCGTGGGAATCGCCGCGTGGTTATTGTTCCTGGGGGGGCGCACCCTCAGCGCGTTTCAAGGCGCGATCCTATTCTTGCTTGCTCCGTCGACGATGGACTCGCTGTATCTTGGCCAAATCACGTTCCTGCTCGCTCTTGGGACGCTGTTGGGTGCAGCCGGCATCCGCACCCATTCCCGCTGGAAGTCGTTTCTGGCGGGATGCTTTGCCGGCATGGCAATCGTGATCAAGCCCATCACGATTGCGCTGGGAGCAGTTGCCCTGCTACGTGGCGGGTGGCGGTTCTTGCTCGGATTGGTCGTGGGGATGGTTGCCCTCCTGCTCCTGGGGGCGGTGGCGCTGCCGGGGCAGCTGACAACGGAGTATTACAAGACGCTCGTGCGAGTGCTCTCACCGTCGTTCGGCGGCCTCGGCTGGCAGGTTGGCAACCAGTCGCTCGTTGGCTTTTGGCACAAGTTCGCGATGGCCGGGCACGTTGACGGAGTGACGATCAGGCCGCTGTTGCCTCAACCATGGGCGAGGCTTGCCGCATTGATCAGTCTGGCGACGGTGGGTGGCCTGACCCTCTACGCACTGGTGCGGGCGCGGAAGAGCGAACCGTTGATCGTGCTCAGCATTTCCATCGCCTGTCTGGCCACAATACTCGCGAGCTCGTTCTCGTGGTGGCACTTTGTGGGTTTGGCGCCGCCGATATTTCTCAGTATTGCGCAGGAGAGGAGCACATTACTCTCGACGGGTCACGCTATTCGCGCCATGCTCCTGCCATGTGGCTATCTGTTGATCGTCATTGGGCTGTTGGGACGCAGCATCGTCTTGCACACGGGTCTCATGCCACTCTCCTCGACGCCCATGCTTGGTATGACGATTATACTTGGCGTGTTCATATGGCGAGTTGTATCGAGCGCCAGGGCTTCGGCCAATGATTTCGCCTGAGACCTCGTTTCGGCGCGACCCACCGCAACGTCCTTCCTGCACATCAGTCGCAACCTGCTCGAGCGGACCCGCTGGTGTCACGCGCCTCACGCGCCGGTAGGTCCGCGCCGCGTGCCGGGCGGACGCGCAGGTCGGATCAGCGCACGAGCCCGACGTGGGTCGAGACCGAGCGTCCGGACTGCTTGAGAACGACGATGCACACGCCGGGGCGGACCGAAGCGCCGAGCGGTACCAGCGCCTCGTACACGCCGGGCGAGTCCAGCGTCAGCTCGCGGACTCCAAGCCTGCGCCCTGCGATGTCCATCACCTCGATGCGTGCCATCCCCGCCTGGGGCGCGGCGAACCGCACACGCCATGGCGGCCGTCCGGGGTTGGGCGAGATGCCGAGCAACGCCAGTCGTCCCGGGATCACCGGCGCCCGCGGACCCGCGTCGGTCGTGGTCGGGCAGGAGTTGGTGGGGGGCGACGTGAGCCACGGCCGGTAGGCCGCGCGATCGCTGACCGTGACACCGGCGCCGGCCGTGTTCTGATCCGGCGGACCGCCCGAAGGATCGGAAGGACCGCTCGTGGCACCCCACCAGCAGTTCTGGGCATTGACGATCCCGGCCGTGGACGCCGACACACCCTCGCCTGTGACGCCCGAGAAATCGCAGCCCGCGAGCACCGGGCCACCGTTGGCGTACGCCGCGACTCCGGCACCGGTCTGGAACACACATCCCTGGAATACCGGACGTTGATCGTTGAGCGAAGTGCGAGCGCCGGTGGCGGCCTCGCGCAAGACGCAGTTGTGGACCAGCGGGCTCGAGTTGACGATCACGAGCTCGGCATCCGAAGACCCACCGTACCGGAGGATCGAGCAGCGCAGCACGGAGCCCGTGTCATGGTCGTACACGTTGATCGCGCGCCATTGGCCGGGACCTCCGGCGGTCGCTCCATCGCCTCCGGTATCCCCGAGCGTGTCGTCGTCGATGGAAGTGAACACCACGCCATCCGCCAACAACCGGCCTGCAGCATTGGCGCCGACGACCAGGTTGCCTGCGAGTCCGAGTTTCATCACCGTGCCGGTTGCGATCGTCCACCGCGGTCCAGCGGCCCCCTCCACCGCGATTTCCCCGCGGACGACGTAACAGAACGGGGCCGCGGGCGCGGGTAGCGTCACATCCTGGTCGATGGTCTCCGGCGCGAGCTCGATGGCGTTGAAAGCCGCGGGGGCCGATGGAGCGAAGGTGTTTGACGCAAGCAGCCCGGGCACGAGCGGTGCGGTGGCGCGCAGCGCGGGACCGAGCCCGCTCGCGAAGCGGCAGCCCTGGATGGTGTGTCCGCTCCCCTGGAGCGTGAGCGTGGGTGTTCCGCCCGCGCCTGCGAAGCGCACGTTGCAGCCCACCAGCGTTCCGCTGCCGTCGGTCAGCTCGAGACCTTTCCACTGGCCTGGGGCTCCGGAGCTGGAGCCGTCGCCGCCGCTGTCGCCGAGCGTGTCGTCGGCGAGCGAGGTGAACACCGCGCCGTGCGCGGTGACCGTGTTCCCTCCCGCGAGCGAAATGCCCGCGCCCGGCTGGAACTTGAGCAACGTCCCGGGCTGGACGGTGAGCGAGCTTAGTCCGCCGAGAAGGTTCGACACGACGTAGCAGAAGCCCGGCTGCGCCGGCGGCAACGTGGCGGCGGGCTCGACCGCGCCGGTGACCTCGTACGCGTTGTAGGCACCGTCGGAGGAAGGGTCGAATCTGTTGGACTCGAGGTAGAGCTGATACCACCTGGGCGTGGCGCGGATCTGGTAGCGGGCGTGCTCGCTCACGAGGTTGTCGGTGAACGCCGCGTCGGTGCTGCTCGCGATCACGCCCAGGCCGGCTCCGCGCTCGATGAGGCAACTGGACGCGGAGCCGGCGAGCTGCAGGCTCACGCGATCGAGCGGCGGACCGGCCGCGCCCGCGAACCGCACCGTGCACTGGTCGAGCGAGCCGCCGTAGCTCAGAGCGATCCCGTGCCACTGCCCCGGGGCGCCCGTCGATGCTCCGTCGCCGTTCGTATCACCACCGAACGAGTCATCCTGAAGCGACGTGAACACGGTGCCGCTGGCGTGCAACATGCCGCTGATGGCGGTCGCGCACTTGATGATGGTGCCCGGGCTGCTTGTGAGATCGGCATCGAGCGCGGCGTTGGTCTCGACCGCATAGCAGAAGCCTGCGGGCGGGACGGACAGCGTGATGGTTCCCCACGACGGCGTTCCATAGGGCGGCAGCGTCTTGAGCTCGACCGCGTTGCGCCGCGCGCTCGCGACGAAGGAGTTGTAGGAGAACACACCGCCGGCGATCCCCAGCGACGTCGAGACCGGATAGCCGTCGAAGTCGCGGAACGTGCAGCCGTTCGCCGCCAGCGTGCCAGCCTGCAGCCGGTTGTCGAGACCAAGAGTCCGTCCACCCGGACCTGCGCGTGATTCGCTTCTCCACCGTCGCGGAAGACGCATTGCTGAAGATTGCAATGGCCGTCGTAGATCTCGAGTCCCGGCCACCCGCCACGCAGTCCGTTCCGCGCGTCGAACACGATGGGCATCGCCCCGGTGCCGATGGCGGTGAGCGCGCCGTAGCCGACATAGCCGATCCCCACGACCACGAGCTTGGCGCCGGGCTCGAACGCGACGCGCGTTCCCGCCTGGATCGTCAGCGAGCCGTCGTACTGGACCGTGACCGTGCTCGTGACGTGGTAGCAGGTGTCGGCGGGCGACCCGGTAGATCCCCACGTGTTAGAGCCATGGATGTCGCCGGAGACGTCCGTGCATGCCAGCGCGCTCGCATACGCGCAGGCGCACACGGACGTGGCCAGGATCGCCCCCACCAGTCGGTTCACCGGTGCGGAGCGCGCGAATGTCGGGGACATGGGAGCGAAGCGATGGCGCACACTGCTGCGCGGACCACGCGAGGTCATGGGGGGCATGATCGCCTCACCTGCGGCCGCGTGCACTCACGATCGGATGGGCCTTAACCGCCCCTTGATGGTAACCCCGATGGTAACCCCGCTCCCGCCACGCAAGGAGACCTTTCTGGAACGAGGAAGCGGCGGCGCCGGAGGCGGCCGCCCCCGGGCCAGGCTTGCAGCTTCGGCTGAGCGGAGCGGCGGATCTGCCCTAAATGCAACCGGTTTCGCCGGCTCGCGAAGGTTCGCTCGACGAGCCACAGGAGCACGGGTAGGTCAGCGAGGACGACCGTCTCAAGCGACCCGCCGGCGCGGCTACCGGGGCGCCGGCCGGGCGCCGGAGTGCTTCCATAGTGAACGACCGTGGGAACGTCTTCGAGCCCACTTATTGAAAATGTTGCTTGTATTTCAACCACGATTCGCGCACATTCCCGCCATGCCGTCACCGTCGCGTCGCGCCATCACGCAGCCTGCGCAGCTTCGCGCGCTCGCTTTGCCCGCACGTCAGGAGATCCTCGATATCCTGGCCACCACCGGGCCCGCCTCGGCAGCGGAGCTGGCGCGGCTCATCCGTCGTCCCGCGGACGGGCTCTACTACCATCTGCGCGAGCTGCAGCGCGCGGGGCTCGTCGTTCCGGCGGGCGAACGGCGGCGCGGATCGCGACCCGAGGCGCTCTACCGCACATTCCACCGCGCGCCGGCGCTGCGTCACGATCCGTCGCCCAGGGGCAACTCCGCGGCGGTGACCGCGATCGTCGCGTCGATGCTTCGCCTGGGAATCCGCGACTTCAGGAGGGCCGCCGCTTCGCCCGAGGTCGTCACGCACGGGCCCAAGCGCGAGCTGTGGGCGATCCGCGCCACCGGGTGGCTCTTCCCCTCCGAGCTCGCCGAGGTCAACCGGCGCATGCGAGCGCTTCGTGGCGCCGTCGTGCGGCCGTCTCGCTCGGGGGCCGGCCTCTACGGCATCACCATCTTGCTCACGCCACTCGAGCGTGCCCGCAAGAAGCAGCGCCGCCCGCGCTCAGCTCGAAGGAGACCCGTCCCGTGATCGGGACTTGCGTCCTCGCTGTCATGCTCGCGCTCCCGCCTTCGCATGAGGCGCCGCCCACCGCATTTCTCACGTACGAATCGGGAGTGCTCGTCGGGGTCGACTGGGCGGAGCGCCACGGCAGCTCGCTGCATACGCGCAGCGTGCTGACACAGTCGCACGTCATCGACGCCCGCATCGAGCTCCGCGACGACGAGACCGCGGTGCGCTCGATGGTGGTCCTCACGGCAGCGGGGAGCGCGCCGGGGAAACCGATCGAGCGCTCATTCGGCGGGGACGCGATCTACTGGTCCGACATGACGCCCAGCTCGATCGAGCAGGCCGTGCTGCGGGCTCGCGTGCTCGACCACGCGAGCGTGCGGCTGGCCGGGGCGTCGTTGTTCCGCGACTCGCGATCCGACGTCGAGGTGACGCGAGTGGATTCGACCGACTGGATCGTGAGCTGCCACCGCAAGCGCTACGAAGTGCTCACAGATCGTTTGGGCAGGATGCTGTCGGCCACGCTCCCGGAGTTCGGAGTGACGATCGAGCGCCGTGAGGGATTCGGCGCCGAACGCTACCCGTTGTGGCCGCCGAATTCGTCCCCTCCCGACGGCGGATACGGGGCGTCGGATGTCTCGATCCGGGCTCCGCAGGGCCATGTCCGTTCCCGGCCGCGGTTCTGATCACCGGGCTCTCGCCCAACAATCGCAACGAGGGCCAGCCGCCGTGGATGCCGCTTCGCGACATCGCCGACGCGCTGACGCGGGCGGGAGTGGCGGTGCTTCGAGTCGACGACCGCGGCGTGGGAGAGTCGACGGGCGATCGCGCGTCATCCACCACGTTCGACGAGGCCGACGACGTGCGCACCGAGGTCGCGTGGCTCAGGGCCCGGCCGGGCATCGACCGCCGGCGCATCGCGCTCGTTGGATACAGCGAGGGCGGCTTGATCGCGCCGATGGTCGCGGCGGGCGACTCCACGATCGATGCGATCGTCACGCTGGCGGGACCGGGCGTCTCGGGCCCGGAGGTGGCGCGTTATCAGATCGAGGCCGCGGTGGTGCGCGATACGTCGATCGCCCCGTCCGGCCGCGAGGCCGAGATCCGGAGGCAACTCGCGGACACGCTGACGGCGCGGGAGCGGAGCTACCTTGCGATCGACCCCATGCAGTACGCGCGTCGCGTGCGGTGTCCGGCGCTGATCCTTCACGGCGCCACGGATCTCCACGTGCCGGCACGCTCGGCGGAGCGCCTGGCATGGGCGATGCGCGCGGCGGGGAACCGCAACGTTACGGTCCGGATCTTCCCAGGCGTCAGCCACTCGCTGCTCTACGATCCGATCGGGCTCAACAGCGAGTGGGTGTACTTGCCGGCGTTCCTCACGGCTCCCGGGATCCTGGAAACGATGTCGGCATGGCTCGCGGCACGATTGAACGTGCCCCGGGCCGCTCACTGACCGTTTCGCTGCTCGGCACGAGCAGGGAAAGCCGCGCCCGGCCAATATCGGCAGCGCCTGCCCACGGCGTGCTTGTGTCCGGTGCAGGCCCGGGAGCCTAATGGGAGGAGCGTCGCCCAACGACCAAGGAGCAGCTCGGGAGGCCCCCCCGTGAATCTCAAGCGGACCTGCGTCTCGCTCGCCACAGGCCTCCTGTCGGCGGCGCTCGCGGCAGGCGTGGCGCTCGCGCCGCGCGTGTCGGCCCAGGGAACGGCGAGGCCTCGGGGCTGCAACCAGGCCATGGCGGACTCGCTCGCGTTCGTGGAAGTGCCGGGGCATCCGTTCGAGCCCATTCTCTCGAAGGACGGCTGCTCTTGCTTCGTGCCCCTGATCAGCGCGAATCCACGGTCGCCAAACGGAGTGGCCGTGCTGCGACGCGGCGACGGCAAGGTGACCGTGGTCCGGGTGATTCCCGTCGAGCCGGAGCCGACGGGGATGGTCCTCACGCATGACGGCAAGCTGCTCGTCGTGGCCGACGGCGACCAGGTCGTGTTCATGGACACGGCGCGCATGGTCTCCGGGCGGGGCGACCCGATTCTCGGCTACATCAGCGATGGGGAAAACGCCGGAAGCGTCTACGTCAACTGCACCGCGGATGACCGCTATCTTTTCGTCAGCGATGAACACGCCCAGGCGATCACGGTCATCGATCTCGGCAAGGCCCGCGGGTCCGGATTCCAGCCGGACGCGATCGTGGGCAAGATCCCGGTCGGGCGGGCGCCGATCGCGCTGACGTTCTCCCCTGACGAG
>QHRS01000217.1:0-6331 GCA_003221435.1 Candidatus Rokuibacteriota bacterium
CCTCGACGAGCCGGTCCGGGACCACGACGACGTTCAGCACGGCGAGGGCGAGCGTCACGCTGTGGGCCAGCGTGAAGGCGGTGATGATCTTCGCGAGGGAGAGCCAGCCGCCGCCGCGCAGGAGGAGGCCGAGCAGGAAGAGGAGGTGGTCGTAACCGCTCAGGATGTGCTCGACGCCGAGGAGGAAGAAGCTCCCGGTGCCGCGGCTACCGCCCCCCGGCGCGTCCAGCGTGACCCGGGCCTCCCGCGTCTCTGGCGTGAACGCGAACTGCTGCGTGAGGCCCGGCGCCTCGATCCGGGCCAGCGTGTGGTAGTCGGCGCCCAGGACGTCGAACAGGTCGTCGCGGACGACGAGGTCGCGCACGGTCTCGGCGCAGCCGAAATCCACCACGAGGGTGACGCTCTCCGCGCGCGGCGCGGGTGGGACGAGGAATCCCGGCCCGGCCTCGCAGCGCGTCCCCTGGGCGACCAGCGTGACCTTGTCCCGGATCACGCCGAGGAGCCGGTCCCGGCTGGGGGTGCGCCCCGCGCGGGCCCGCTGGAGCTCCTCGGCCACCGGCGGCGGCAGCGCCGAGGGCCAGAGCGTCAGGCTGTATCGGATGCTGCCGTGGCCGATCGCGATCGAGGCGTAGCCGGTGCTGCCGCCGCTGTGGGCGAAGGCGGGGCTCGCGGCGGCGACCGCCGCGAGGGTGAGGCCGGCTGCGAGCGCCTGCCGGGCGGTCATCGGCGGGCCGCCGCGCCTCGACGGGCAGGAACGTTTCCGGACGCCCGTCCCTGCTCCGATTTACCGCCGACTGCCGCGATCAACGCCGACAGATTTTCGATCTGATAGTTGGGAATGGTCGCCACGGTAGGACTTCCGACGACCAGCACATAACGGCTCAGCCGATCCGGCGCAATGTCGCCGACCGCGTACTGGGCAAACGGTTGGGGGTCCCTTGGCCGATAGACAAGGATGATCGTCTCCGGCGTCGCGACACCGTAGTCCTTTGCATGCGTCCCGATCGTAAATTGTCGCTCGATTCGCGTCCGGCCGAACGCGGCAAACGCGTGCGCGATGCGCTCCGCCAACGCCGGATCGGTCGTGTGCGAGTGGGTTCCTTCCGATCCTGCGTGGACGCCGTGATAGAACCAGGCGCCGGCCGACCCAGCTCGGGCGATCTCGATCGCGCCAAGTTGGTCCACCGCCACGGGCAGCAGCATCCGCGGATCGCGAGCGGCATCGCGCCTCGACTTCGACCCGACGAGATCGGGGCGCTCAATGACCAGGATCGCCGCCACCAACACCAGCAACACCAGCCATACGGCGAGGAGCCCGGGGCGTATCCCGCCCGCACTCAACGCTGCTTCCACCACACCGCAGTGCCCACCACGGCCAGCAGGGCGGGGACAAGGATGACGGAGAGGAAGAAGGTGCCCTTCATCTGCCGGTTGGTGAGGTTGACCCGGGGCAAGTCGTAGGTGCGTGGCTCGATGCCGATCAGGTTTTCCTGGGCGGCCAGGTAGTTCACCGTGTTGAGGAACAGCCTCCCGTTGCCCATGATGTGGAAGAAGGAGTTGGTGGCGAAGTCCGAGTCACCCACCACGGCGATTCGGGATCGGCCCGTGACGGCGGTCGGCACGGCTTCCTTGCTGGCGATGACGACCCCGGCGCGGTCGCCCGGCGGTCCGAAGCGGATCGCCGCGGCGTCGTCGGCCGCGACCGGGCGTCGGGTAACGATCACCATCAGCGTGCTCGGTCCTGGCACGTCGCGGCCTTCGTGGAACTCGACCCGGTCGGGATTGGCCTGCGCCCAGCTGTTCTTGGACGAGTTGACGAGAGGGACGACGGTCGTGCCTGGCACGCGCCTGCGGCTCGGCGAGAGCGAGCGAACTCCGGGGAAGAAGGTCAGCGGCAGATCGACGGTGACCAGGTGGTGGTTGTAGCTGGTGACTGCGGGGGAGGAGACATCGGCCCAGAAGTGGCTGGCCTCGTCGATCACGATGGTATCGTCCACCACCACGCCATACTCCCGGATCACCGGCTCCAGGCCGGTACGCACGAACGGGTCGAGCATGAAGAACGCGTTGCCCCCCGCCGAGAGGTAGGCGCGCACCGCCGCCACCTCCGACGGGAGCAGCGCCGCTTTCGGCCCCGCCACGACCAGCAGCGAACAGCGGGAGAGCACGCGGGCGGCACGCACGAGCAGGATCTTCTCCACGTTGTAGTTCATGGTCTCCAGGCTGTGGCGGGCCTTGGCCATCCCGTGGAGCTCGTGCAGCACGTACTGGGCGCCCAGGCCGTGGGTATGACCGGGCGCACCCTCCAGGTGATCGTGGGACTCCATGCTGAACGGGTCAGGCTCGCCGTGGCCGTCGAGGAAACACACGAGCTGCTTGGCGCCTTGCGAGACACGCAGGATGCCGTTCGCGATGTCGGTCTCGCTGCCACCGTGCACCTGCAGCTTGCGGTCCTCGCTCTCCATGAGCGCTGTTCCCGCAAACTGCACCCCAAGCATCCGGGCCTGGGCCGGATTGAGCATAGGATCGTAGAACTCGACGGTGACGAGCTTGTTCTGCTTGGCCATCAACTCGTAGAGCTCGACCGTCTCCCGCATCATGGGATCGTGGAAGAAGACGATGTGCACCGGCTTGTTCAGCCGTTTCAGCATGGTCACCGTCTGATCCGATAGCGAGTACAGCCGCGCCTTGGTCAGATCGAAGCGGACCGGTTAGAGCAGCGACAGATAGGCCACGGCGATCAGCACGCCGATCACGCCCAGGGTGGTGAGCGCGATCTCGGCCCGCCGGCGCCGCATAATCGCGCCGAGTTCGGCGCGCAGCGCGAACGCGCCCCACGCCGAAAGCAGCGCTCCCGCCCCGGCGAGCACCAGCGTCCAGAGGACCGTCTCTAGCAGGATCGCCTGGATCGCGAGCGCCGTCGCGAGGAGGGCGATGCCCGCCAGCAGAATCAGTCCGGAGAAGAACGAGCGGTCCATCACCGCCGCCACTGCAGGTAACTGGCGTTGAGGATCAAGGCGATCGCGCAGACGACGAGATAAAGCATCACTGCCTCGCTGCGCACGAGGCCCTGGATGAACGCGCCGAAATGGAGGGAGAAGGACAGATAACGGACCAGGCCGCGCAGGGCGTAGGACGTCTGGAAGCTCTGTAGGTTGTGGACGAACCAGAAGCCCAGCAGCACCGACACCGTGAGCAGCGCCGCGACGATCTGGTTCTGCGTCAGGGCCGAGAAGAACTGGCCGACCGCAAGGCAGGCCATGCCCAGCAGTACGAACCCGATGTAGCCGGAGAGGATCGTCGTCGTCTCGGGGCTGCCGAACAGGTACAGGGGCACGAGGTCGATCAGCGTGGCCGCGGTCATCAGCAGCAGTATGGCGACGGCGCCGAGGTATTTCCCCAGCACGACCTGCCAGGGCTTGAGCGGCAGCGTCAGCAATAGCTCCATCGTGCCCGCGCCGTACTCGCCGGAGAACAGCCGCATCGACACCGCCGGAATCACCAGCAGGAGCAGGATGCCCATGTTCAGGAACGTCTCGGCCATCGTGGCGATGCCGGTGAGAAAGATGTTGTAGGTGAAGAAATAGCCCGTCCCCACCATGAAGACCGCGACCACGAAGTAGGCGATCGGCGAGCGGAAATAGGTCGATAGCTCCTTCTGACAGATGGCCAGCATGCCGCTCATGCAGCCCCCTTTGCCGGCGGGGCCTCGCTCACATAATGCAAAAAGATATTTTCCAGCGTCGGCTGGTGGCGTTCCAGTCGGTGCAGATCCCAGCGGTTCGCCACGGCCCGTGCGATCGCGGCCTCCACGTCATCCCGCGCGTCCACCAGGCACTCGACGGAGAGCACGGAGTCATCCCCGGGCGCTGAGCGTACTTCCAGGGCGCGTACTCCATCCACCGATAGGAGCTCCTCGCGCAACGCCTGGGCCGGCGCTGTCACCTGCAACGCCACGCGGTTGGTCTGCTCCACTGCCCGCTGCAGCCCGCTCGGCGAGTCGATAGCTAAGAGCCGACCATGGTTGATGATGGCCACCCGTCGGCAGATCAGCGTCACCTCGGAGAGGATGTGCGTGCTCAAGAGCACCGCATGAACCTCCCCGAAGGAGCGGATCACTTCGCGGGTCTCCTGGATCTGGCCCGGGTCCAGCCCGATCGTGGGCTCGTCCAGCAGCAGCATCGCCGGCTTGCCGAGTAGGGCCTGGGCCAGCCCCACGCGCTGCCGGTATCCCTTCGAGAGTTTGTAGATCTCGCGTCGGAACACGGCCTCCAGTCCGCAGGCGGTCGTCACCCGCTCGAGCTCCGTGGGGATGGCGGGACGGGGTACGCCCTTTACCCTGGCGACGAAGCGCAGATAGGCGGAGACGTCCAGCGTGTCGTAGAGCGGCGGACGCTCGGGCAGGTAACCGATCTGCCGCGCCGCTTCCGCGTTCTGGGTAGCCATGTCGTAACCGGCCACGGTTACCCGTCCGGACGTGGCCGTGGTGAAGCCGGCGATCATGCGCATCGTGGTGGTCTTGCCCGCGCCGTTCGGGCCCAGAAATCCCACGATCTCGCCCTTCTCGACGGTGAACGACAGGTCGTGGATGATCGTCCTGGAGCCGTAGCGCTTCCAGACGGATTCGAGCGCGATTGCCGATGGCACGGTACTCACGACGGGAGGGCAGGCCGCGCGGGGGGCCCCCCACGGCGGGGGACCCCCCGTTGAGACGGAGTGAACGACAGACTACCTAATCCACCGGCCGCCCCTCTCGGCCCACTGGTCCTGATCGTGGCCATAGAAGAGGTCCGCATCCTCGAGGTCACGAATTGCCTTCAGCTTGGTGATGGAGTCAGTGTAGTCCTTGACGCTGTAGTTGAGCCCTGCCGGATAGCCTTCCATGTTCTCCTTGAACCAGATCGCGTCCTGGGAAAGGACGAGTGTCTTCCCGCTGGCCAGCTTGACCCTCAGCGACTGATGGCCGAGCGTGTGCCCCGGCGTGCTGAGGACCGTGATCGAGCCGTCGCCGAACAGATCGTAGTCGCCTGCGAGTTCGAGGTAGTTGAAGTCGCGGGCGGCGCCGTCGAAGTCACCCATCACGAAGGCCGGGCCCCGCTGGAACTTCTCCGGCCACCACGCTTGATACAGCTCCTTCTTCTGGATCACGTGGACCGCCTTCGGGAACAGCTTGATGTTGCCAATGTGGTCCAGGTGGGAGTGCGAGGTGATCACGACCTTCACCTTGTCCGGCGCGTAGCCAAGCTTCTTCAACTGCATGTCGATGACGTCGGCGCGCGTCTGGCTCGGCTTGAGCATGTTGCAAAACGCTTCCGCCCAGTAAGACGCGAGGTTGTTTCCGGTGTCAAACAGCACGAGTCCCTTCGGGTGGTCGATGATCCATATATTCACCGGAATCACGATGTCGCGGTCCTTTTCCTTCGGAAGGGTCGGGACCAGCGCGCCCATCTTGAAGGGGCCGAACTTGCCGCTGGTACCGTAATACACCCCTTTGACTTGCGCGAATCCCGGATCCGGGACAATGAACAGCATGGCAAGCAGTGCCGCAGCAATACCTAATCTCTTCATAGCATCGTCTCCTGTGGTCGTTAGACGCGCCTCGTGCACTCCCATTTTGACACGCCCGGCGCGCGGCCGGAAGCGTAGCGTCCCGCCTCCCGACATGTCAAGGACGTTCGCCGCGGCGGGCAGCGGGCAGGACGTCCGACTTCCTCGATAGTTGTACGGTCCCGCGAAGCGATCCTCAGGGGTTCTCTGCGGAGCGTCGATCACCTCCCTGTCGCCGTCGAATAATGCCTTCCGGCCAACTCCTTCAGGCCTGACAGATCCGTCGCGTTCAACCGGGGCGGACACTGCCTCCCCCGACACGATGTCTTCACGCGCATCTGCTCTCAACCCGTTCTCGCCGGCTGCCCGGTCGGTGGAGCCCGTCCTAGAGGCACCACGGTGAGCCGAAAGATTGCCGAGAGGATGAATCCGAAAGCGGTCTCGTGTCAAGGGGATCAATAGGTTAGCGTCCCGGGCTCGGGACGAAGCGATGCGCGCCCGCGCCCGCTTCGAAGCTGAGCTCTCCTCGCTCGAGTCCGTGGACAAGCCAAATCAGATGCTCCGCAACCTCGTCCGGAGACGCTCTGCGAGAGAACTCCAAGCGGCCCGCGCCCATAACGGTCGTCAGTGATACTCCCTCATGATCCGCCTCCGTGATGGTACCGTACGGAGGAGTCGAACGCTCCGGATGACCGGCGGCGTCCGCCGGCGCAGCCCGCGAGGCCCAGGGCCATGAGAGAAATCGTGCGTGCAGCCGGCGGAGTGATCGCCAGGCGCGACCAGC
>QHRS01000217.1:6393-8288 GCA_003221435.1 Candidatus Rokuibacteriota bacterium
AGTCGACGCAGGTGAGACGGATGAGGCTTGCGCCCTCCGGGAAGTCGAGGAAGAGACGGGACTCCGCTGTACCCTCGGGAGCGAACTGCCACACTCCTCCCACGTCGACCACAAGGGGCGGTTGAAGGTCGTGCGGTATTGGGCGATGCGTCCCGTCGATGGCGCCGCGGAACCTCGAAACGAGGTCGATGCTGTTCGCTGGCTCTCTCTCGCAGAGGCGGCTCGGACTCTCACGTACGAGCGTGATCGTGTTCTGCTGAAGACGTTCTCCTCGATGCCGAGCGAGCCTGGAGATCGTCCGAGCCCGCCGGCCGGGCGCGGTCCTACAGGGCCAGCGAAGGGCTGAGCCGTCTTCGATGTCGACCTCGCGCGCTCGACGTACGTCGGCGACGCCGACAAGGATCGGGCGGCCGCCAACGCGGCTGGCATCGGGACCTTCATTCCCGCCCGCGATTTCTTCGACTGGTAGGACCAGGCGCGACGGAGGCCTGGCCTACTCGAGGCCATCCGACCGACCGCGGGGCGCCGTCGTCGTCGGCGCCCGCGCGATCCAGTCAGGCTGCTTCAGGCCATCAGAACCAGAACTGCCAGCGGGAGAGGACCTCCCACGAGGTGGGGTCCTGGACCCGCCGGAGCTGGCTGGCGCCGCACGTGGTGAACCCCCGGGAGCAGCTGAAGGGCGTCCCGAACGCGTTGTCGTACCAGTAGTACGTCCAGTCGAGCATCGTGCGCACCCGGGCGTTCCAGTACCAGTTGACGCCCGCCGTCAGCGCCTCGACCCCATTCTCCGCCGTATTGGTGTTACCAGTGATCCCGTTGCCGAGGTTGCCGTCGAGGAAGTCGATGGGGTCGTCGGAGCTGAAGCGAAGCTCGGCGTATCTGAGCGCGACCTCCCAGGCCCCGAGGCCTGACTGGCCGGACACGGGGTTGAAGGCACGCTTCGGGACTACCGGCCCCACAAGCGGCTTGTCCTCGCCAGTGAGGAGCCACGACCCGGACACGAACCATCCTCTCGCGACCAGGTCGGCCAGGTTCGCCCCGCCTGTGCAGCTCGTGGTCGCCCCGGCGCACCGCTTCCGCTCGCTGGTCTGCTCGGCCCACTCGAACTTCAGCGACGCGGGACCGATCGCCCAGGCGAGGTCGGTCCCGACACGCGTCCGGTCCCCGCGCACCGG
This sequence comes from Candidatus Rokuibacteriota bacterium, assembly GCA_003221435.1. GTDB lineage: Bacteria > Methylomirabilota > Methylomirabilia > Rokubacteriales > CSP1-6 > AR9. The sequence goes on from QHRS01000217.1 coordinate 7,569, forward strand.
CTGCTGCGCGAAGTAGACGAATCGGTTCGCGGTCCGCGCGCCCGTCCGGCCCTGGGCGCTCAGGTTCGACGTCGACCCGCCGCCCCCGTCACCCCACGTGAACGAGCCCGCAACCTGCAGCCCCTTGAGCCAGTAGTCGCCGCCCGGCTTGAAGGGGGCGAGCGCGAGCGGGTGGAGAAGGAGCGGACGGGCGCGCTCATGGCGGGCGTGGAGAACGGCCGGCCGTTTCTCCGGTCGGCCGATGGTGACTTCCGGCTCGAGATCGGCGGGCGCCTCTTCCTGGACTACGACGGAGCCGAGGACAAGGCGCGGCTCTTGACCGGAGCCACGCTCAACGACCAGTTCCTGGTGCGGCGGGCCCGCATCGAGCTCAAGGGCTCGTTCTTCAAGTGGATCGACTTCCTGCTCGAGTGCGAGTTCACCCGGGCCGACCAGAAGAACGGGTTCTGCCTGAACGATGCCTACGCGGATCTGCGGTTCATGCCCGAGCTGACGGTGCGGCTCGGCCAGTTCAAGGTGCCGTTCAGCTTCGAAGAGTTGTCCTCGGATATCACGCTCGACTTCGTCGAACGGTCGGTCTTCAACGAGTTGGCGCCCTCCCGCGACGTGGGGGCGGTAGTGCGCGGAGCCCTGTTCAGCGGGATCGTCGGTTACGACTTCGGGGTCTTCAACGGGGCTGCCAGCAACAGCTCGGCGACGAACAACTTCGACACCAACAAC
>QHRS01000017.1 GCA_003221435.1 Candidatus Rokuibacteriota bacterium
CACGCTCTCGCTCGGCCGGCAGGTCCCCGAGCCGTTCACCGATGACGAGGTTCGCCTGCTCGAGGCGACCGCGGACCAGATCGGCATCGCGCTCGAAAACGCCCGCCTGTACTCGGAGCTGCGCCGGCAGCTCGAGGAGCTCCAGCGTACCCACGCCCAGCTCATCCACGCCGAGAAGCTCGCCGCGATCGGCGAGCTGGCCTCGGGCGTGGCGCACGAGATCAACAGTCCCCTGACCACGATCCTCGGGGAGGTCCAGCTTCTCGCGATGGGCCCGGTCAGCGACGACGTGCGCGCGCGCCTGCGCGTGATCGCCGAGGAGAGCGGGCGGGCCGCTCGGATCGTCCAGAACCTCCTGCTCTTCGCGCGCTCCTATCCGCCGGAGCGCCGCCCGTGCCTGCTCGCGAACCAGATCACGCGCGTGCTCGACCTGAAGGTCTACCAGCTCCAGCTCGACGGGATCCACGTGGTCAAAGACTTCCTGCCCGCGCCGCCGGTCTGGGCCGACGAGAACCAGATCCAGCAGGTGCTGCTCAACCTCGTCCAGAACGCGCACCAGGCGATGAAATCGGCTCACGACAAGGGCGTGTTGACCGTGCGTCTGCACCGCGAGGCCGGCGGAGTCCACGTGGAGGTGCTCGACGACGGCCCGGGGATCCCCCCGGAGCACCTCGAGCGGATCTTCGATCCCTTCTATACGACGAAGCCGGTCGGCGAGGGCTCAGGGCTCGGGCTGCCGGTCTCTCAGGGCATCGTGAGCGAGCACGGGGGCCGGGTCTGGGCGGAGAACCGGCCGGGGGGCGGGGCCGCATTCCACCTCGTGCTCCCGGTGGGCGGTCCGGGACCGGTGGTCGAGGCGCCGCGGGAGTTGCCGCTGCCGACGCGGCCGCTGCGCGTGCTGCTCGTCGAGGACGAGCGCCGGGTGGCCGACGTCCTGGCCAACCTGCTGAAGAGCCTCGGCCACACCGCCGAGGTCGCGCTCGGGGGCCGTCAGGCGCTCGAACGCATCGTCGACAACCAGTACGACGTCGTCTTCGTGGACCTGAAGATGCCGGAGATGGACGGCCGCGCCTTCTGGCAGGAGCTGGTCGCGCGCGACTCCCCGCTCGCTCGCCACACGATCTTCATGACCGGCAACCCCCGCTCGCTCGAGGCGCTCGCGGACGAGAAGGCCGGCACGCCGTTGCTCGCGAAACCCTTCACGGTCCCGGAGCTGTCGGCCGTCCTGCGCGCCGCGACGAGCGCCGGCTAAACCGTCGAAGGGGGCCTCGACGGCCCCCTCCGAGCCTCCCCCACAACAGAATTGCGCCGGCAAAGCCGGCGCTCGAAGCCCGATATTCCGACAGGCCCTGATCGCAGTTCATCCGCCAGAGGAACGTCAGCGGGCCGGCGGGTGACGTGGCGAGCGGGGCGCCCCACGGCGCGCAGCGCACCGCGGCACCGACGCGCGCGCTCGGCGCGAGCCAGATCGCGTCCGGTCTGGCCGGGGCGCGTGCGGGAGCGAGCACCGTGGGGCTGCTCGCCGCGGCAGGCCCCGCCGGCCCGCGCCCCGCCTCGCGCGACGATTTGCGGATCACGGCTAGTAGGCGGGGAGGCGCCCCGACCTTACGCCCGTCTTCCTGAGGGCTGCCGTCTCCTCGCTCGCCTTGGCCGCCAAGAAGCGGCTGTCGCTCGCGATCGTGACGAACTGGAAGCCGTCGGCGATCATCTTCAGCGCGTACGCCGTCGTGTTGTTGTGGATCCCCGCCACGACGCCGTGGCGCTTGCACGCCGCGACGACCTTCTGCTGCGCCTCGACAACGGGGGGATCCGTCTGGTCGAGCCGGGGCCGGCACCCGAGGGCCAGGCTCATATCGGCCGGCCCGACGTAGACCGCGTCCACGCCGGGGACGCTCAGGATGTCGTCGAGGTTTTTCAGAGCCTCTTGAGTCTCGATCATGGGGATGACCAGGATGTCCAGGTTCGCGCGGTCGCCGTAATCGGGTCCGGCGTAGATCGACGCCCGCACCGGGCCGTAGCTCCGGTAGCCGAGGGGCGGGTACCTGCAGGCGCGCACCAGCGTCTCCGCCTGCTCTCGCGTGTTGATCATCGGGCAAATCACCCCGTACACGCCGGCGTCCAGGATCTTCATGATCGAACCCGGATCGAGCCACGGCACCCGCGCCAGCGGGATGGTGGGCGTGGTCGAGATGGCCTGCAGCATGGTCACGGCGGTCTGGTAGTCCACGACCCCGTGCTGCATGTCGACGGTGAGCGAGTCGAACCCCTGATGGGCCATCACCTCGGCCGAGAACGCGCTCGGGATGGCCAGCCACCCATTGATCACCGCTTCGCCCCGGGCCCAGATTGATTTCAGCGTGTTTTCCCGCACGGCAGCCTCCTTCGGCGCATGACTACAGTCGTTCCAGGAGCAGTCCCTTCAGATACCGCGTCTCGGGCACAGTGAGCAAGACCGGGTGATCCCGGCTCTGGGTCAGCGCCTCGAGCGTGCGCAGCGTGACGCCCGCGTCCTCGGCGGCCGCCCGGCACACCTCCGCGAACAGGGCTGCCGAGACGTGGTGCGAGCACGAGAATGTCGCGAGCATACCGCCGACCTCGAGCAAACGCATCGCCCGCAGGTTGATCTCCTTGTAGCCGCGCGCGGCCGCGTCGACCGCGGCCTTGCGGCGGGTGAACGGCGGCGGATCCAGAATCACGAGGCCGAAGCGGGCGCGCGCGCGCTCGAGCCGTCGCAACTCGTCGAACGCGTTCGCTTCCCTCAGCTCGGCGCGGCCCCCAAGGCCGTTCAGCTCGAGATTGGCGGCGGCGCCAGCCAGCGCCTCGGGCGACGACTCCACGCAGACCGCCCGCTCGGCGCCCGCAGCCAGTGCGTGCACGGCGAAGGCGCCAGTATAGCTGAAGGCGTCCAGGACCGAGCGGCCGGCCGCCCACCGGGCGACGCGGAGCCGGTTCTCCGCCTGGTCGAGATAGAACCCGCTCTTGTGGCCCAGGCCGAATCGCACGACGAAGCGGGCGCTGCCCTCGCCCACGGTGACGGCGTCCGGCCCCGCGCGATCCAGCCACGCTCGCCGCGGCTCGAAGCCTTCGATGCGGGCGGCCGCGGGGTCGTCGGAGACGTAGATCGCCAGATCGCCGAGCGTCGCGCGGATGCCTGCGGCGATCCACGGGAGCGCGCCGGACATCCCGAGCGTGAGGCACTGCACGACGACGACGTCGTCGCCGTACCGGTCGATGACGAGCCCGGGCAGCCCGTCGCCCTCGCTCCACACCAGCCGATGCGCCTCGCCGGCGAGGCCCCGCGAGCGCCGGTAGGCCACGGCCTCGCCGATCCGCCCCGCGAACCAGGCCGCGTCGATCGGCTCGTCGCGCCGGGACAGGATCCGGCAGGCGAGGGAGGTCCGCGGGTTGTAGAAGCCGTGCCCGACGAACGCGCCCGCGCCGTCGGCAACCGCGACCAGTCCGCCCGGCTCGGGCGCGCCCTCGAACCCCGCGATCTCGCCCCGGTAGATCCAGGGATGTACGCGGGCGCGGCCTCCGACGCGCGCGAGATGGAGGGTTGCGCTACTTCTTTCGGAGGACAACGACCATCAACAGCGGGTGCTTGGAGCGCTCCAGGACCTGGTGAGACTTGAAGCCGAAGAACCACTGGACGAACTCGAATCCGCCCGCGAGCGCGACCAACGACTTCAGCTCCTGGGGAAACACCATCCGTGACAGGTGCGTCTGGCGGTACACCCGTCGGGTCCCGTTCTCGACCGCCTCGAGCTCCATGCGCTCGCGGAAGACCTGCGCGACCGGGTCGACGTCGTTGAGGGCCGAGAACGTCGCGCGCACGATCAGCCGGCCGCGCCGCCTGGACCAGCTCCACCGCCGGGCTGGATTCGTCCACGAGGAGGCCATGTAGCGATCGAACACGTACACGCCGCCCCGCCGGAGCGCCTGGGCGACCGAGCGGAGGTGGTCGAGGAGGTGCTCGTTGGTGAGCAGGTGCCCCTGCGAATCCTGCATGCAGATCGCGGCGTCGACCCGCGCCCCGAGTTGGAAGTTGGTCATATCGCCGACGACCAGATCGGCGTCAAAGCCGGCGGCGCGGGTCCTCTCCCGGAGAAACTCGATGTTCTCGGGCGAGAGGTCGAGGCCGGTCATCCGATAGCCGCGCGCGGCCAGCCTGAGCAGGTGCGGGCCCGTGCCGCAGGCGATGTCCACGACGCGGCGGACCGGGCGCTTCGCGAATCGCTTGAAGCAATGCTCCAGGAAGTCGACCTCGCGCTTGCGGTTCAGGTCGAAGGCGATCTCGTAGAGCCGGGGAGCGGTGTACACGGGGTTACTTGCCCCACCACGTCAGGAGCGCTTCCCGGATGACCCAGGATGCGGCGATACCGGTGCGCCCCGTCGGGTCCCAGGCGTGGGCGACCTCGACCAGGTCGCCGCCGATGACGTGCGCCTCGCCCAGCAGGCGCACGATCTCGATCAGCTCCGGAACGCTGAGGCCGCCCGGCTCCGGCGAGCCCGTCCCGGGCGCGTGGGACGGATCGAGCACGTCCACGTCGATCGTCACGTAGAGCGGGTGGCCGAGCAGTTCCGGGAGGAGCCGCTTGACGGTCGCCCACGGCGGGCCGGCGGCGAGCGGGAAGAAGTTCGGGCGCGCGCGCTCGAACTCCTCCCGCGAGCCCGTCCGCATGCCGACCTGGTACACGCGCTCGGGCGGCACCACCTCCATCACCCGCGCCATCGCCGAGGCGTACGTGTAGCGCTCGCCGAGGAACTCCTCCCGCGTGTCGGGATGGGCATCGAGCTGCAGGACGCGCAGGTCCGGGAATGCCGGGGCGATCGCCTCGATCACCGGCACCGTCGCCGTGTGGTCACCGCCGAGCATGAACGGGATCAGCCCCGGATGCCACCAGCGCCGGATCTGGTCCCGGGCGGCGTCGAGCTGGATCCGCGGCGGCGCGTCAGGGGGCAGATCGCAATCGCCGAGATCGCAGACGGGGAGGTCTTCCATGTCGCGCCCGAGGGCGGGCGAGTAGGTCTCGATCGAGTCGGATGCGAGCCGGAGATCCGTGGGGCCGGCCGCGGCGCCCTTCCTGAGGTTCACCCGGCCTTCGAACGGGATGCCGTAGATGATGATGCGGCTGTCGGAGAGAGACTCCCGGCAGGCGATGAAGCGGGGATCAGCCTGCTTCACGCAACCCGCAGGCCGATCAAAAAGGCCCATCTGCGGCGTTGGCTCGGTCGCTCCTCCCTCCGACGTACAACCACGTGCGTCTTCAGAGGGCGTGAACGAATCGACGCCGCGGGTGACCGGTGGGGGGTGTCGGGGGGAGCGGCGCTCGCTCCCCCCGACGTTGACTCAGTCGTCGCTCCGTCGCCGCCTTGCATCTGGACCCTTTTCATCGGCGCTAGGCGAGGTCCTGGTCGGAGAGGAGGGTGACGGCGGCCACGGCGCACCCGAACCGCTCGACCGTGTGCTCCGCCGCGAAGATCCTCATCTCGCGAATGGTCTCGGCCCGGACGCGGAAGGCTTCGTCAAGCATCCGCCGGATCGTGCGCTCGGCGGTCCGCCGGTCTGCGACGTCGTGGTACTCCATGATGACCCCCGGCTTGGCGGGGTCATCCGGCAGGGCGTAGCCGACCGCCGCTGCGATGACCTGGCCGGGCACCTCGCTCGTCACGGCGGCGTACGCCGTCGGGATGAGCGCGCCGGGCTTGATCTTCGGCAGGTCCACGATCTCGACGTCGGGGGGAACGATGCTCGACACCCTGATGAGGTTGATGTTGCCGATGCCGGCCGCAAGCAGCGCGTTGTCGAAGGCATTGAGGGTGCTGCCGCCTTCCGCGTGGCCCGCGGTGGCCGCCGCCATCGTGACGTTCTTTCGCATCCGTCGGCTCCCTTCTCGCCTCCTTCGTGGGACGCGGCTCCGGGTCGCGCCTGCTTCGCACTGTAAGTCACTTTAGCCGGTGGTCGAGCCAATGCAAGAGGAATTTTGCCCGCCGGCCGCCGCCGAAGCGGCCGGAAAGGCGATTTTTTTCTTGCAATCGAAAAAATCTGACCCTACTGTGAGGAAGTTTCAAGTTTCGCGAAAAAATCTTTTGCCTCCCGCGGGTCGCGGGAGCGGGCAGCGAGAGGAAGTGGGAAGGCGGCGCGGTTCGAGTCGCCGAGAGAGGTGCGGTAGATGGCGCAGGCGCCGAAAGGGGGGCCAGCCGATTGAACGCTCTGGGACGACATCTGCTTCTCGAGTTGTTTGATTGCGCTCCAGATGCCATCGACAGCCTGGAAGCTGTGAAGGGCGTCCTGGTGGAGGCCGCGAGGCTGGCTCAGGCGACCATCGTCGACATCGTCTTCCACGAGTTCAATCCGTTCGGCATCAGCGGCGTCGTCGTCATCGCGGAGTCCCATCTCGCCATCCACACGTGGCCCGAGTACCGCTACGCAGCCGTCGACATCTTCTCCTGCGGCGAGATGCTGAAGCCCGAGGTCGCCGCCAACTACCTCGTCGAGCAGTTCGCGGCCGAGCGCACCTCGGTGGTCGAGATGCAGCGCGGGATGTTTCTCCAGCCGGGCGGGTCCCTGACCCCCAAGGCCGTCGCCGCGGCCCAGGCGTGAGAAGGTGATCAACCCCCGGAACCACAAGTGGTTCTTCGAAGCCACGACGGCGGTCGAGGGGCACGTGCATGCCATCGTCCGCACGATCGTGTCCGCCCAGACCAAGTTCCAGCAGATGGAGATCCTGGACACGGCCTCGTACGGCAAGTGTCTCGTGCTCGACGGGCGGATCCAGTCGAGCCAGGCCGACGAGTTCATCTACCACGAGGCGTTGGTCCATCCGGGCCTTCCGGCCCTCGATGCCGAGCCGAACCGGGCGCTCGTGATCGGCGGCGGCGAAGGGGCGACGCTTCGCGAAGTCCTCAAATGCCCCACCATCACCCGGGCCGTCATGGTCGACATCGATGACGAGGTGGTGGCGCTCTGCCGCGAGCACCTGCCCGAGATGCACCGGGGCGCCTTCGACGATCCGCGCGCCGAACTGCGGCACGAGGACGCCCGGGCGTACCTCGAGCGGACGGACGAGCGCTTCGATCTGATCGTCGTCGACCTCGTGGAGCCCCTCGAGGAAGGGCCGGCGTGCATGCTGTTCACCGGGGAGTTCTATATGCTGGTCCGCGAGCGCCTGAGCCCGAAGGGCGTGATGACGATGCAGGCCGGCATGACGAAGGTCGGCGAACTGTCCTTCTTCACCGCCGTCCACCGGACGCTCGAGCAGGTCTTCCCCATCGTCGCCGGCTACCAAGCGTTCGTCTCGTGTTTCGGCGTGCCCTGGGGCTTCATCCTCGCGTCCAAGGGCATCGACCCGCGGCAGCAGACCGCCCAGACGATCGACCGGCTCTGCGCCCGGCGGATCACGGGGCCGGTCGAATACTGGGGCGGCGCCGCGCACCTGCATTCCTTCAACCTCCCGAAGTTCATCAGCGAGGCGGTCCGGCAACAGGACCGCCTCATCACCGACAAACACCCCCTCGTCGTTTCCTAAGTGCCGGCCCATCGCGCCGTCGGGCTGATCGTCTTCGTGGTGATCGTGGGGCTGATCGTCGGCTCGCTGCTGGGCGAGCTGCTCGGGGCGATGTTCCACGAAGGGTGGGTTCAGGGCGTTCTCACGCGCGGTCCGACGATCGGGTTGACGAAGCCCGCCACCCTCGACTTCCACTTCCTGTCCGTGACGTTCGGCTTCACCGTCAAGGTCAACGTGGTCGGCCTTGCCGGCGTGGTGATCGCTGTCGTTACCTTACGCAAGCTCTAGCCGGGCCGATGCACGTCGCCTTTGCCCTCCTTCGGGCTTCGCGGGGCTCGCGCCTCGGCCCGGCCACGTTATAAGCCCTCGCGTCGTTCTGGCGTCGGCATCGCCCCGGCGCCGTCAGCTCCTCGCGCGGATCTGCCGGGACTTCACCGTGGTGCCGAGCGGGGTCGATGAGCGGCTGCCGCCCGGCCCGCCCGCCGACGCCGCCTCGGCGGTCGCGCTCGCCAAGGCGCGCGCGGTCGCGCGAGCGCTGCCCGGGAGCGTGGTCCTCGGCGCCGACACGATCGTCGTCCTGGACGGCGAGATCCTCGGCAAGCCCGGCGGAGCCGCAGCGGCCGTCCGAATGCTCCGCCGGCTGCGAAACCGCGCGCACGAGGTCCTCACCGCGGTGGCCATCGTGGGCGCGGGCGAGCCGCGCGAGCGGACCGCCACGGTACTGACGCGCGTGACGATGCGCGACTACTCGGACGCCGACATCGACGACTACGTCGCGACCGGGGAGCCGCTCGACAAGGCCGGGGCGTACGCCGTGCAGGAAGGCGGGCAGCGGCTCGTCGCGCAGGTGGACGGCTGCTACACGAACGTGGTCGGGCTGCCGGTCACGACGACGCGCACGCTCCTGGCTTCGTTCGGCGTCAGCGTGATCGGGCCGGGGTGAGCGCCTTCCGCAGCGGTTCGCCCCGGATCATCTCGGACGTCCGGGGAATGCGCAGGACCCGCGGAAGCGGAATGTGTTCGCGGATCATCGCGATCGTGGCCTGCAAGGCGTCGGCGCCGACGACGCCGTTGTGCAGATAGATCTTCTTCGTGCCGGCCAGGCGGACGGCGAAGTCGTCGGGTCGGCCGACGACGGCGCGCGGCAGTCGCTCGGCCAGCTCCTCCGGGCTCGCGCTCTCGATGCGCGAGAGCGCCCGGAGCAGCGCGTGGCTGAGCGCCACGAGCTCGGCGTCGCGCAGCCGGGCCCGGGCGGACTCGAAGACGGCCGCGTGCACGGTGGGTCGTCCGAGGGCCTGGGCGAGCCCCTGCGGGTCACGGAAATCTGCCAGCACGCTCACCGTGCCGTCGGCGAGCAGTCGGCTGGCCAGCGGCTCGCCGATCAGTCCCGCCCGCACCTGGCCCTCCGCCAGGGCGGTACCGAGCCCGAGCTCGCCGTAACTCATGAGGCTCACCTGTGTCACGCGCAGGTCGGCCTTGGCGAGCAGCGCCAGGAACCACGTTTGCTCCGGCGCGCCGGGGCTCGAGATCCCGACGATCGTGCCGGCCAGGTCCTCGACCGAGCGCGTCGTGTCGGTCGATCGCGCCGGCACCGCGAGCACGACCGGCGGCGCCGCCGAGAGGCCGAACACGATCCGCGGCGCCTCGCCGGTCTTGGCGGCGCCGAAGCGCAACGCGGCTTCGACGGACGTCGCCGCCAGGTCGGCCTCCTTCTGGGCGAGCGCCTCGGCGGCGCCGGACTCGGCGCGCGTCGTGCGCAGCGTCACGCGCAGGCCGGCGTCCGCGAAGTAGCCTTCGGCGTCAGCGACCCGCAGCGGGAGGTACTCCGGTGAAGTCGCCGGGCCGCTCACGGCGATCGTCAGGCTCTGCAACAGCAGGATGAATCCGAGCACGCTTTCCGCCTCCCCGTCACGCCGCTCCCGGCGGATTCCGGGGCCCCCGCGCGATCGCGAGAAGGCGCGGCTGCTGCGCCTGTACGCCGCGCTCGCGCGGCGCTTCGGACCGCAGCGCTGGTGGCCCGGGCGCACACCGCTCGAGGTCGCGGTGGGCGCGATCCTCACGCAGCACACCGCGTGGACGAACGTCGAGCGGGCGCTCCGGACCTTGCGGGCGCACAAGCTGCTCGAGGCCCGCCGGCTGGCTGCAGTGCCGGCGGCGGACCTCGGCCGCCTGATCCGCTCGGCCGGCACGTTCAGGGTCAAGACGCGGCGCCTGCGCTCCTTCCTGAAGTTCCTGCTCGCCCGCGGGGACGGCCGCATGGCGCGTCTGCGCCGCGAAGATCTCCAGAGCCTGCGCGCGGCGCTGCTCGCGGTGCCTGGGCTCGGCCCGGAGACTACCGACGCGATCTTGCTCTACGCGGCCGGCCGCCCGGTCTTCGTCGTGGACGCCTACACGCGGCGCGTGCTCGCCCGGCATCGGCTGATTCCGCCCGGCGCCTCCTACGAGGCCATCCGGTCCTTCGTCGAGAGCCACCTGCCCTCCGATCCCCGGCTGTTCAACGAGTATCACGCGCTGCTCGTCGCGGTCGGCAAGCGCCACTGTCGGACCGTCCCGCGTTGCCTGGACTGCCCACTGCGGTTCGATCTTCAGGGGCGGCCTCCGCGCGCGATCTGAACGACGAGCTCGGCGATCTGGCGCGCGGCATCCGGGCGGGCCAGCGTCCGCGCGCGCTCGCCCATCTCCTTGAGCCGCTGCGGTGACGCGAGCAGGTCGCGGATGGTCGCGGCGAGGCGCTCGCCCGTGAGCATCGCCTCCGGCAGCACGGCGCAGCCGCCCGCGGCCTCGACGAGTCGCGCGTTGGCGGTCTGCTCGTCACCGCGCGCTCCGGGCAGCGGGACGTACAGCGCCGGCAGCGCGAGCTGGCAGCATTCGTTCACGGTCCCCGCGCCGGCGCGCCCGACGACGAGTTGCGCCGCGGCATAGACGTCCGCCAGCTCGTCTCCCACGTACGGCTGGATCCGGTAGCGATCCCGCAGACCGGGTGGAAGCGCCGATTGCTCGACCGCGAGCCACGGAAGATCGCCGGTCCTCGGGTTGTCACCGCACTGGTGGATGATCTGCGCGGCCCTGAGCAACACCGGCAGGGCGTCGCCGACGACGCGGTTCAGGCGGTGCGCGCCGAGCGCGCCGCCGGTCACGTAGACGATCGGCGTGGCGGCGTCGAGCGCGAAGCGTTCGAGCGCCCGCTCGCGCGAGCCGTCGCGCAGCTCTTCCCGAAGCGGGTTGCCGGTCACGACGCATCGCGCGGTCGAGAAGCTGGCGCTCGACTCCGGAAAGGTCAGCGCGACGCACTGCGCGAAGCGCGCCGTGACGCGGCTGGCAAGGCCGGGCGCCGCCGTCTGCTCGTGGATCACGACCGGCACGCGCCGGAGCGCCGCGGCGAGCACGACCGGGACCGCGACGAAGCCGCCCGTGGCGAAGACGGCGTCCGGGCGAAGCCCGCCGAGGAGCCTCTGCGCGCGCCAGATTCCGGCCGGCACGTTCAGCCCGAGGTCAGTCACGTTCTGCCACGACCAGTATCCGCGCAGCTTTCCCGTTGGGATCGCCCGGAATGGAATCCCGCGCTCCGGCGCGCGCCGGGCCTCGACGCCGTGGTGGCTCCCGATCCACACGCACTCGACGCCGCGCGCGGCGAGCTCGGCGGCGACGGCGAGCCCGGGGCTCGTGTGCCCCCCGCTTCCGCCGCCGGCGATGACAATCCTCACGCCCATCGAAGGGGGCCTCGACGGCCCCCTCCGAGCCTCCCCCAGGGACCGATGGCGCCGGCAAAGCCGGCGGTCGAACTCGGGTTCTCCGAGGCTCCTCGGAGGCGCGAGGCTCGCGGGCCCTGTCGCCCCGAGTCACGGACCGCCGGGAACGCGGCGCGGCGAGCCGAGTCGGTCACCGCACTACCCTCCTCACGCGTCGATCACTGTTCGAGCGCCGGCTTTGCCGGCGCCATCCTGGGGGGAGGTTCGGAAGGGGGGCGGAGCCCCCCTCCGAGGATCTCGCCGCGGTCGCGGTGGCGTTCGAGGGCGAGGTCGAGGAGGCGCCCGACCAGCTCGACGTAGGACACGCCGGAGGCTTCCCAGAGGCGCGCGTAGACGCTCGTGCTCGTGAAGCCGGGGATCGTGTTGATCTCGTTTACGAGGATCCGCTCACCTTCGAGGAAGAAGTCGACGCGCGCCATGCCCGCGCCGTCGATGGCGCGGAACGCGGCCAGCGCCAGCTCCTGGAAGCGGCGCGTCTGCTCCGGCGCCAGCGGCGCTGGGACCCGGACCGTCGCCTGACCCGGGGCATACTTGGTCTCATAATCGTACCAGTCCCCGCTGTAGAGGATCTCGCCGGGCAGCGAGGCGCGGGGCTCGTCGTTGCCCAGCACGCTCACCTCGATCTCGCGCCCGGCGACCGCGCGCTCGACGAGAATCTTGCGGTCGTGGCGGGCGGCCTCGTCCATCGCGGCCGCCAGGTCGCCCTCGGCCCTGACCTTGCTGATGCCGACGCTCGAGCCGAGGTTCGTCGGCTTCACGAAGCACGGGAAGCCGATGGCGAGCGCGATGCGACGGCTCACAGCCGCCGCACGGGCGCGCCACTCGCGACGGAGCACGACCTCGTACTCGACGACGGGCAGGCCGGCCGCGCGGAACAAGGCCTTCATCGCGGCCTTGTCCATGCCGACCGCGGACGCCATCACGCCGGCGCCGACGTACGGGAGATCGGACAGCTCGAGCAGCCCCTGGATCGTGCCGTCTTCGCCGTAGGGGCCGTGCAGCATGATGAAGATGACGTCGAGGTCCCGGCGCAGGCCGGGCGGCAACCCGCCGGCGGGTTCGGCACGGACGAGCTGGGCCGCGCCCACCGATCCCGACTCGGCGCGCTCCACCAGCGCCTTTTTGACCGAGCCCGTCGCGTCTCCCGCCGGCAGCGCCAGGCGCGCTTCCGCGGCGAGCGCGCCGAGCGGGTCGCCCCCGAGGAGCCATCGCCCATCCCGCGCGATGCCGATCGGCACGACGACGTGCCCGCCCTGCTCAAGCGCCTTCACGACCGATGCGGCCGACGCCAGCGACACCTCGTGCTCGCCCGATCGGCCACCGAAGATCACGCCGACGCGCAGGGCCATGCCCGGCTATTCTATCCCCGCCCGCTTCGCCCGCCACCGTCTCCAGGCAGCAAGCCGCCGGGTGATGTCAGCCTCGAGCCCGCGGTCGGTCGGCCGGTAATACTCTCGGCCGCGAAGCGATTCGGGAAGATGTTCCTGGCTGACACGGGCATCCGGCGCGTCATGGGCGTACTGATAGCCCTTGCCGTAGCCGAGGTCCTTCATCAACCTCGTGGGCGCATTGCGAATGTGCAGCGGCACCGGCTCGGCGGGCCGCTCGCGGACATCCGCCTGCGCCTCGCCGAAGGCCGCGTAGACCGCGTTGGACTTCGGGGCCACCGCGAGGTAGACCGTCGCCTGAGCGAGCGCCAGCTCGCCCTCGGGAGAACCGAGGAAATCGTAGGCCTCCTTGGCCGCGAGCGCGAGCGTCAGCGCCCCCGGATCGGCGTTGCCGATGTCCTCCGAAGCGAAGCGTACGAGCCGCCGCGCGAGGTAGAGCGGGTCCTCGCCCGACTCGAGCATCCGTGCGAGCCAGTAGAGCGACGCGTCGGGGTCCGAGTCGCGGAGCGACTTGTGCAGCGCGGAGATCAGGTTGTAGTGCTCCTCGCCGCTCTTGTCGTAGAGGAGCGCCCGCTTCTGCGCGGCCTCCCGAATCGCCGTGTCGCTGACGACCCGGCTGCCGGCCGCATCGACGGGTGACAGCACGACGGCCAGCTCGAGAATGTTGAGGGCGGCGCGCGCGTCACCGTTGGCCAGCGCGGCGACCAGGCGCAGGGCCTCATCGCTCACGGCCGGCTTCAAGGACGCGAGCCCGCGCTCCCAGTCGCCGAGGGGCCGGCGGAGGATCGCGAGGATGTCCTCCTCGCCGAGGGCGTGCAAGACGTAGACGCGGCAGCGCGAGAGCAGCGCCGAATTGAGCTCGAAGGAGGGGTTCTCGGTCGTCGCGCCGATCAGGACGAGCGTCCCCTTCTCGACGTGCGGCAGGAACGCGTCCTGCTGCGCGCGGTTGAAGCGGTGGATCTCGTCGACGAACAGGATCGTGCGGAGCCCGCCCCGGGCCCGCTCCGCCTCCGCGTCGGCGACGACCGCGCGGATCTCTTTGACGCCCGAGAGGACCGCGGAGAACGCGACGAAGTGCGCGCCCGCGACGCGCGCCATCAGCCGCGCGAGCGTCGTCTTGCCTGAGCCCGGCGGCCCCCAGAGGATCATCGAGTGCAGCTCGCCCGATTCGAGCGCGCGCTGGAGCACCCGGCCGGGGCCGAGGAGGTGTGCCTGGCCGACGACCTCGTCGAGCGCGCGGGGGCGCATGCGATCGGCCAGCGGCGCGGGCGCGGCGGATGTCGAGGGCTGCGGCGGGTCAAACAGATCCACCCGTCGATTATACGGCCCGCGCGGCGCCGTCGCGGCCGTGGCGCGCTACGAGGCCGTATCGACGATGCGCAGCACGTCGAGGAGCGCGTCGATGCGGGCGCGCGGGGTCACGCCGTGCCG
>QHRS01000218.1 GCA_003221435.1 Candidatus Rokuibacteriota bacterium
AGCATCAAGATCACGCTCGAGCGGGGCATGGCGGCCATGGCGGAGTTCGCCATGCAAGCGAACCCGAACGTCGCCGGCCGCCTCGCGCTCGACCCGGGCGCCAAGGCCGAGTTTTACGCTTACTACAGTGCGCTCACGCCGATCGGCTACGCGAACTCGTTGCGCGCCCTGCTCGCGATGGACTACATCACCGATCGCCTCCGCGAGATCCGCGTGCCGACGCTCTTGATCGGCGGCGATCAGGACCCGTCGCTCGGGCCGATGAAGGTCATGCGGCAGAAGATCCGCGGCGCGAAGCTCGTGGTGCTGAGCCCGGCGGGCCACTTCGGCAACCGCGATCAGCCCGAGGCGTGGAACCGGGCCGTGCTGGACTTCCTGGCGAATGTCGACAAGAAGCGCCGCTGAGCTCGCCTCCCTCGAGTCCATCCAGCGTCGCGTCCTCTGGCTTGCGACATGGATGGTGCACCACGCCAACTTCGGGCGCGAGAACCCGGACGGCACGAAGGTCGGCGGCCACCAGGCCAGCTCCTCGTCGATCATCACGCTGCTGACGGGGCTCTACTTCGGCGCGCTGCGATCGACCGACGTCGTCGCCGTGAAGGCCCACGGGTCGCCGGCGTTCTATGCCTGCCACTACCTCCGCGGCAACCTCGACGCCGCGATGCTGCCGCGGCTGCGCGAGTACGGCGGCCTGCAGGCCTACCCGAGCCGCCGCAAGAACCGGGAGATCGTGGACCTCTCGACGGGCTCGATGGGCCTGGGCGCGGTCTCCGCGACATTCGGGGGATGGACGACACGCTACCTCGTCGACCACTTCGGCGCGACCGGGCCCGAGCGCTTCATCGTCATGGTCGGCGACGCGGAACTCGACGAGGGCAACGTCTGGGAGGCGCTCCAGGAAGAGACGGTCCAGCGGCTCGGCAACGTGCTGTGGATCGTCGACCTGAACCGCCAGAGCCTCGACCGCATCACGCCCGACGCGCGCCGCCATCACATCACCGGCATGTTTCGCACGGCGGGGTGGCGGGTGATCGAGCTGCGCTGGGGCTCGCGGCTCCGGGAGCATCGCGCGCTCCGCGAGCGGCTCGAGAGGATGCCGCACGCCGAGTACCAGAGCCTGCTCTGCCTGCCGCCCGAGCGCGTCCAGGAGCTGGTGGGCGCGCCGAAGGAGCTGGTCGCCGACGTCGGCGGGCACGACCTCGCGCGCGTGCTGGAGGCGTTCGCCGAGGCCGACCGCGAGCGCGACCGCCCGACCGTGATCATCGCGGACACGATCAAGGGCTGGGGGCTCCCGTTCGCGGGCGACCCGCTGAACCATGGCATGCTGCTGACCGCGGCGCAGCTCGAGCAGCTTCGGACATCGCTGGGCGTGCCGGCGGACGACCCCCTCGCGCGCTTCCCCGCCGACAGTCCCGAGGGACGGCTCATCGCCTCGCTCCCTCCGCTCTTCCGCACGCCGCGTCCGGCGTCGCGCCCGCGCGTCGAGCCGCCCGAGACTCTCGACTCGACGTACACGGGATCGATGTCGACCCAGGAGGCGTTCGGCCGCGTGCTCGGCGCCCTCGCGCGCCTGCCGGTCGCCGAGCGGATCGTCACGGTGTCGGCCGACGTCGCGGTGACGACGCATCTCGCAGGCTGGGTCAACCGGCGCGGCGTCTACTATCCGGAAAAGCGCCCTGACTACTTCGGCGACCGCGGCATCGCGCAGGCGATGCAGTGGCGCGAGTCGCCCGGCGGCCAGCACATCGAGCTGGGCATCGCCGAGCACAACCTCTTCCTCCTGCTGACCGCTCTCGGCCTCGCCGACGATATCTCGGGCGAGCCTCTGCTCGCCCTTGGCACGCTGTACGACCCCTTCGTGGCCCGCGGTCTCGACGCGCTGCTCCACGCCCTCTACTCGGGCGCGCGCTTCATCGTGGCCGGAACGCCGTCAGGGGTCAGCCTCTCGCCCGAGGGGGGCGCCCACCAGTCGGTCGTCACACCGTCGATCGGCATCGCGCTGCCCCACTGTACCTACTACGAGCCGACGTTCGCTCAGGACACCGAATGGATCCTCCTGGACGGTCTGCGACGGATCGCCGACGGCGTGGGCGAGAGTCTCTACCTGCGCCTGTCGACCCGGCCGATCGATCAGTCGCTCCGCGCTCCCGCGGTGGAGCGCTCCCACGTCGTCCAAGGCGCCTACCGGTTGGTCGATCGAGGGAGACCCGAGGTCACGATCTGGGCGGCGGGCGTGATGGTGCCCGAAGCGCTGGAAGCGGGTCGCCTGCTCGAGGCCGACCGCCGGGCGGCCAACATCTTCGCGATCACGAGCCCGGACCTGCTGTATCGAGGCTACGCGGGCGCGCGCAAGGGCGGCGAGGCGTCGTCGTACCTGGAACGCCTCGTGCGCGACGACGAAGCGGCCGCGCCGGTCGTGACCGTGCTCGACGGCCACTCCCACGCGCTCGGCTTCATCGGTGGAGCCCTGGGCACGATCCAGCTCCCGCTCGGCGTGGACGACTTCGGGCAGTCGGGCACGCGCGCCGATCTCTACCGTCACTACGGCATCGACGCCGAGTCCATCGCCCGCGGCGCGCGAGCGCTCTTGGAGTGAGAGTAGATTCACGTCCCGGGGCATTGGCCGAGGGCAGGGGCAGATCGTCGGACACGCACCCGTTGGCTGCATTCACTGCGCGAGGAGGTTTGGCGCTTCATTCGCCCCGAGCCCCTCTCGGGTCCCGGTAGGGCCAAAATTACGCCATGTCGCCCAGACGCTATCACGTTGGAAATTGGGAGCGCTGGTCTCATAATGCGTAGCCGGATGCAGCAAGGAGGTGGGCGAGCGTGAGGATCCTGCTAATCGAGGACGAACAGACAGTCGCCGGTTTGCTCGCGGACGCCGTCGCGGCGGAGGGCCACGAAACAATTGTCGCTTACACGGGCCCTGAGGGGCTGGCCTACCTGGGCCGCTGCCCGGACGTTGTCTTTCTTGACGTCCGTCTGCCGGAGATGAGTGGAATCGAGGTGTTACGCCGGATTCGTGCGACGCATCCCGAGTTACCGGTGGTCCTAGTCACCGGAAACGCCGAAGAGAGCGAACTCGAGGAGGCCCGCCGGCTCGGCGTCGCTGGAATCGTCGAAAAACCCTCAATCCTCAAGAAGGTGGGTGAGGTGCTGACGAGGCTCACCTAATCGGTCTCGTCGAACGTCATCTCCGTCATCCGCGCGGCGCGCACCGGGCGAGGGCGGCAGGGTCGCGGGTCGCGAGCCGGCCGTCGCGCACCGTGAGCTCCGGATCGCCGAGCGCCCAGCGAAAGAGCCGGGCGCGCAGCGCGGCCGCCACATCCGGGCGCGCATCGACCAGGTTTCGCTCGAGGTCGGGATCCTCGACGAAGTCGTAGAGCTCGAGCCGGGCACCGTCGATCGTCGGGCGGTAGTTGAGCTGGTGGCGCGCGGTCCTGATGAAGCGGTGTCGGGCGAGGTCAGCGCGCGGCAGGCAGTCCTGCCGCAGGAAGTAGCGGGGGATGAGCGCGCCTCGCGCGTCGAGACGGAACGAGACGACCTCGGTCATGGGCAGGTAGCCGAGGTAGGGCGGGGCTACCGGGACCCAGTGAAAGCCCGTCTCTCCGAACACGTCTACGCGTCGGTCCGGCTCGGCGCCGGTGATGAGGGGCACCAAGCTCAGGCCGTCCAGAGCCGGCGGCGCCGGAACTCCCACCAGCTCGAGGATCGTCGGCATCAGGTCGATGTGCCGCGCGGTCGCTCGCACGATGGGGCGGGCCACAGGCACGGGCGGGTTGATGATCACGAGCGGCACGCGGAACTGGTCGGGGTCCAGCCAGGCGCCGTTCCGGCCGTAGCGGAAGCTCTTTCGGTCGGGGAGCCGCTCGCCGTGGTCGCCGGTGATGATCAGCGTCGTGTGGCGGTCGAGGCCGAAGCGGCGCAG